>JANXYJ010000121.1 GCA_025350105.1 Terriglobia bacterium | reverse complement strand
CTCCTTTGTCGAATGGCTGGCCTCCTGAGGTGGGATAAAAGGCGGTGCGATCGAGGTAGACGCGGAGGCCGTCATCGACCGTGTCCACGACTTGAGCAGTGAACTCACGCAAATAGCTGTCGTTATAGTAGAGGCGCTCGGTCGGCATTTTTACTTTGACGTGATTTCGACGTTGGCGCGGATGAACTGCCAGTCGGGCAATTCATAAATGCGCAACTTGGTGGTGCCGGTGGCGGTGACTTCTTTCATTTCCAGGGGTCCCAGTTGCGGAGCCTTGGCGTCGAATTCCAGGATGGGCGGGTCGTCGGGCTTGGCTGCGGTGGTGGTGAGGCGGATCTTCATGTCCAGATCGCCGATGTCGGCTTCAGAATGATTGACCACAGCGAACTTGACGATTAACTTTCCTGCACCTTTTTCCGAGAGACGGAATCCAACAAGCTCCAGGTATTTTGCCATGGGGTGTCCGGCGGCGATGACGGAAGTTGCGATGGGCGGTCCACCGGCGCGGTTGGCGACGGGCGGCGGGGCGGTGGAACAGCCGGCCAGGGTTAGAACAGACGTTAGAACAAAGACCGCGAGAACAGAAACGGCAAGAATTGTGCGCACGATTTCAGGATAGTACACCAGCAGATTGAACCAGTTGACGAAGCAGCGATAATAAAGAGAGGCAGCCGCTAAAGATGATTTTTCGCCAGGTTCGCGAACAGATCGATACCATTTTTCAGCGCGATCCGGCTGCGCGCGGAGTGATTGAGATTCTGTTCTGCTATCCGGGCCTGCACGCATTGTTCCTGCATCGCATTGCACATGGTTTGTACAAAGCGGGCTGGTTCACGGTGGCGCGGCTGATTTCGCAACTTTCTCGCAGCCTGACTGGCATTGACATTCACCCGGGCGCGACCATTGGCCGGCGATTTTTCATCGATCACGGTATGGGCATCGTGATTGGTGAGACGGCCGAGATCGGCGACGATGTTTTGATGTACCAGGGCGTGACCCTGGGCGGCACGGGCAAAGATACCGGCAAGCGGCATCCGACGATTGGAAATCATGTGGTGCTGGGGACGGGCTCGGCCGTGCTGGGCAATATCAAGGTGGGCGATCACGTAAAAGTTGGCGCGGGCAGCGTTGTGGTAAGGCCGGTGCCGGATCATTCGACGGTTGTAGGCGTGCCGGGGCGTGTGGTGCGCGGTCAGGCAAACCTTGGTGAACTGGAACACGAAGAACTGGAACACGGCAATCTGCCGGACCCGGAAGCGCTGGCGATGGAACGGATGTCCAAACGCGTTGCCGATTTGGAGGCGCTGGTGGGGCGTTTGAGTGCGGAACAGAGTAGCGAGAATGTATCTTCCAAGAACTAGCTTTATCTTGTACCTGCTGCTAGCGTCGGCGCTGTCCGCCGCTGACACCACTTTCTGGATTGAATCTTGCTCGGTAATGGGTACGCCTTGCCGTCCCGGTGATATGGATTTGGCGCGCTGGGCGCTGGCTGCGTGGCAGGAAGCGAGTGTGTCTCAGCCAAACCAAGCTGGTCCAAACCAGACCAAGCTTCACTTTGTGGAAACCAAAGATCGTGCTACGGCGCTGCTGCAATTTCGTTGGGCCGACAAAAACAGCGGCTTGTACGGAGAAGCAGTGCCCATCGTGGTGAATGGACGCCGCGGGTCTGAATTGCATATTTTGATTCCGGAAGATGACACGCGCCGCGACGAATTGTTGCGGGACACCATCGTTTATCTGACTTGCCTGCATGAGTCGGGGCATGCACTGGGACTGAATCACACACGGGCCTTCGCCGATATCATGTACAGTTTTCAATTTGGCGGCGATATCGACGAATATTTTGGACGCTACCGTCGCAAGCTGAAAACGCGGGATGACATCAAGCAGAACGCGGGAATGTCGGAAGCCGACAAAGTAGCGTTGAGCCAGTCGACGCGATTGCCCGGCAATTGATGGGTGGGTTTTCACTTGTGCCAAAAACGCAGGCGCCGTTTTAGGCAAGCGGTTACAAATCATCGAAATACATCAAAATCCGGCAAAAAACGGCGAGCCGGTGACGGCGTTTCCATAGTAGAGGTGCGGAAAATCCCAACAGCGCTGCCAGCGGCGCGCTAACCACCTACAAACGGAAAATGTTTTGGAGGGCTGCTGCCTGCTTATTTTGTAACGCTTCGCTTGCCGCAACTTGAACGAAAGCAAAACGGAAACTATTTCGCCCCAGCTCCGCCATTTGCGCCGGAGTAAAGCCAAACTCGCGCGCGGCTAATTCATACTCACTGGTGAGCGTGCAGCCGAACAGAGCCGGGTCGTCGGAATTGAGAATGATGGGCACGCCTGCGTCATAGAGTTTTTTTACGGGGTGCTCGTCGAGAGAACGCACGACACCGGTACGCAGATTGCTAGTGATGCAAACTTCAAGGGGAATGTTTTGAGCGGCGAGATGAGCCATCAGTGCTGGATCGTCAATGGCGCGAATGCCATGGCCGATGCGTTCGGAGCCGATTTCCAGGGCCTGCCAGATACTATCGGGACCGCTCATTTCACCAGCGTGACAGGTGAGCCGCAGTCCTTTGTCGCGGGCTTCCTGAAACAGAGTTTTGAATTGGCGCGCGGGGCCGCGATCCTCATCGCCACCTAAACCAACCGCAATCACGCCGTCGTTGACGCGTTCGGCGGCTAAATCAAAAACCGGCTTGGCTGTTTCGGGGCCAAATTGACGAATGGCGTCGAAAATCCAACGCACGGGGATGGGACTGAGGGCGGTTTCACGCAGCAGCGCCTGGTAGACGGGTGCGAACGGAAGTTGCTTCCACAAAACCACGCCGGCGGAGAGAATCACTTCGGCGTACACAACGCCTTCGGCATGCAGCCGTTGAAACAGGTGGCGCGCGGCGATGGCGTAGTGTTCAGGTGTGCGCAGTTTCTGATTGACCCAGACGAAACTTTTCAGGAAGCCGGCGAAATCGGAATAGGTGGAAGCGGCGGCTATTTCCTGGCGAGTGAGCGAGGGGTCGATTTCCAGAAGCGTTTCGGTTTCGAGAGACCCATCCAAATGCAGGTGCAATTCGGCTCGGGCGGGCAAATCATTTTTCAGCAAATTTGTTGTAGGCACTCAAATGCAATAATAGCGGTGTGTCCGGACAAAGTGCGTTGCCTACGAAATTGACTCCCTTTGAACTGCATTTGCATGCTGAAGGGACGCATCACGAAAGTTACCACACGCTGGGGGCACAAATATTGGAGGGGGGCGTCCGCTTTGCGGTGTGGGCACCGAATGCGACCTTCGTCAGCGTGATTGGCGATTTCAACTCCTGGGACCGCGCCAGCCATCCGATGCTGCCTAGCGATGCCGGCATTTGGCAATTGTTCATTCCGAAGCTGGGGCAAGGCACGCACTATAAATATTGCGTGCGGGCGGCTTCAGGAGTGGAGCAGGAAAAATCAGACCCATACGCATTTTTTGCGGAGGTGCCTCCGCGCACTGCTTCCATTGTTTGGAGTTTGAATAATTATGTGTGGGCGGATGCGCGCTGGATGCAGGAGCGGGCGGCGAAAAACCTGTTGCGTTCGCCGGTGTCGGTTTACGAAGTGCATTTGGAATCGTGGATGCGCGGCCCCGGAAATGCGTGGTTGACGTACAGCGAGATTGCGGACAAGCTGGTGGCCTACTGCGCGCAAATGGGCTACACGCATGTGGAATTGATGCCCATGATGGAGCATCCGTTTTCGGGTTCGTGGGGCTATCAGGTGACGGGGTATTTCGCGCCGACCTCGCGCTTTGGCACACCGGACGATTTCCGCGGTTTTGTGGACAAGTTTCATCAAGCCGGAATCGGTGTGATTCTGGATTGGGTGCCAGCGCATTTCCCCCGCGATGCGCACAGTTTGTACCGCTTTGATGGGACCGCGCTCTACGAACATGCCGATCCGCGGCAAGGCGAGCACAAGGATTGGGGCACGCTGATTTTCAACTACGGGCGCAACGAAGTAAAAACATTTCTGCTTTCGAACGCTGTCTATTGGCTGCGCGAGTTTCACATTGACGGGCTGCGGGTGGACGCGGTGGCAAGCATGATTTATCTGGATTATTCGCGTGAAGAAGGCGAATGGATTCCCAATAAATTTGGCGGGCGCGAAAATCTGGAAGCCATTGACTTCGTTAAGCGCTTCAATGAACTGGCCCATGAGGAGCCGGGCGCGGTGACGATTGCGGAAGAGTCCACCAGTTGGCCGGGGGTTTCGCGTCCGGTGTATACCGGCGGATTGGGCTTCACGATGAAGTGGAACATGGGCTGGATGCACGACATGTTCAACTATTTTTCCCAGGATGCGTTGTTCCGCAAATATCATCAGCAGTTGGTGACGTTCAGTATGCTGTACGCGTTCACGGAAAACTTCATGCTGCCGGTTTCGCACGACGAAGTGGTGCACGGCAAAGGGTCACTGGTGGGGAAAATGCCGGGCGATGAATGGCAGCGCTTTGCCAACACGCGGGCGTTTCTGACCTACATGTTTGCGCATCCGGGCAAGAAACTGATGTTCATGGGCGTGGAGTTCGGGCAGGTATCGGAGTGGAATCACGACGGGCCCCTGCCGTGGTGGGTGCTGCAGTTTCCGGTGCATTCGAAATTGCAAACGCTGGTGAAAGAGTTGAACTGGCTGTACCGGCGCGAGCCCGCGTTGTACGAAGTGGACGATACCTTTGCGGGCTTTGAGTGGATCGATTTTCTGGATTCCGAATCGAGCGTGATTTCGTTTATCCGCTTTGCGAAGAACCGCGAGGATTTCATTGTATTTGTTTGCAATTTTACGCCGGTGCCGCGGCCGGGTTATCGTTTGGGCGTTCCAAAGGCGGGTTTGTACCGCGAACTATTTAACACGGATGCTGAAATGTTCGGCGGGACGAATTTGGGTAACAGCGGCTACGTCATGGCGCACGATCATAGTTTTCACGGCCGTCCGGCGAGCATGACGGTGACGCTGCCGCCGCTGGCGGTGGTGGCGTTTAAGATTTAGCTTCTTCGAGAATCTGATCCAGAGTACCCATCTTCGTGGCTTCCTCAAGGAACAAGCGGACGGCTTCTGTCAGATTTTGGTGGCCCGTTCCTTAGAACCACCGCACGAAGAAATATCCAGTTCAAGGGCATGCGCGACGTAGGTACGCCCTGCCTTGAGTACACGGCGGGAATACACGGCTGGGAATACACGGCTGGTGAATTGTATTTTCATATTGAACGTACCCGCAATCGCAGAATAACCCGCGGATGGGTGACCCGATCCGCGCTAGTGCGCCGCCAGTTCGCGTTCAAAAAACGCATCCACCATGCCGATGATTTGCGCTGGATCATGCGCATGATAAATGTCGGCACGGAGTTTGGAGCCATTGCGCACACCATGAGTGAAGTAAGTAGCGAACTGCTTCATCTTGCCAACCGTATCTGTCGCGTTGTGCGAACACAGCATTAGATAGTAGCGGCGCATGATTTCGTAGCGTTCGTGCTCTGGCGGAGTGACGTATTTGCCGGTGCTAAGGTAGTCCTGAATCTGGCGGAAAATCCAGGGATTGGAGGAGGCGGCGCGGCCGATCATCACCGCATCGCAGCCGGTTTCCTGCACCATACGAACGGCGTCTTCGGGCGTTAGGATGTCGCCGTTGCCGATCACGGGAATTTTCACGGCGGCCTTCACTTCCCCAATGCGCGACCAATCGGCCTTGCCGCTATAGCCTTGCTCGCGGGTGCGGGGATGGAGGGCGATCGCTTGCAGGCCACAGTCTTCGGCCAGACGCGCCATTTTAACCGCCACTAAATCTTTGTCATTCCAGCCCGCGCGAAACTTCATGGTCAAGGGAATGGTGATGGCGGCACGCACGGTCCGCAAAATGTTTTCGACCAAAGGCAGGTCCCGCAGCAAGCCTGACCCACCGTTGCAGGTGACCACTTTCTTCACGGGACAGCCAAAGTTGATATCGACGATGTCAAAGCCCATGTCCTGGCAATGGCGGGCGGCGTCGGCCATCACCTGGGGATCGGCTCCAAATAACTGGGCGGAGATGGGGTGCTCTTCGGGATCGAAATACAGATAGCGAAAGGAGCGGGTGGGTTTCGTGGCTTTTGCACTGGCCACAATTCCATGCGAACTGGTGAACTCCGTCATGATGAGCCCACAGCCACCCTGGCCGCGGATCATTCGGCGGAAAACAGTATCCGTGACGCCGGCCATGGGCGCGAGCACAGTGGCGGGCGTAATCGCGATAGGACCGACGGAATATTCACGCGGGAACATACTGTTTCTATTTTACCTGCGGGTTTAACCCGAAAGTCTTACCTGCGGGCTTACGGGTTAGATTGTGGCAAAGGCCGGGAGCGGGCTATTCCTGCGCCGGCATCTGCATGTCGGAATCGCGCCAGGCGCTAAGCTTCAGGCGGCGGCAAACCCAGCAGAGGCCTTCGCTGGAGATGGGCGCGCAATCCTCATTGCAAACCGAGCAACGAGCGGGCTTGGGCAAACGATCCATTTCAACGGCACGCTTGGCGCCTTCCAAAAGTTGCGGAGGAACCACGTCGGCGGGAGACACGGGAGGGGGAGACACGGAAGGCGTCCCGATGTTGTCGGCGGTGTCGGCGGCAGACGTGCGTTTGCGTTTCACATCTCTAATATAGCAGCCCGTGGACATGGCAGTAAGCTAAAACGAGTACCGCCCGCACAAAAAAAGCACGCCAACGGGTGCCATGCTATGATGGTGCTGATTGCATGCGCCTATGGCATGCGGACGGACGTAAGGCATGGCCATCTTAATTACAATTGTTCACGTGATTGTTTGCGTATTTCTGGCGGTAGTGGTGTTGCTGCAAAGCGGCAAGGCTGCGGATTTGGCAGGCGCCTTTGGCGGCCAGGGGTCGCAAACCGTATTTGGCCCGCGCGGTTCCGCCACGGTACTATCGAAAGCCACGGCGGTGGCGGCTGGATTGTTTATGGTGACGTCGCTTTCGCTCTCACTATTGGCCACGCGCAATGGCAAAAGTTCGCCAGCCATCTTCCAGAAGACGATTCCGTTAACACCGGGTAGCCAGGGTGCCCCAGCCCAAACCGGTGGTACGGTACCAATTCAGGTGACACCCTACGTGAACGGCAAACAACAGGAAAAGCAGACCATCCAGGTGCCGATCCCAACGCCTGGGGATAAGGCGCCGGAAAAGAAGTAGAGCTTTTACACTTTCTTCCTTTCTTTCCGTTGGTACGACCGGCAGTTGGTACGACCGGCGGCAGCCAAATGCCGTTCCGCCCGCCAACAATACGGTCAGCATAATACACCGCGTATCATGCCAGGACAGCTTCTGCCAGGACAGCTTCTGCCAGGACAGCTGGGACTCCCTATCTGTAACGTTTTTCCTGCCGCTCTATCTTAAAGTTGGGACTCCTACAATTGGGATGAGTGTCGTGTGGCTACAAGGATCGCTGCGATTTTTGGTCTGGGCATATTTGATTTGGGTTGCGGCTGCGGGTTCGGCCTACGCGCAAATTTCTCCCGGACCACTGGCGCGTGCGCACGCAGATCTGGAAGGGTCCACCAAATGCGCCACATGCCACAACTTCGGTTTGGGGAATCGCGGCTTTAAGTGCCTGGATTGCCATGCGGAAATCCGCCGGCGGGTGGAAGGCTATATCGGCTATCACGCGCGGGCCTACAATGTTTCCGCCGCCGAAACCGATTGCGCGCGCTGCCATTTGGAACACAACGGACGGCAGTTTGCCATCACCAAGCTTGACCGGGACCGCTTCGATCACAAAGCCCTGACCGGCTTTGCGCTGGAAGGGAAGCACAAGCAGTTGAAGTGCGACGGGTGTCACGCGGCGGCGAAGATTCCTGCCACGGCCAAAGCGGAGATCAAAGTTAAAGACCTGAACCATACGTTTCTGGGCTTGAAGAAGGAATGCACGTCGTGTCATAAGGACGAACACAATGGGCAGTTTGGCGCGGAGTGTTTGCGCTGCCACTCACAGGACGCCTGGAAGCCGGCGAATGGTTTCGACCATAACCGGACGCAATTTCCGCTCACCGGCCTGCACATCAATACAACTTGCGAAAAATGCCATGGCCCCAAGCCGGGTGAGGTAACGGCGAAGTACAAAGGGCTGGCGTTCGGGCAATGCCAGGATTGTCACGCCGATCCGCATCGCGGCGCGTTTGTAAATGCCAAGGCGGGAACGTGCCAAAGCTGTCACACCACGGCGGGATGGAAATCGGTTCCGAGCGTTTCCAGTTTCGATCACAGCCGCACCAAGTTTGCCTTGCACGGCAAGCATGGCGAGCTGACGTGCGCGCAGTGCCACAAAAACAACGACTTCGCCAAGCCCATCGCTCACGAACAATGCAAAGATTGCCACCAGGACATTCACCGCGGGCAGTTTGCGTCGCGCGTGGGAAAGAAGGGAGAAAACGCAGCGGACTGCGCGGCTTGTCATAACGACGTGAAATGGAAGCCATCTGGGTTCACGCGCGAAACGCATCAAACGGGCAAATTCAAACTGGAAGGCAAGCACGCGAAACTTGAGTGCGCGCGTTGTCACAGTACCGACGGGCAAATCACCAACACAAATACGATTGCGGGGAAAATTCCCGGAGCGGTTGCCGTTAAGGCAAGTGCGGACGGAAAAGCGGCATTGAGCAAAGATGCGGTGTTCGCCTTAAAGCAGCAGGTTTGCCTGGATTGCCACGTGGATCCGCACGGCGGCGAATTCAAGGCTGAACCCTACGCCAATAAATGCGAAGTGTGCCACACCCAGGACGTCTTTCGTCCGTCTACTTTCAACCTGACCAGTCACGGGAAAACCAAATTTCCCCTGGCCAGCGCGCACCTGGCGGTGCCGTGCGCAGATTGCCACAAGCCTTTATCGATGGCCGAGGTCCTTCCCGACACACCCGCGCGTAAGTATCATTTCGCGGATCAAAGTTGCACGGGTTGTCACGTGGATCCCCATCGGATGAGGACAGGTGCGATGGCGGGCAATGCGGCGGTGACCTGCGAGACCTGTCACAACACGCGGGAGTGGCGGGAACTGCGCAGCTTCGATCACAATCAGACCAAGTTCAAGTTGGAGGGCGCGCATCAATCGGCAACCTGTATCGGCTGCCATCGGCCAGTGACGGCGGCGGTAAATGCGCGAAATGCGCCCAAACCCACCGTCGACTTCGCGGTGACGCCAACCCAATGCTACGAGTGCCACGATGATATTCACGGCGGCCAGTTCATGACGCCGGGCAAGGAAAAAGATTGTTCCAGTTGCCATTCGATTTCAAAATGGGGCTCGGCTGAATTCGATCATAGTAAGACCAGTTATCCGCTGGAGGGTGCGCATACGCAGGTGCGCTGCGCGCAGTGTCACACCGAAAACAAAGAGATTAACGGACGAGTCACGCGGGTTTACAGCGGGACGCCGACCGACTGTGCGGCGTGCCACTCCACTGCCGTGCCCAGCCTGAAATCACAGTCTGAGACGAAGCAGCCTGGTGCTAAGCCTGGTACTAAAAAGGATTAAGGCACAGTACGGATTTCAATTTGTGCAGGCCGACCCTATCATGCTGAACAGCAGGATGTCTGGTACTAGTATTTGTGGTAGCAAAAGTGCTCTTCCAAGAGTGCGTAGTGTACTGTATCCCAAGGCCGAGCGTCAGCGTGATCTACCGCTGACCGGGTGGCTCGGCCGTATCTACGTATAAAGCAGAGTGACCACTGGCGTGGTCGGTGAGAGGCTGGGGAGCAGTCGGGTAATTGTGGATCGGAGAAGGTCGGGGAACGTGTGTAAGTTGTTCATTAGACTGCTGGCGGCGATAGCATTCACGGTGGGATTCACGTCCCTGGCCGTTGGGCAGGGCAGTGTTCAGAATCCCCACGGACGTCTGAGTATCGCCTGCCAGAACTGCCACACTACTACCAGCTTTTCGCCGATTCGCGCGGTCCCGGAATTTAATCACAATAGCCAGACCCATTACCCTTTACGTGGTTTGCACGTAAATGTTGCCTGTAATTCTTGCCACGTCTCGCGAGTGTTTACCGCGGCGGGAACCCAATGCGCGGATTGTCATGCCGATTTTCATCGCCGGCAGTTCGGTGCGCAATGCGAAAATTGCCACACGGTACAGGGTTGGCAGCGGGCCACCAAACCTATTCAGGAACATATGAACCGTTTTCCGTTGCTAGGCGCGCACGCTACTGTGGAATGCGATTCCTGTCACAAAGGCGCGGCGGTGGGTAACTACGTCGGGCTGAGCACACAATGCGCCAGCTGCCATTTAAAGGATTACACGGCCGCCAAAATTGTGAATCATCAAGCGGCCCGGTTCCCGACACAATGCGACACCTGCCACAACCTGAACGGCTGGCTAGTGACGCGCTTTGACCATGCCCGCTTCACCGGCTTTGCACTGGTGGGGGCGCATACAAATCTGGCTTGCGAGTTGTGCCACACCGGCGGCAAGTTCCAGGGAGTCCCCACCGATTGCTATAGTTGCCATGCGAAAGATTACAACGCGGCCACCAATCCCAATCACGTGGCCGCCGGCTTCAGCCACGATTGCACGGCTTGTCACACCAATTCGCTGAACTGGTTGAACGCAACGTTTAATCACAATCTGACTAAATTTCCGCTGACAGGAAAACACGCCACCACAGATTGCGTGCTGTGCCACGTCAACAATAATTTCACGGCGCTGAGCACGGCCTGCAATTCGTGCCATTTGAAAGACTACCAGGGCACCAGCGATCCGGCGCATGCGGCGGCGGGGTTTTCACAGGATTGCCAATTGTGCCACTCTACCACCAATTGGACCGGCGCGACGTTTAATCACAACACGACGAAATTTCCGCTCACCGGGAAACACACGGCGGTGGCTTGCGCGACGTGCCATGTGAACAATCAGTTTGCCACCTTGCCCGCCAATTGCGATTCCTGTCATTTAAAGGACTACCAGGGCGCAACCAGCCCGAACCACGCCGCCGCCGGGTTTCCTCTGGATTGCGGGTTGTGCCATGCGACGACGGATTGGCTGAGCGCGACGTTCAATCACAACACCACCAAGTTTCCGTTAACTGGCAAGCATACGGGCGTCGCGTGCGCCACCTGTCACGTGAACAATCAATTCGCCACCTTGCCCACTAATTGCGATTCGTGCCATTTGAAGGAGTATCAGGGGACCACCAACCCAAATCACGTGGCTTCGGCGTTTCCGCTGAACTGTTCACTGTGCCACAGCACGGTGGACTGGACCGGTGCGACGTTCAATCACAACGCCACCAAATTCCCCTTGACCGGCAAGCACACGACGGTGGCATGCGCGACTTGTCACGTGAACAATCAATACGCAACCCTGCCGACCAATTGCGATTCGTGCCACTTAAAGGAGTATCAGGGGACCACCAACCCAAATCACTTGGCTTCGGCGTTTCCGCTGAACTGTTCGCTGTGCCACAGCACGGTAGACTGGACCGGTGCGACTTTCAATCACAACGCCACCAAATTCCCCTTGACCGGCAAGCACACGACGGTGGCATGCGCGACCTGTCATGTGAATAATCAATACGCAACGCTGCCCACCAATTGCGATTCGTGCCACCTAAAGGAATACCAAGCGACCACCAATCCTGGCCACGCCGCTGCCGGATTTGCGCTGAATTGCGCGCTATGCCATTCGACGACAGATTGGCTGGGCGCGACGTTCAATCACAGCGCGACGAAATTCCCGTTGACCGGCAAGCACACGACGGTGGCATGCGCGAGTTGTCATGTGAATAATCAGTTCGCGACGCTCCCGACCAACTGCGATTCGTGCCATTTGAAGGAATACCAGGCCACGACGAATCCGAATCACGTTTCGGCGGCCTTCCCGAAGGATTGTGCGCTGTGCCATTCGACAACGGATTGGTTGAGCGCGACTTTCAATCACAACACGACGAAGTTCCCGTTGACCGGGAAGCACACGGCGGTAGCGTGCGCGACCTGTCACGTGAATAATCAATATGCGACATTGCCCACCAATTGCGATTCGTGCCACTTAAAGGAATCCCAGGCAACCACCAATCCTGCCCACGCAGCCGCGGGATTCGCCCTGAATTGCGCTCTATGCCACACGACAACGGACTGGTTGAGCGCTAGTTTCAATCACAGCACCACCAAGTTTCCGCTGACCGGCAAACACACCAGCACCACGTGCGCGGCTTGTCACACGGTGAATCCGTATTCGGCGCAAAGCACCGCATGTTATTCCTGCCATATAAAGGATTACCAGGGCACCAGCAATCCCAATCACGTGACCGCGGGATTCCCGCAGGATTGCGCGTTGTGCCATTCGACGACCGATTGGACTGGCGCGACATTTGATCACAGCAAGACCAAATTCCCGCTAACCGGCAAACATACTACAGTGGCCTGCGCGACCTGCCACGTAAACAATCAATACGCGACGCTGCCGGTGAATTGCGACTCGTGCCATCTGGCCACCTACAACGCGACCACGAATCCTAACCATGTTGCGGCTGGGTTCCCGAAAGATTGTTCATTGTGCCATTCGACGGCCGATTGGACCAGCGCGACGTTCGATCACAGCAAGACCAAATTTCCGTTGACCGGAAAACACACCACGGTGACGTGTACCACCTGTCACGTCAATAATCAATACGCGACTTTGCCCACCAGCTGCGATTCGTGCCACCTTGCCGCGTATAACGGAACCACCACTCCCGCGCACTTGGCGCTGGGGTATCCCAAGGATTGTTCACTGTGCCACTCCACGACGAACTGGACCAGTTCCACGTTCAATCACAACAACGTGGGCTTTACGCTTAGCGGAAAGCATTTGACCATCGCCTGCCTGAGTTGCCACGTGGGTGGAAAGTTTCCCGGTACGCCGACCGATTGTTATGCCTGCCACTCCACCGAATACGCCAGCACCACCAATCCGGCGCACGCAAGTGCCGTAAATACGCAGTTCTTCCCCCACAACTGCGCCACTTGTCACACCACAAATGTCTGGAGCGGAGGAACGTTTGTGCACACTTCGTTGCCGGCAACGCAAGGCGGGACTTTCCCGGTGACGCACGGCCGCGCGGCCGGCGTATGCACTACGTGTCACTTGAATGGAGCCGATTATTCGCAGCCCAATTGCAAAACCTGCCATTCGGCGGCGGCGACAAATCCGCACCACACCGGCGTTAGAAACTACAATTACGCCAATCCGGACATCAATTGTTATAGCTGCCATCGCAGCGCGGCAGGAGGGGGTTGAGCTTGCGCTGGCTGATGGTTACGGTAATGGCCGCCGTTGTGGGTTGCGCGCAGGATTTGCTCTCGCAGCAGCGCCCACAATCGCAAGTCTCGGAAGTCCGCGCCACATTTGAAGTGCGCTACGTGGCCAATGACGCACTGTACATCAACGGCGGACGCGAAGAAGGATTGCAGGAAGGCTTTCATCTGCAGATTAAACGCGTGAAGCCCGGTGAGGCGATCCTGACCGCGCAGAGCATCGGGCAGGTGGTGATTACGGCGGTGTCCGCGCATTCGGCGGCGTGCATGATTGAGACTTCCGCGCCCGATTCCCTTCCCCAAGTGGGCGACCTGGCGCAAATTTCGCGGGAGGATCTGGAGGCGCTGCAAGTGATGGCGCAATCGAAGACCGCGCGGCGCTATGCGCAGGTGGTTTCGTTTTCGGCAGGCGATCCACTGGATCAGGAGTTGCGTGATTATGTGCCGAAGGCGCCGTCGCCAGCCATCAATCAAATTCGCGGGCGTTTGAGTTATGAATACAGCACCATTCGCGATCACGATACGGGAGTGGCCAGCACGCAGAATGGAATCGCCTTGCGCATTGACGCGACACGCCTGGGTGGCAGCTTTTGGAACCTGACCGGCTACTGGCGTGGGCGATTTAATTCGACCAATTCATCCACGACAGGCGCGCAACTGGTCACCATTACCGATCTACTGAATCGGACGTATCAGATCGGTCTGTTTTACAACAATCCGAACTCGCCGAATACGATGGGCTTCGGGCGGCTGTATGTTCCCTGGGTGGTGAGCCAGGGCTCGATCGACGGCGGCTATTATGGGCGGCACCTAAATCGCAATTTTCTAGTGGGAGCCTTTGCGGGATCGACGCCGGATCCGACGACATGGAACTACACGGCCAATCGGCAGATCGCCAGCACTTTCGCGAATGCCCAGGTTGGGAGCTTTGAAAACGTTCGTCTGGCAACCACCGTGGGCCTGGCCATCACGCGGTTGAGCTTTAAAGCCGAACGCCAATACGCCTACAGCGAGACCACCTTTTCCTGGAAGCGTTACGTCAGTATATTCCAGAATAATGAGGCGGACGATCTGGTGGCCGGGAGGTTGGGCAATGCCGAAAGTGGTCCGGTGATGAGCCGCAGCTTTTCGACGTTGCGCGTGGAGCCGGCACCTTGGCTCATCCTCGACGCCAACTACAACTACTTCCGCACCATTCCTACTTTCGATCTTGTGTTGGTGGGCACGGGCCTGCTGGACAAATACTTGTTCTCCGGTTTCAGCACGGGGGCGCGCATCGAATTGCCACGCCGGATGTCGGTTTACGGAAACGTCGGGCAGAGCAAACGTAACGGCGATTCACGCGGGTCATTGAATCAGATGTATGGCATTTCATTTCGCGACGTGAGGCACATCGGCGTGCGTTTGGATGTGCGGCGGTCGGTCTTCAACGGCTCCTTCGGCAGCGGGACGTACGAATCGCTTTCGCTGGGCAAGGAACTGAGACAGAATCTGCGTTTTGATGTGCTGGCCGGCCGCCAGGATTTTACTTCTTCGCTCGCTTCCGCCACACGCGGGTATTTTGTGAACTCCAACATCGATTGGTTCTTCAGCCGGCATTATGTTGTGGGCGGAGGCGTGAATTTGTTTCGCGGCTCGCAGAACTACGATCAGACGTTTTTGTCACTGGGGTATAGATACTAGATGGGCCGCTTTACAACCGCATTCCTACTTTTCGCTTCCGCCTTACGAGCCGGCGAACCGGTTTCGGCGGACGCACAGTTGCTGGAACGCACGGGCGAGCGCGTAAAACGATTTTGGGATCAATTGTCGTCCGTCGCCAGCACCGAAAACGTATTGCAGGAAAAGCTGAATCCCAAGGGCAAAGTAATTCTGAACAATCGCGTGAAGTACGATTACCTGATCACCTTGCGCTGGGATAACGGCGGGATGCTGGTGGACGAATCGCGGCTGCAGCTGGGCCAAACTGCGAAGAAAGCCCCGCAGGGAACGCTGCTCACCACACAGGGCTTTGCCACATTGTTGATGGTGTTTCATCCGCAATTCCAAGCGAGCTACGCGTTCACCATGCAGGGCGCCGAAGAAGCCGGTGGACGGAAATTGCAGCGCATTGGTTTTGTGGCGCGCAACGGTGCGGCCTCGCCCGCCGTGCTGGCCATCAAGAATCGTGACTATCCGATTCTATGGGAGGGCACTGCATGGGTGGACGCGCAGTTGGCAATCGTCACGCGCATGGAGGCCCATTGGAAGGAACCGCCCACGGAAATCGGCTTGCAACAACTCTCGAGCGAAGTACAATACGCAGCGATTCCGTTCAAAGGGCAGCGCGATCCGTTCTGGCTGCCAACCACTGCTAAAATTGAAGTGAAGACGGAGCACCAACACTGGCGCAATACACATGAATTTAGCGGCCATCGATTGTTTTCGGTGGAGGCTGACTCTAAAGTCGAAGACGCCAAGGGCGTAGATTCGAAAACCGCCGATCCCAAGGCAGGGGCCGGCGAAGGGCCCGCGTCAGCAGCAACCAAACACTAGTTCCATTCCCTATGGCAACCATTTTCAGCAACCCGAGCGCCGCGCCGCGAGGACAGGTCCAATCCAACGGCGAGACGTGGCATCACATCCGGCTGGCTCTGGCGTGGGCGGTGGCGATTGCCGTCATCGGGATCCTGTTCTGGTATGGCTTTTCCTACTATCGATTGAATTTGGAAGACCGGCCGTCGTCCCCATTGCACCAACAATTGCGCCCCACCGGGGAGATTGGGCTCCGCTTGGGGATGCTGGGCACCGCCATGTTTTGCATCATATTTTTGTACCCGTTGCGCAAAGCCTGGAAGTGGTTCGGTAAAATCGGGAAAACTAGGCATTGGTTGGATTTTCATGTTCTGATTGGCATTACCGCCCCGGTCATTATCACTTTTCACGCCTCTTTTAAATTGGGTGGATTGATTGGCATCGCTTATTGGATTATGATTTCGGTGGTGCTGAGCGGCTTTATTGGCCGGTATATTTACGGACAGATTCCGCGCTCCATCAACGCCACGCAGCTTTCATTGAACGAGTTGGACGCGCGGGCGCAAACGTTGACCGAAGAATTGCACGCCCAACAGCTTTTCCCCGCGAAGGAAATCCAACCCTTATTGGACTTGCCCTCGCCCGAACAGATCAATAATATGGGTCTAGGTGCTCTTTTCATTTCGTTGCTAGGGGCCGATCTGAGACGGCCGCTTCTGGTTAGCCGTTTGCGGCGCCGCGTGCTTTCCGGTTGGGAGAAAATCGTCACGCTCGGGGGATTGCGCAAATCCGGTCACACGGAGTTGGAGGCGGTGATCGGGGTGATCCGCGAGACTTTCTGGCTGCAGGGCAAGATGGCGTTTCTGGACCGCACGCAACAAATCTTTCATCTTTGGCATGTGGTGCACCGGCCATTTAGTTATTCTTTTGCGGTGATCGTGATCATTCACATTGGGATTGCGGTATCGATGGGCTACTTTTAGACGGTTCGGAAAATCGATCTACACGCAAATGGCCTAAACACAAATAACCCACACATGGAAACGCTGGTTGCATTTTTATTCGCATTCTGCCTGACGTTGTTTTTCGTCCGGCGCTACGTGAAGAAGTTGTCCGCCAAAAGCGGCGGGGGTGGCACGGCCGCAGCCGCAACGCCGACCCAGACCCATGCCTGCCCGCGCTGCAATAACCCGGTCGTCCGCGGGGCCGCATTTTGCGCGTCGTGCGGCGCACCGATGGCGTTGTGGAATTTGCAGCGGGCCACCCAGCAAACCGGATCCTCCGGGGAGCCGGCCGACAAGGGACGGCCCCGGCCGGTGATCAACGCCACTTTGTGTATCGGCTGTGGAAGTTGTATTGATGCCTGTCCGGAAAAAGGCACGCTGGAACTGGTGAGCGGCAAAGCCATACTGGCCCATCCGGAGCGCTGCATGGGACATGGCGATTGTGTCAGCGCGTGCCCCACCTCCGGTATCCTGCTGGCCTTTGGCGATACGCTGCAAACGCTGCGGGTGCCGAATATTAACCAGGTGTTTGAATCGAATGTCGCCGGCCTTTACATCGTGGGCGAGTTGGGTGGGATGGGTCTGATTAAGACCGCCATCAACGAGGGGAAACTGGCCATTGACGATGTGCGCACGCGTTTAGAACGCGAAGGACTTTGGAGCGCGCCGGAAATCGAGCACAATCACGATGAAAGCACGAGTTCACACGCACCCACAAAATCTGCCGTCAAGCTAGCCAGGAACTCGCCAGCGGACACAGGAGTTGATGACGTGATTCACGACGTCCTGATCGTGGGCGCGGGGCCGGCGGGGTTAAGCGCTACGCTCACCGCGCATCAATATGGATTGAAGTACGTGACGCTGGAGCAAGGCGAAATCGCGGCCACCATTCGCAACTACCCGCGGCACAAGTTTCTGATGGCGGAACCTTTGGAGATGCCGTTGATTGGCAGCCTCTACATTAGCGATTCCACCAAGGAAGGCCTACTGGCGGTTTGGGAAACGATTGTCCGCAATACCGGAGTGGCCATTCGAACCAACGAAAAAGTAGAGCAGTTGCAGCGGGACGGGGAAGTCTTCATGGTTCGCACCGCGGCCGGCGAGTATCGAGCGCGCTACGTGGTGCTGGCTTTGGGCAAACGCGGTTCACCGCGGCGATTGGGCGTTCCGGGTGAAGATCAAAACAAAGTGACTTATCGTCTGATTGAAGCCGAGTCGTATAGCGGCGAGGACATCCTGGTCATCGGAGGCGGGGATTCGGCCGTGGAGGCTGCCTTGGCTCTCGGTTCGCATGCGCGCAACCGGGTTACGCTGTGCTATCGGGGAGCGGATTTCAGCCGGTTGAAGGAGCGCAATCGGCAACGTCTGGCGGCGGCGGAACGGGAAAAGCAGGTACGCGTTTTACGCGCCTCTACGGTAGAGGAAATTTTGCCCGACACCGTCCGGCTTACGTTTGAGGGCAAGTCACTCATGCTGCCCAATCGCTACGTGTTTGTGATGATTGGCGGCGAATCGCCGGAGGACTTTCTGAAAAAGACGGGCGTGGAGATTGTCGAAAAGGTTCTCTCGGCATGAGTACGATGAAAAAAAAGATTTTGTTGGCGCTGATTCCGCTGGCAGTCGGCGGCGGAATCTTTGCGATTCTCGGCGGACTGAATTCGTTTCGCACGAAACCCGCGCCCGTGGCGACTGCGGCACCGGGCAGCGCTCCGGCGAATCCGGCGCATGAACGGGCATCACTCGAGGAGCAGTTGAAAAAGAATCCCGGTCATCCGCCCATTCTGTTGCGTCTGGCGGAAATGGAAAGCGCCGACGGGCATCCGGTGGAGGCACAGAAGCTGCTGCGGCAAGCGCTGGAAAAAGATTCCGCCAATTTGGACGCCCGCCTGGAGTTGAGCAAGTCTCTTTACGAGACCGGCAAAATCAGCGAAGCCATTGTCGAAACCAAGCGCCTGTTGGCCGACCATCCCGACCAAGTGGACGGGTTATACAACCTGGGCGCGATTTACGCCAATGAAGGCAACCTGCAACTGGCACGCCAGTTGTGGAGCCAAGCGGTGAAGGCCGACCCTACGTCTGAGAGCGGCAAGAAGGCCAGCGAGGGATTGAGCAAGATCCTGGCGCCGGTGAACAAAAAGTAGGCGCGAAGAAGTAGCAGCAGTGGTAGAATCTGGGTTCCGGTTGCCGTTCACCGGTTTGACCGTTCACAAGTTTGACAATGTCGCTTGACCTTTTCGAGTAACAGGAGTGTTTTATGCGCAACGCCTTTTTTCTAACCTGCGTGGCGGTTCTGCTCTTATCGTGCAGCGGCTGTACTGGCCCGGAGCCACAATATCGTACAACAGCCACGGTGAAGGACATCATGGATTCCATCGTCGATCCGAACGCGGATTACCTTTGGGACGCCGTGTCCAGCACCTCCAGCGCGAAGGGAATGATCGAAAAAGCGCCCAAGACCGCTGACGATTGGAAAGAGATGAAGCGTCACACGGTTGCACTGATGGAAGCCACCGACCTGCTGCAGATTCCGCTGCGTCCGGTTGCCAAGCCGGACGAGAAGGCGGAAAACCCGCAAGTGGAGCTGTCACCGGAAGTGATCAAAACGCTGATCGATAGTGACCGCGGAGCCTGGATCAAACACAATCACACCTTGCACGACGCCACCACGGCGATGATGAAAGCGGTCCTGGCCAAGGACACCACTGGTGTTTTGGATGCGGGCGATCAAATCGACAAAGCCTGCGAGGCCTGCCACAAACAATACTGGTACCCCGACAAGCCGAAGAACTAACAAATCCGGCGCGAAGAATGGCCAAAAGATAGCTGGATCGCCAAGGGCTGTGGCGGCTATGGTTGAGGAGTGAAGGCTTTCCTCAAAAAAACTGTGTGCCTACTGGGCTTTGTGCCTAGCTTTGTGCCTCTTATGGCGCTGTTCGTCGGCGGTATCCCGCTGTGCGCCGCGGTCACCGGGTCTATTACCGGCACCATTTCCGATCCTTCCGGCTCAGTGATTCCGGGCGTGAAGCTGACGGTGACGAATACAGCACAAGGGGTACAAAACAAGACTACAACGGACGCGAAGGGGGTCTATTCGTTCCCCAGTTTGCCGGTGGGCGGCTACGACTTGCAGGTTGAAGCGGCTGGTTTCAAGCAGCAGACCCGCGCGGGACTGGTCATCGATCTCGACACGGTTTTGACGGTGGACCTCTCCCTGGTATTGGCGGAGAGAGCGGAAGAGGTCACGGTCACCGAGACGGAAATCCACGTCGAAACGGCCAGCACGCAAATGGGCGAGGTTGTGACAGGAACCGCGATGACGTCGGTGGCGCTAAACGGACGGAGCTTCACGGATTTGCTTGCGTTGCAGCCAGGTATCGTGCCGATGACGACGCAGCAGCCGGAATCGATCGTGATGGCGGGCGCGTCGGTGGCCATCGCGCCGTCGGGGACGCTCAATCCGGGCAATCAATCGATCAGCGGACAGCGCGAAGATGCCAATGGATTCATGGTGAACGGCGGCGACGTTAAGGAAATGATGAATGGCGGGACGTCGGTGGTGCCCAATCTCGATTCCATCGCCGAGTTTCGCATTCTGACCAACAACTTTGATGCCGAGTACGGCAACTACAGCGGCGGTGTAGTGAATGTGGTGACCAAATCCGGCGCCAACGCTATTCATGGCAGCGGGTTCGAGTTCTTGCGCAATACCGCTCTGGACGCCCGCAACTTCTTTTCGCCGGAGCGAAGCTTTTATCGTCAGAATCAGTTTGGCGGAACCGTGGGCGGGCCCATCCGGAAGAATCAAATTTTCTATTTCGGCGATTACCAGGGCACGCGGCTGAGCCAGGGAGTGGATACCGGTTTGATTCCGGTACCCACGCTTGCCAACCGGGCAGGAAATCTGCTTGATGATGCTGAATCCTTAACCGCTAAATTCGATAAAAATGGAGAGTGCGTGCGAGGTTGCGTGGGCGGGCCGTATTTGGCGAATCTTTTGTCGCAGAAATTAGGCTACGGGGTGCAGGCCAATGAACCCTACTACCTGGCGGGCTGCACGTTGACATCCACCTGCGTGTTTCCCAACGCTGTGATCCCGCAGCGTGCGTGGTCGGAACCCAGCAAACACTTGTTGCAGTATATTCCATTGCCCAACCTGGGTGACTCAACCTTTTCATCGGCCGCGTATGGAAAGCTTTTGCGCGACGACAAGGGCAGTTTCCGTCTGGATGCGAACACAGAAAAGTGGGGCCTGTTTTCGGCGTACTACTATTTTGACGACTACAAGCTGAACAACCCCTACCCGACGGGACAAGGTGGAGCCAGCGTTCCCGGCTTTGCAGCGCTGAATCTGGGGCGGGCCCAGTTGATGAACTTCGGCCACACCAAAACCTTTGGCGCCACCAGCGTGAACGAACTAAGGCTCAGTTTTATGCGGGACGCAAACAACGTCGGGCAGCCTTCGGGTGGCGTAGGCCCCAGTCTGGCATCGCAAGGATTTTCAACTGGTCCCACAGGCATCGTTCCCTTGGCGCCAAAAATTGAGGGAATCGAAAACGTGACGCTGAACTCTTTCAACTTCGGCACGCCCACAACGAATTTGACCCAGGCCAACAACACCTTCGCCGTGATCGACAATTACTCGAAGCTCCTGGGAAGCCACAGCATCAAGGCAGGTGTGCAGTTCAGCTATGAGCAGGTGAATGTGAACCCGAATCCCACCTTCAACGGGGCATTTACTTTTTACGGTACGGAGACCGGCAACGACTTAGCCGATTTTCTTATCGGCGTCGCCAGCACCTATAATCAAGCGGACTCCGGTGCCTACTATGGCCGGCACAAGTACGCTGCGGGGTTTCTGCAGGACAGTTGGCGCTTGCGGACGAACCTGACGCTGAACCTGGGCGTTCGTTGGGATCTGATGCAGTACTGGTCGGAAAAATACAATCAGATTCCCACGTTCGTGTTGGGCCAGCAATCGCAGGTGTTTCCCACCGCGCCGCGCGGTCTGGTCTATCCTACCGACATCGGTATTCCCAATACGCTGGTGCCGCAGCAGAATAAATTCGCTCCCCGCATCGGGCTGGCCTACTCGCCTTCCCATGGTAACGGCCTTCTGGGGAAGTTCCTGGGCGGCCCCGGTAAGACCAGCATCCGCGCCGGCTACGGCATGTTCTATTCAGCCATTCAAGGCAACTCGATTGCGATTGATGAACCGCAGCCGCCTTACGGCCAAAGCTACACTAGTCCGGCGCCGCCGCTATTCGCTACCCCGTTCGTCAGTGCCGCCGACGGCGCCACCCATGTTCAGCCCTTCCCGTTGACATTTCCGCCGCTGAACGCCACCGTAAGCAACCCCAATCCGAATATAAATTTTGATCCGTACTTACCGCAAGCTGGCATGACCACGCCCTATCCGGGCAATACGTATCCTTACAACGAAAATTACTTTTTGTCGATCGAACGGCAGATCGGCGCAAACTCGCTTCTGAGTCTGAGCTATGTGGGTTCGCAAGCGCACCATCTACTATTGGTGTACTCGGCCAATCCTGGAAACCCGGCGCTGTGCCTGGCGCTGAGCCGCGAAAACGGCGTCGCCAAGGGAACGCCAACCTGCGGTCCGCTGGGTGAGGATACAACCTACACCACGGCCAGTGGACAAACCATTTTCGGTACGCGCGGACCGTTCGGATCCAACTTCAGCAATAACGATTACCAGGGTAGCGTTGGAAATTCCAATTACAATTCGTTCCAGGCCAATTTCCATCATTCGACCAAATCGCTGGAGTTGCGCTTGGCCTACACTTTCAGCAAATCCATCGATCAGGCTTCGAGTATTTCCGATATCGTCGATCCGTTCAATCACAGCCGAACCCGCGCGCTTTCCGCCTGGGATTTAACGCACAGCTTCGTCGCCACCTACCTGTATCATCTGCCCTTTGAACGCATCTCAAGACGAGCGAGAGCCATCACGCAAGGTTGGGCGATTTCCGGAATCACGCGGATGAGTACAGGTTTCCCCGTGACGCTTTCGGCGGACGGAGACAATTCTTTGCAAGGCAGCTCTCCCAACGGCGTGAACAACCACAGCCTGGATTTACCGGATATGGCCGCGGGGAATTTGGCACTGAACGGCAATCCACGGAACGGACTGGAATACTTTAATTCCGCACTGTTCTCACCCAATGCTTTAGGCAGTCCGGGAACCGCGTCGCGGCGCTCGTTTTACGGCCCCGGGATGCTGAACTTCGATTTGGCCCTACTGCGCAATTTCCGCATCACGGAATCAAAGGCTCTGCTGTTTCGCCTGGAGACCTTCAATACGTTCAATCATGCCCAGTTCTTTGGACCGGTTGCGGTGAACGGCGATTTTGACAGCAATCTGTTCGGTCAGGTTGTGAAGGTAGCCCCGCCCAGACTGGTGCAATTGGCGCTTAAGTTTACGTTCTAAACCAAGCCGACTAAACCAAGCCGAGCGTTGAGTGGTACCTTAGAACAAAAGTTGATAATGACAGCTGGGCAGACCGTTCGTATCATTTCCGGCGTGCTGGCGCTCCTGTGGGGGTTCATCCAGGCTCCGTTTGACCACATTCACCCGGAAGAACTGGAACATGAAGCGGTGGCCGCGCCTGTGCACTTGCATGGGCATGAGATGTGGACAGCCGAGGGTCCGTCTATGGATGCGCATACGGCGGACGACGATGAAGTGGACGTACTGTGGTCCATCGCATTGTCCTCGCATGTGACGCTTCCGGCGGTTGCCGAGCTACCCGAGAGGCTTGCCCTGCCTGACCTGGCCCGAACCTTGGCCACCGCGCCGGCGGTTCGGCATCGCGGGCACGATCCGCCATCGTTCAGCCCGAAAATTCCCAGAGCACCTCCCGCCTAATCCTTGTCACTCTAGGACACCGTTCTACGTGTGTCCGTGGTTGTAGTGGTGAAAAGGAAAGGGAAGTCATGTCGATGCACCAGGGGTCAAAAAGACGGAGTTGGGTGGTTGGGATTGCGCTCTGCGGCGGCGCTACAATTGGATTCGGTCAAGAGCCGCGCGCATGGTCTGAAGCGGAAGTGGTTCAGCGTTTTCTAACACTCGGGCCACAAGGCCAGGTGCAACGCGCGCGGGTATCGTTGGCGGAAGCGGAAGCAAGAACCCACAGGGCCGGGGACGTGGACCGGTTGATTCGCATTCTCCGGCAACGCGAACAGGAAGGCGAAGGCTCCCGCTACGACCGTCTGCGCGCGGAGCACGAACTTGCCGAGTGGCGGACGGACGGGGTGTCAGGCAACGCTTTCGTCGCCGCGGCGCGGGCACGAATCGGCGGATTTTTGCCCGCAGGAACCCAGATCGCGGCTGTGCGCGGAAGACTGGCGGACTCCACAGAGACTCCAGAAGCGCGCCTGCAGGCTGCCCAAACCAGGTTGATGCAATTCGATGCCACGCGTTCGGGCGATGGCGTTGACGCAGGGGTGAAGCGCTTCGTGGTTCGGGCCCCTATCACAGGCGTTCTGGCTGCGGCCGACGCCATCAACGGCGCCAATACCGAACCAGGCAAGGTCCTGTTTCGCCTGGTCGACATCGACCGCATTTTCGTCAGCGGAATCGTCGCGGAATCGGATTATTCAAAGCTGCGCGCTCTCTCCGGGGCGGAAGTGGAGATGCCGGGGGCGCAGGCGACCGGTGAAGACCGGGCTGCGCAACAACGGAATGGTGCAGGTGCTGGAAGGGGTGAATCCGGGCGATCCTGTGGTAACCAAAGGAGCGTACCTGATTCGCCTTTCCACCATGTCGAGCGCCGTTCCCGCCCACGGGCACGTGCATTAGGGGACCACTATGATCGACAAACTCATTTCATGGTCTCTTGAATATCGCGTGATCGTCATCGCGCTGGCCGCGGCGTTTTTGTGCTGGACGAACATGTCCAGAGTGTGGAGTCCGCGGAAGTAGATGTAGATCTACGGATGGGGGCGCGGCCCAAAGGATGTGGTGCTGCAGGACATCCGCGACAAAGTGAGCGTCTTGCCCGGAACCAACGTCAGCGTGGGCCAGCCGATTTCTCATCGCATCGATCACATGCTTTCGGGAACGCTGGCCAACATTGCGGTGAAGATTTTCGGGGACGATCTGCGCGAACTGCGCCTGCTGAACTTGCCGCTTGCGTTAGTGGGTGGCGTGGCCGGCGTGTTCCTGGCCGGGGGCGTGCTTTCGCTCGCGTCCATCGTCGGGTTTATCACGCTGTTTGGCATCGCCACACGAAACGGCATCATGCTGATCTCCCATGTGCGCCATCTGCGCGCGGCAGGAATGGAAGATTTACGCCGCGCCGTGATGGAAGGCGCCAGTGAACGCTTAGCTCCCATCTTGATGACGGCGCTGGCCGCGGGCCTTGCGCTGGTGCCCATTGCGCTGGGGATGGGAAAGCCGGGAAGTGAAATTCAGGCACCCATGGCGATTGTCATTTTCTGCGGACTTCTGACTTCAACCGCGCTGAACATGGTGGTGATTCCAGCCGCCTATTACCTTTTTCGGAAATAACCCACGCAAGAAATCAGGTACTTGGAATGGCTATTTCAAGAAGCGGGAGTGGAGCACACGGCCTACTTCTGGGGGACTCCACAGGGAGATGGTCGTAACCAAATTGTCACTCAATTGCAACACAATTGCCGTGTTAAACCGCTTGCGGCTAAGCCCGATGTTGCCGCATACTGGGAGCCTATGAAGCGATGCCCCGTGTGTGACGCCCTTCACCGCGAGAAAAGTTTAGCTTGCCAAGCCGAAGCGACTGCGGTACTCAGACAACGCTATGAGATGTTTGCCCCGCAAGCACCCGACCCTAACGGGACACTGCAGAGACAAGAAGCGGTTGTATCCAGCCGGAAGCAACAGCTGAAGATTGAATCTCAACTGCAGGAGCACAAAGCCCTAGCGCATTCTGCCTGAGCAAATGTACCGTTGACAGAATCGTCAAATCACGCGGCGTTCACGGAGTTCGGCAATCCGCGTCTCGCTATAGCCCAACAGATCGCCGTATACTTGCCGGTTGTGTTCCCCCAGCGCAGGCGGCGGCTGATCGAAACCGCTGGATGCGGCCGAGAATTTGATGGGCATGCCCATCCCGTTCACATCGTCGACGGCCCCGAAGACCGGATGCTGCAGTGCTACCGTTTCTCCGCGGGCCAGCACGCTGGGATCGCGCACGGCGGCCTTGGCGTCACGCACTTCCGCCGCTGGAACGCCGGATCGCTCCAGCCTGCCGGCCGCTTCGGCAGCGGGTAATCCGCGCGTAAAGGTTTCGATGATTTCATCCAGCAGTTTCACGTTTTGTACGCGCGCATTTCGCGTGGCAAAGCGTGGGTCACTGCTCAATTCGGGCCGCCCAATGACGGTGAACAAATTTTTTGCGAACGCCTCAGTTGGCGCGCAAATGGCAACGTAGCCATCAATCGCTTGGTAAACGCCGAAAGGCGCCAGACGAGGCACCGTTTGTCCGGTACGCTGGGGCACTCCGCAACGTTCCAGAATATCGAACGGCTCGCCCGCCACCATCATCGTCAGCACTCCCAGCATGGACACGTCGACGTGCTGGCCGGTGCCGGTACGTTGCGCCTGATGCAGCGCGGCCAGCAGGCCAATCACGGCGAATAGAGGCGCACTGAGATCCGCGAAGGGAACGCCCACGCGCACTGGCGGGTCGCCCGCGTTTCCCGAAGTGAGCATCACTCCGCTTAAGGCCTGGATGATGGTGTCCATGGCCTTCCCGGTTCCCCCGGCATTATCGTGCGTCGCGCCAAAGCCGCTAATGGAACAGTAAATGATGCGCGGGTTCACTTGGTGGGCAAAGCCATAACCCGCGCCCAGGCGATCCATGGTTCCAGGAGTGAAATTTTCCACCACCATATCTGCGCGGCGGAGCAAATCCGCAAAAACGCCTTGGGCTTCGGGATGTTTCAGGTTCAGAGTGACACCAAGCTTGTTGCGCAAGCGGTTGATAGCAGAAATCGAGACGTCTTCGGGGTGCTGGCGGACGAGGGTTGCACCATTTGCGCCCAAGTAAGGAGCATTCTCGCGGGACGTGTCGGGACTCAATGGATTTTCGATCTTGATCACTTTCGCGCCCAGTCCCGCCAGTAGCAGCGTAGCGAAGGGGCCGGCCAACGCCGTGGTCAGATCGAGAACGGTAATGTCTTCCAGGGGCTTCGTCAATTTCGCCTTCCGTAATCCTGTATTGGATGTATCGGCCTTACAGACTACCTTAACAAGAAGCAGTTCTTGCTAAAATCGATTGCTGCCCTGTCACGTAAAAGGGCACGGAGGTCAAGCGGCATGCCATCAACCAATTCAAACGGTTCAAGGTTCTTTTGGATTTTGCCCTTCGCGGCCACCATCTTCGCCATGATGACCATGCAAATGTCCAGCCTGGGATTCTCGCCCCTGCTGCCGGCGCTGCAGAAAGAATTCGCCATCAACTATTCGCAACTGGGCCTGTTTACCGGCGTGTATGGATTGGTGGCCATCTTTCTCAGCATCCCGGGCGGCATGCTGGCCAAGCGCTTTGGAGAAAGACGGGCGCTATCGATGGGCTTGCTGGGTGTCGCGCTGGGGTTGGGGCTGCTAAGCCTGGCACCGTCCTTTGGCTGGGCGTTGACGTCCCGCGTGATCTGGATTTGTGGCTACCGCATTTCGTTTGTTTGCGTGATGACGGCCGTTGCGCTCTCCGCTCCCAAATCGTTGCAGAGTTCCGCCATGGGGATTCTGGGAGCCATGTCGTCTTTGGCTTCGGTGATCGGAGCGCCGTTTGGCAGCACCATTGGCGCTGCGTTTGGCTGGCGGCGTGGCATTCTTGCTTTCGCTGCAATGGCACTGTTAGGCTCAGCCATATTTTGGATTTTCTATCGCCGCAGCGGCGACTCTGTTGGGCGAGCGCAAACCGTTGGGCACGGCGGGGCCATTCTTGGGTCCGGCCTTAGTTCCGGCCCCAGTCGCAGCGCGTTTCGCACGCCGGTAGTCTGGGCCATGGTGTTACTCGGGTTGATGAATATGGGCGGTTTCGCGGTTACTTTCTTTCTGCCCGCCGTCGCCAAGACTGTTTTCAATTTATCTCCGAAAGATGCGGCTTATATCATCAGTGCCAGCTATGTCACGGCCATTTTTGCCAACCTGCTGTGCGGCTATTTGGCCGATCGATTTAATCGTTGGATGGTGATGGCGTCCCTGATGGTGCTGTTAATTCCGGCGTGTTTTGCGATGATGACGGACCAACTGCTGGTGTTCCGAATCGCCACCGCTTTGGTGATTTCGCTGGGACTGTGCGCCACCAATCAAATCTATCCGCTGGCGGGAGAGGTGGCAGCCAAGGCGATTCCAGGAAGCGAACTTGGTCCGGTGATGGGCATTGTCAGTCTGGGTGGCGGAGTGTTTGGATATCTGGGGCCACAGATGCTGGGCATTTTGCGCGACCGCACGGGCGGCTTCACGGCGGGCTGGTACTTTGTGGCCGGCGGTGCCTGCGTGGCATTGTTGGTGGTCCTGTTGCTGAAGCGCCATCTGGATTCAGCCAAGACCATCGCGATTGCCGAGGTTCTGGCTTGAGCGCTGGTTTGAACACTGGCTCTGCCTTTGCGGCTTTGTCTTTTTCCTATCAGGAACGCATGTCCGCCGCACGGGAACAAGATCAGGCCGGAGTGCCGGTGATCGGTTTCACCTCGAACACCGTTCCCTGGGAATTGATCCGCGCAACCGGAGCGTTTCCGGTCTTGGTCAGTCCCAGTACGTTAGCCGCGCAGCGGGAAACCAATCGCCGGATGGAACAGTGGATGGAGCCGAGTTTTCCTGGCCGAATACGCGCCATTTTCAGTTCCTTGCTGAACGGCGATTGGTCTTTCCTAAAGCTGTTGATTGTCCCGCGTACTTCTGAACCGGAGTACAAGCTCTACCTGTACCTGCGTGAAATGGTGCGCCAAGGAAAAGGCCTGGCCGTTCCGCCGCTGTATCTTTACGATTTTTTGCATACCCGTTCCGCGCGCAGCCGGAAATACGGGCACCAACGGACACTTGAATTACAGCGGAAGGTAGAACAAATCGTCACACCCATCACTCCTGAAACCTTTCGCAGCGCGGTGGATGAGGCCAACGCTGCGCGAAGCTCCATACGGCGTCTATTGAAGCTGCGTGGACCCAAATTAACCAGGCTCACAGGAGTTGAGGCGATGACGGCCATCGGCGCCAGCTATTTCAGCGACCGGCGGCTGTATGCGGAAATCGCCGAACAGTTGGCGGGGGAGGTTGCGAAGCGTCCGGCTATGCCAGGGCCAAAATTGCTGGTTACGGGCTTTCCGTTAGACCATCCGAACCTACACGCGCTGCTGGAATCGCATGGTGCAGTGGTTGTGGCCGAGGACGACTGGTGGGGCTCCCGTGCGGCCGGCTGGGATGTCCGTAGCGACCTCGATCCGGGGACCGCGTGTTTCGAAAAGTATTACCTGGACGCGCCCAGCCCCCGTGTGTATCCACCGGCGCTAGCCGATCGCTGGTTGGAAAGAACAGCAAAACAAAATATCGACGGCGTGATTTTTTATCATCCGCCCGATGACGATGTCTACGGATGGGATTACCCGCGGCAGCGGGACTTTTTGAATGTGCGTGGAATTTCCAGCCTGCGCATTCGCGAGGATTGTGCGGCCCCGACCGTACCGCAATCGCTTCACGATGAAATTGCCGCGTTCGTAAAAGAGATCAAACGGCCCCGGGTATAAAGAAATGGCGCTGGAAAAAAGAACCGATAAACAACTCGCCTGTACCAAGGCGGCGGCCGAGCATCAAAAAGAGTGGTTCGCCACGCTTCGCCGTGATGTATTCGAGCACAAGCGCCCGTACGCCATTGCCCAGGCCGACACGCCACTGGAATTGTTCGCACTTCTGGACTTGCCGGTGGTCAGCAATCAATGGTGGTCCGCCGTGGTGTCATCGCGCCAGATGTCGGGGCATTATCTGGATGGATTAAATGCCCAGGGCTATCACGAGGGGTTGTGCCGGTACTGCAGCTTGTCGTTTGCGTCTACCGTTGCGGGCGACCCGGCCCTGGCGCCCTGGGGCGGGCTCCCCAAGCCCGCGCTGCTGGCAGCCAGGCTGACTTGTGATTGTATCCAACGTGTTTTTCATACTTGGGCTGCGAAGTTCAACGCGCCGCTGGTTGCCATGGACAGCACCGGCGCCACGCATTTACCGCCACGCTGGTGGGAGCTCAGCCGCCATCGATGGCCGGAGCTTTTCGAGCCGCATCGCCTGGACTTCCTCACCGGCGAATTGAAGCACTTGATTCAAGCGATTCAAAAGATTACCGGCACGAAGTTCGAAATGGCCCGCCTGCGTGCACTGATGGAAAACGTCAACCGCCAGGAAGAATACTTTGACGAAGTGCGTGACCTGATCTGTGCCGCGCCCAAGTGCCCGGTGCGAATGAACGAACAAGTGAACAACGTGATGACCACGCAATGGCACCGCGGCTCCGAATGGGCGGTAAATCATGCGCGGGCTTTTCGTGACGAAGTGAAGCAGCGGGTTCAGCAGAACATTGCAGCCTATCCGGGCGAACGCCTGCGGCTGATGTGGATTGGCGCCGGCCTGTGGCATGACGCCGAATTCTACAACGCCTTCGAGGAGGACTACGGTGCCGTATTCGTGTGGTCGATGTACCTGGCTTTTGGGCCGGACGGCTACATCCGTTACGGCTTGAAGGATCCCTTGCGGGCCCTGGCCAGCCGCATTGTCAGCATGAACGAACAATTGCATAATCCACCGTGGGCCAATGAATGGATGGTGGAACAGGCCCGGCGGCATCGGGTGGATGCGGCCTTGATTTTGCTGCCGCTGGGTAGCCGGCCGTCCGTCAGTGGAACCTTTTTCATTCAACAGGCGCTGGAACAGAGCGGGATCCCCACTTTGCTAATCGAAGCAGATATGGTGGACGCACGTGGCTGGGATGGCGCCGCGATGCGCGGCAAGGTCCGGCAGTTTCTGGAGACGCGCGTCGCAAAATAGCTGCCGCGTGAGAGGCAAAAAGCACAAGAAACCCGCTGTATACAGTGAGGGTTGAGAGTTTTGAGCCAACTCCCCCTAGGCCTTCAGCTGCAACTAGCGGCAGGCTGGGAGCCGCGAAGTTCGCGATAGAGCTAGCCGCGAATGAACTTCAGTTCGCGGTCCACTGTGGCTTTGGATAGTCCAACGATCTCACCGAATTCGTCGACGGTGAAGGAAAGAAGAAAACGCAATTCCACAATCCGCGCCTTGCGGGCATCGGGCTGCTCCAGGAACGGCTGGTTTTCGTCGGTGATGCCTCCTTTGATCAAGCGGGCGATGTTGGGGTGCCCCATACCCGCCAGGATTTGTCTTTCAACGTGAAAGCGGTGAATCAGAGCATGCGAACCTGGTCCCGGACGAATCAGTTTGACGGCAACTTGCTTTTCGTACTGCGCATGGTTGCGCTCCGCCAGATACACCGCGCCCATGCCGCCTTCACCGATTTCTTTGATGACCGTATAGGGTCCTATGCGCCGCGCGGACTTGGGGATGGCAGGCCGCCCCAAGGCCGGGGTTTGTAAGCGGCAAGCCTCGGCGGCATCGTAAGCCTGGATCAACTGCGGCACCTCATCCCGCAAGTCCGAATCAACGTCGGCTAGATAAGCGACACGAGAATCCGGCTCATGGTCGAGCGCCTGGTGGAACAGTTCCTCCGCCTGTTTCCACCGGTTTGTTTCCATAGCCGCAATCGTATCGTCAGTTTTCGCCTTTGTCGAGAGTTTTTGCGTGAGCCAAATGGATCGTGCTTTGCGCTGTACTAGGTATGAAGGCTCCCTTTCTTTTGCTTTTACCGGTGCTGCTGATGGCCCGGGAATACCACAACCCCGCCGGTTTTCGCGCCGATTTGCCCGAAGGCTGGCAGGCCGTGCAATCGAAAGCCGGGCATTTTGTGCTGGTTAGCCCCGATCCTCAGCGTTACGTCTTCGTCCAGCCGGTATTGAACCGTACCGCGGATTGCGCCGACACGCTTCGCCAGGTATTGGCCGGCGGCGGGCAGTTTAAAGGGGCGCAAGCGCCGGAGATCCTGCCTGTGGGTAAAGGCATGGCCATGGCGCGCTTCTTGTTTCAGAACGGACAAGTACGCGGCGAAATGCTTTGCGCCGAAACCAGCCGCCGCGGCGGCACACTCTATGGCTTGGCCGCACCGGTCCAGGACTTCAACCGCGAATTGCCCCGTCTGGTAGCCGTACTAAAGAGTTTTGCGTTTGAGGCGCACAAACAAGGCTCCGCGCTTTCGTCACAGATTGCCATCCCGCAACTGGTGTCTTGGCAGGAGCCGCACGAACTGGCCTACACGATGGGCGTGCCGCAATCCTGGCGTGTAAGTGGTGGCATTCGCCGGCTAGATGTCACCCACTACAACGACGGGATCGAGATCAGCAGCCCTGATGGCGCCGCGGTGATTCGCGTGGGAGACAACCGAATTGGTTCCTGTACGGTGCCCGGCCCAAACAGCATGGCTGCGCCTGGCACCTATGGGATGTGTGCGATGCAATCGAGCCGGCAATTTGGCTCCGGCTATTTGCAGCAGATGTTGGCCCGTGACCTGGGAATTACCATTGCTGCAAACTCCGTGCAGTGGATCGACCGTCCCGACGTAGCCCAACAGGCCGACGAATTGCCCCGATCCATGGGCCTGCAGGCGCAGAGTTCTGCCTCTGAATTTCGCTTCACGGGGACTCGCGGTAGCGCGCCCGTCGCCGGGGCCCTATTGGCCACCACCAAAATGTTCTACGGTGCGGCCGCGGGCCGGCAATTCATTCTCGGCACCCTGTCCTTTGGAATCAGCGGATTCGTAGGCCCCCCAGATCAATTCGGCATGCTTGGCCGGCTAACCGGGGTGATCACAACCTCCATTCGCATCAACCCCGCCTGGTGGAGTCAAACCCAACAAATCAATCGCCAAGTTGCGGAAGCCACACTGGCCACCATGCGCCATCAGGCCGAACAACAGCAGCAAAGTTTCTGGGATCGCATGGCTGCCAGCGACCGCCGCCGGGAAGGCGTGAATGACATTCTGGGCAGTACCGTCCGCCTGAGTGACGGCCAAGGCAATCAGTACCAGGCAAAAGCCGGCAGCAACTATTATTTCCGTGATGATGACGCCGCGCGCACCGCTGGCCGTCCCGACGACGCCGTCACCCGTGGAGACCTCTGGCCGGCGACTACGGTTGACCTGACACCCTTGCAGGTAATCCGCTAGCGGTTTGCCGGGAACAAATCACGTATCGCAGACCTTAGTGCGCCGGAACCGTGGGCTCCGCCGCGCAGATCCGGGCCAGTTTACTGGGTGGTGTTTCTCGGTTGCGAACCTGCTTCACAATTTCCGCGCATTGGCTGGGCGGCAGAACTGGTTTGCTCAACGCCAGGAACTTCGCCGCCAGTTCGTCCCAACTGAGAGGGTTTTCCGGATCCCCTTTGGGATGACGCACAAAGCGTTCATGCTTGTCTCCAGACTCCGTCTGAATCACGACGCGGGCAGGCCATTCGCGGGGGAAAGTTTTCTCGATTTCATCATTTTGCACCAGCTGTACCTTTTGCATGACCGCGCGAACGGCAGGTGACTGGATGTAGGGGAGGGTGAATTGATCCAATCCGGCTGCGCCCTCCACGGCGGCGACTGCCGCGCCGAAAGGCATCGAGAATTGGGCATCCACCACCGACTGTGGATGATATTTCTGCTGGGCTGGTTCGCAGACGATGTTCCAGCCTGCCTGCAAGACAGCAATCTCAATGGTCCGAATCTGTTCAGGCTTCAATCGGTTTTGCCGCACGATGTCGAGCACCGCATCAATCGGGCCCTGCATATACCGGCAGCAGGAGTGCGGTTTCACCGCCGTCGCTAAAATCTCCCAAGTGACGCCCAGATTCGCGGTAAGCCGCGCAGCAATGGCGTTGCGCGAATAAGCGTGCAAAAATCCATCCCGGCCTTCCAGGATGCGTTTAGGCCCGGTGAATCCTTCGGCGGCCAGCATCGCCGCCTGAATTCCGTTCTGGGCTGCCAAACCCGGATGGATGCGTTTGGTCCAAGCACCCTCAGCCAAAAATTCCATGCTGCCGGCCGCCATGCTGCCCGCAATGCCCATAGCATGCAGAGTTTGTTCTTGGTTGAGACCGAGAAGCTTTGCCGCCGTAATCACCGCTCCAAAGACTCCGCAGGTTTGTGTGGGATGAAAGCCCAGCGAATATTGCTCTTGCGGCTGGACAGCCATGGCGATGCGGGCGGATGCTTCATAGCCCGCCACCACAGCCGCCAGGAGATCGTCGAAGGTGATGTGTTCGCCCGCCTCCGCAAGTGCCAGCGCCACCGAGTACATGGTCGTCCCCAAGTGGATGGAGCCGCCGCTATGCGTGTCATCCTGCTCGATTCCGTGTGAGGCGGTGCCGTTGGCAAAAGCGGCGAATGCGGGCAGAGTGCGTATGTCCGTTCCCCAAACCGTGGCCACGCTATTTTGCGGCATCGCTGGAACCATTTTCTGAATCATTCTCTGCACGGCCTTGGCGGAATCCTCTTGCGAACCACGGATAGCGACCGCCAGGTAGTCGAGTAGGAAATAGCGCGCACGATCCATCACCTCAGGCGGCAAGTGGACAGCCTGAACCTGGTGCAGGAAAGAAGTCAATTCCGCTGTGTAGTTAGCCTGGCTCATGTTTTCTCTCAGCAGCCGCCTGGTCCGCAAACCTGGCACGGTGTCCACGCGCCACCATGGCTACCATCTTAGGCTCCTTAGGCTCCGCCGCGTACAGCCTCCCGCCGCCGCGGGTTTGCGGCAAATCGCAAGGCTTACGGGGGCCCACGCCGCAGCGCATTGGATCAACCTTGAAACCTTTTCCGTTTGCCGCATGCGCAGATGCAACGCGCGGGTAATCGTGGTCTCCACTGTCGCCACGCTAGGCGTATACTGAATGACTGCATGGAGGGAATATGAATTCCAGATGCCTCTCTTTCGTAGCTGGACTGGTAGCGCTGGTTGCGCTAGCCCGTGGACAAGCTCCGCCACACACGGCTTTGACGTCAGCCAAAACGGGCAAACAGATCCCCGCAAAATCCACCTGGTCGCCGCCCCGAACCGCTGACGGACACCCTGACCTTCAAGGGTTTTGGGCCAACAACACGGCAACTCCACTGGAGCGGCCGCAGGAATTGGCTGGGCGAGAATTCCTTACCGACGCCGAAGTAGCGGCCATGAAAAAGAAAGCCAAGGAACTTTTCGGCGGCCAGTCCGATGCGGCTTTCGGCGACGATGTGTTTAACGCAGTATTTGCCAACGTACGGGGCCAGAAGTCGGGTTTCAAAAGCGTTGACGGCGAGACCGGCGACTATAGCTCGGTTTGGACGGTGGACAGGGTTTGGGATAACCGGACTTCACTCATCACCAACCCAACGGATGGAAGGCTGCCAGCGATGACGGCGGAGGGATTGGCCCGGCGCGCAGAAAATTTAGCGGCGATAAGGCGCAGCGCAGGCCCCGAAGATCGGAGCTTGTCAGAGCGCTGCGTCACCTATGGTTCCCCGCAAATTCACGCTGGTTACCAAAGTTACTATCAGGTAGTGCAGACGCCAAAAACGGTGGTACTGGAGACGGAGATGATCCACGATTCGCGCGAGATTTCGCTCGATGGAAGCGCCCATATTCCATCCGCCATCCAACTATGGCATGGTGATTCGCGCGGCCATTGGGAGGGCGATACGTTAGTGGTGGATACCACCAACTACAAACCAGGCAGCTTTTTCAGAGGCGCGTCCAGCGAAAAGCTTCACGTTACGGAGCGCTTCTCCCGGACAGGCCCGGAGACGCTGCAATACGAAGTCGCCATTGACGACCCCGGCACGTGGACCAAGCCCTGGAGCTTGATGATCCCGTGGCAGCGCTCCTCGAAACCGGTCTACGAATACGCCTGCCACGAGGGGAATATCGGTCTGGCGGGAATCCTGGCAGGAAGCCGCGCGGACGAGCGTGCGGCCGCGGCGGCGAGCTCCAAATAGGTCGATCAGACAGTACAGAGTCACCGGAGAGTCAGCGCCCAATGGAACCGGCCGCGGGCCCTTTCGCGCGGGCGGGCGGCAGGCTAGCACTCTCCGCAGCACAACACCAAAGCCCGCGCCGTCATTTACGAACCGCACCAAAGTCAGGAACCTCAGCAGAGTCTCGCCAGCGTTTGCCCCAAAAGGGCCGTGGGTCCTACTTTAGAGCTGACGATAGAGCAAAGGTTAGTCAACATCCGCGGGAAAGGTGCCTTTACGGTTGTACAACCTTCGGTAAAACATTCATTTCCTTGACCTTGGCCTGGATCCAAGTGAAACTTCTATTCTGTTTTGCGGCCATGGACAGCGGAACTTCTCGTCGAGACCAAGACCTGAGATCAACGATGGGAAATGCAATCTGGAACTACCTGAAGTATTTGGGAAGCCCTATGATGCGGCCCACTAGAAGCGGCCAAGAATTAGGACCTATGAATTTAGGAGCAAATATCTGCGAACCACTTACACAACGATTGCAGTGACCCTGGCGCTGGCGTGCATTGGGTCGGCGCAGGACAAAAAGAAGGGTGGCGGCGGTGGCGAAGGCCGGGTCGTGATCCTGGAAAAAGCGCCCACCGACCGCGCGGTAACCATTCCGCTAGAAAAGCTGAACGGCTATTACAAAGATATGGACGAGAAAAAGCAGCAGACGCTGCGCATGGTGGAGGGTGGCCGCTTCAACGTGAACATCCGCCGTATTACGAACGCTGAAACGGCGCTGATTCATCCCGATACTGCGGACGTGTGGGTGGTAGTGGAAGGCGGCGGCACGTTAACCACTGGTGGGACGGTGGAAAACGGCAAAATCGTAGGCGGTGAATCGCATCCGGTGAAAGTGGGCGATGTGGAGTTTATCCCAGCAGCTCTTCCTCATGGAGTAAGCGGCGTAAACGGCAACATCACCTGGCTGAACCTGCGCTTCGACACCAACTACCTGAGTCCGGGCACCTCTGCAAAAGGCGACTACGTCCTGGCATCAGCGCCGACCGACCATGCGGTGAGCATTCCGCTGGAAAAGTTGAGCGGCTATTTCAAGAGCATGGACGCCAAGAAACAGTCGACGCTCCGGATGCTGGAAGGCGGCCGTTACAACGTGAACATTCGCCGCATCACCAACGCCGAAACCGCGCTGGTGCATCCCGATACCGCGGATGTTTGGGTAGTACTGGAAGGCGGCGGAACGCTGACCACGGGCGGAAAGCTTGCGAACGGCAAAATTGAAGGCGGCGAATCCCACACCATCAAAGTGGGCGATGTGGAATTTATCCCGGCCGGACTTCCTCACGGAGTCAGCGGTGTAACGGGCAGCATCACCTGGCTGAACGTCCGCTACGACACCAACTATGACAAATAACCGGCTTCGACAAATAGGCAGACCCCACGTGGACCAAGACGAACGAGGACAAAATGGTTAGACATAGAAACCGTTGGATGATAGCGGTGTTGACGCTGGGGCTGTACGGAATCGTGCTCCCGGCCGTCAATGCCCAGCCCAAGGTAGCCACCGACATTAAAGCCGCCGATATTGAGGCCGTGGTGAATGCGCCCACCGGTGGCGCGGACCGCCAGATCAAAGTAGTGGACGTTGGCACTCATAACGTCAGCGTCGGCGTTCTTCGCCGGGGTAAGACCACGCCAGGCGCCCCTGTGGGGGCCATCAATCATGAGTTCGTCACGGAGGTTTACTACGTGGTTTCCGGCAGCGGAACCTTACTCACGGGCGGAACTGTGGATAACGTGAAGCCGCTTGCGGCGGATACCGAAGTCTTCAAAATTGCGGTTGGCCCCAGCAATAACGCCGTTTTTAAGGAACCGGCGCAGAAGCGCAAAGTGGAAACCGGCGACATGGTGATCATTCCGGCCGGTGTTTACCACGGATTTACGGATGTTACCGACCACATCGAGTACGTGTCGGTGCGGTCGGATCCGAAACATGTGTTGCCTGCGGGATATGTGAGTCCGGTGCTGAAACCTGGAGCCAGCGCAAAATGAAACTGCTACTTTCCACCAGACCCATGCCCAGAACCATGAAGTGTTTCGCTGCGCAGGTGATTTCGTCGGCGGCGCTGGCGTTGATTTTCGCGCGGCTAGCCGCAGGGCAAGGCGGCGGTACCGCGCCTGTTGTCGAAGTGCCCAGCGCGATGGCGAATCCCTACGAGATGGTGCCCAGTTGGCCGCATCTGGGCGAAATCAAACCGGGCGCGGCAATTGGCATTGTGCCAGATGGCAAGGGCGGGGTGTGGCTGCATCATCGCTCGGAACCGCCCATCATTCACTTCGATCCAGTGGGCAATATTCTGAAGTCTTTCGGCAACGGAATGTTTGTGCAGGCGCATGGATTTTGCCGCGACAGCGACGGCAACTTCTGGGCCGGCGATAGCGGACCGTTTACCGACATTCCGGGCACAGAGGGCCGCGGGTTTCAAATGTTCAAGTTTAGCCCCGAGGGTAAAGTGCTGCAAACTCTAGGTAAAGCGGGCGTTGGCAAAGCGGGACCCGACACCTTCGTGGGACCCACTGCCTGCGTTTTCGCCCCGAACGGGGACATGCTGGTTGCCGATGGCCACTGGCCCCGGCCCACCAAGGGGCAGCAGGATGGCGACCGCATTATCCGTTTCTCGAAGGCCGGGGAATTCATTGCGGACTACGGCCACATGGGCCACGGACCGGGCGAGTTTATGGGACCGCACGCGCTGGCGTTCGATTCCAAAGGACGTTTGTTTGTGGCGGACCGCTCCAACAACCGGGTCCAGATTTTCGACAAAGATATGAAGTTCGTCGATGAGTGGCGGCATTTCGGCCGGCCTAGCGGCATTGCGATCCTGAAGGACGATACCTTGATTGTGGCCGACTCGGAATCCAGTCAGCACATCGGGGGATCGCCGGAAGCTCCCGAAGGGGGCGGAAATGCCATCCACAATCCGGGCTGGAAGAATGGAATCCGCATTGGCAGCGCCAAGGACGGATCACTGAAATACTTCATTCCGGGCACCCGCCCAGAGGGGATGTCCGCCGACGAATTAGGCAATATTTATGGCGGCTTAACCGGCGGCTGCAGCGCCAGCCCATCCGGCGGATGCCTGCAGAAATTCGTTTTGGCAAAAGGGCCGAAAACGAAACGTTAAACGAAGAGTTCGAGGATATTCTGATGGGAACGGTCTGCTTCGTAAACACGAGAGGTTTTGGGGGAATGAAGTTGCGCAAAACAAAAATGCTTGCTCTATGTGGTCTGGCCGTGGCCGTCTCAACCATGGTTTTGGCAGCCGATGTCTCAGAAAATACCACAAAAGATGGCGGCATGATGCCGGTATTTGAAGTCGACCCCTCCTGGACGAAACTGCCCAATGGCGCAACCGGGTGCAGAAGTTCCTTTATAAAGGGCTGGCGGCGGCGCCGCCAAAGAATGGGTTGACGGCCGAGCAACTGGCGAACGCCACGGCGCCGCGTTAGACATTTATTCAGAAACCAACGAGCATTTTAGAGACAAACGAGCCAGGCAAGGGTCTTGACAAAAGTAGCAATACTGGCGGCGCTGGCATGGGTGGTATCTTCGCCTACCTGGGCCCAAGCCCCGCGCGCAAGTGCCGGGCATCCCAACTTGAATGGAATCCGGCAGGCGTTCAATCGCAACTATACCAGAAGTAATACGGTGTTATAACCCATATAGCCGATAGGCAGGACTGGAGCCTGCGACAGCCCTGCGGGTCGGTGGCCGCCCAGTGCCGCTTCGCAGATGTATAATGACGGGCACTGGGGTATGCAAGTTCCTAAGCCGTTTGATCAGCCGCGTGAGGAAATCGTCGGGGGCGAGCCCTGCCCCAAAGAGGTTACCCGTTCTCTCGAAAAGATTCTGGCCAGCCACCATTTTCAAAACTCGGAAGGCCAGAAGGCATTCCTCCGCTACGTTGTGAACGAAACCTTAGCGGGCCGCGCCGATCAACTGAAGGAGTACACCATCGGCGTAGACGTGTTTCAAAGAAAAGAAACCTACGATCCGCGCTACGACAACACCGTTCGGCTTAAAGCACAAAAGTTGCGCTGGAGCCTGGCCAGGTACTACGAGACCGAAGGCAAAGATGACCAGGTTTGTATCGGATTTCGGACTCGCGGTTATCAACCAGTATTCTCCTACATCCCTGCTCGTCTAGATGAAACATTGAAGACGGAAAGACTCCAAGTTGCGGGAAGCGGACAGCCGATTCCAATTTCGGGCAGCATTTCTGGCAGCCCGAGCGGGAGCCAATCCATCATTCGGGATGGGCTTGAGGGCAATCGGCCAACCCAGCCCAATCGCAAACTCACCTGGCCGTTTCGCGCGTTAGCCTGCGCTGTTCTCTTATTCTGCCTTGGTATTTCCTACCTTGCCGGGGAGCGGCGATGGCTGAAAAGCAGTGACCGAAAGATTGACTCGATTGCGGTTTTGCCGCTTCGCACTCTTGGCGGGGAATCCGAATTTCTGAGCAGCGGACTTACCGCGGATCTGACAGACTCCTTGGCCCGGATTCCCGGAATGGGCGTGGTTGCACCTTCTTCAGCGTCCATCTACAAAGGCAAGGCGGTGGACGTC
>JANXYJ010000074.1 GCA_025350105.1 Terriglobia bacterium | reverse complement strand
TCGGCGCTATTCCAGCGCGATTCTCGATGGTCACATTAGTTGTCACTGAGCGGGAGTTTTAATTGTCGTCAGCCGGGTGGTCTAATTGTCGCCGAACATACGGGGATCGGTACCGGCACAGCACTAGACGTGGACGTAGGTGATTAGCTCACTCCTATCACTATAGCGTGAGTGCGCGCTGAGTAGCACAGGTGGCCTTGTCTCATGCAGATCAGCCTGTAGGCGGAGTTGGTTTTGCACACAAGATGAGACTGAAGGAAGGAAGCGGGATCTTGTTAGACGTCTGCTCCGATAACCGAAAATTCGGTTTTGAGACAGGTCGTGCTGAATCGCGTTTCGTCACGACTTCGGTGAAATGGCTTATCGCTAAAACCCGCCCTCACCGCACCCCGCACCCAAAATTCCCAGCCTCATCCGTGCTCCCCGTTCCCTTGTACTTCGCCTCCATCGGGTACGGACACAACGGCCTCGTGCGATCTACCTTCCCCGCCGTCACGTGCGCTGCGATGATCTGCTCCGGCGCTTTGTTCTGCTCCACCCACTGCTCCAGCGCCGTCAGCGCGTCGAAACGGCTGGGCCCCGGACCTCCCACGCAGTGCTGCATCCCCGGCACCATAAACAGCCGGTAAAACTCTTTGGTATCCGCCAACGCGCGCGGATTGTTCCGCCCTGCCGTGCTCCGCACCACGCTCTCGTAGTAATTAATGCTGTTCATCGGCGGAATATCGGGGTCCGAAAAACCGTGATACTGAATCAGCTTACCGCCGTTCGCGCGGAACGGCCGCAAATCCGGATCCGTCGCATCAAAAATCCGCCCCAGCTTGTCGTCCACATATTCCAAATCCGTCTCCAATCCCTGCGGAGCCGTATATTTAAAATTGCGGAAATCCCAATTGGGATCTTCGTACACCACATACTTCATAAACGGCAAACCCAATCCCGTATGCGCCCCACGCCCCGGTAGTGCGCCGGTCACCCACTGCACCCACCCGCCATTGCCGGCTTCCCCGCCGCGTTCCAGGCCCGGATACAACTGCTGGCCATCTTCATCGCGCGGACCAGCCCAAACTTTGCGCACCGCATTCACCTGGGCGCCCGTTAAACAATTCGGCTGATCGCCACTCTTGCACTGCAGCGCAGCCGGATCATAGTCACACCGCCGTGGATCGTTCAAAACTCCGTCTTTAATTCCATCCAGCCCATCGCAAGCCGCGTTCACCGCATCGCCCAGCAGTTTTACCTTATTCGGCGGCAAATATCCATCTCCATCCATCGCCTGCGCCACCCAGACATGGCTCCCCGAATAATGCCGGGTCCACCAATTCGCAGGATCGCCCGCCACCACGCCATCGAAATCGCTGGGATATTTTTGCACTTCCGTCAGCGCCTGCTTGCCCCCGTAACTGCAGCCTTCAAAATACGAATGCGCGGGCGGCGCCCCATAGTACGCCTTGATGATGGCCTTGCTGGCCAACGCCATTTCGTGCACGCCGCGTTGGCCAAAATTAATCACCCGATCCATATGCCCCAACGCCCAAGCGCCATCATTTGTGTTCGCTCCGACGTGGCCCGTATCCGTGCTGCTGGTCGCATAACCACGGCTCAGCGGATCGAACATGGAATTGAACACAATACTCCCCGCCAACCCTCCGTTGCCCACTGCCATGTACTTGCGATTCCATTGCAGCGGCAGCCACAACTCAAAACCCAATTCCGGCTTCACCACGCCAATCACCCGGCAAAAGGGAGCCACCGTGCGCTGAATATTTGCTCCCGGCGAAAACACACCAGATGGCTCTGGGACCGCCGATTTCACCACGATCCCCGGCAACGCCAACCGCGTCAGATCCTCGCACCGCTGCGCGCTTTGTTGATTAAAACCCTGGCCCGCTCCACCCTGGCCCGCTCCACCCTGGCCCCACACCAGTTGGGTCCACAAAATGACTCCCGCGACAAGATAACGCATGATTTCCCCTCTAGATTCCGCTCAACGATTCGCCTCGCCATCCGGCTTCGCTTTCGGCAGCGGCTTGCGCGGCAACTTCTCCGGCCGCATCGCCGCGTGATACACCATCGACGCCATAATCGCCGACGCCTGCTCCAGGTCCGTGGCCTGAATACGATCATACACGTCCATATTCGAATGATGCGTCCGCGTGTTGTAATCAAGCGGATCCTGAATAAACTGAAATCCCGGCAAACCCACCTCGTCGAATGACAAATGATCCGTGCCGCCCGTGTTGCGCATCACAATCGTACCCGCGCCTATATCCTTGAACGGCTCAAACCATTTTTCAAACACCGGCCGCATGGCGTCGTTGGTTTGACCATAAACGCCGCGAATTTTGCCGCTCCCGTTGTCGATGTTGAAATAGCCCGCAAAGCGCTCGTGCTCGCTGCTGGTCTTCATCACTTTGGGATCGGCGAAATGCGCCTTCACATACGCCTTCGATCCCAACAACCCTTCTTCTTCCCCGCCCCACAAAGCCACCCGCACCGTGCGGTCCATCTTAAGGTCCAGCGTTTTCAGGATGCGCATGGCCTCCATCACCACCGCACTGCCCGCGGCATTGTCCGTCGCGCCCGTTCCCATGTGCCACGAATCCAGATGCGCACCCAGCATCACCACTTCATCTTTTTTCGAATTACCCGGAATCTCCGCCACCACGTTGAACGAATCCGCATCATCGTCGTAAAACTGGGCCTTAATATCGAACTGCAACTGCACCGGCGTCTTTTTCTGAATCAAACGCGCAATCCGGTTGTAGTGTTCGGCAGCCAGCACAACCATCGAAGGATTGTCTTTCAACTCACGATCGAATGACGTTCCAAACACCGTTCCTGCATCGCCCTGCGAAATCCGCACCAACAGAGGCACCCCTTCGTCATGCCAAAACTGATTCTGCCGCTCGCGGAATTTCTTGGCCTGTTCCGGAGTCACTGGCGGCGTACGAACACCGGGCCCCTGCGGACGTGGAATCGGAAAATTCAAAAGCTCCGCCAACTGCGGGTCGGAATAGCGCGTTCCCGCCGGTGCGGTTGGCAAAGTCAAATCGCGCGGGTCATCTCGCAATACAATTTTGCCGCGCAGTTTACCGGTGTATTCGGCTTTGAATTTGTCGAAATCCGCTTCCGTCTTGATCACCGCCAGTGCTGCTTCACCCGTCAGCGGCCCTTCCGTCCCCGGAGTCCAGGCCAAGGGGTAACCGAGTAGCGGTTGATTTTGCGGTTCAACCATCTGTCCGGAAAATGACGTGAACCTCCACCCTCTTCCAAACGGACCCCACTTCTCCAGCTTTGCGTTCGCCAGTCCCCAATCCGTCATCTGTTTCGCCGCCCAGGCCCCCGCCGCGCGAAACTGCGGCGAATTCGTTAACCGCGGCCCGTTCACTTCCGTCAGTTGAAACAACGTCTCCATCACCTTGGAGTTCTGAAACGCCTCGTCTTTGATTTGATGAATCACAGAAAGATCCACCTTGTCCGGAGGCTCTTGTCCCCGGCAAATCACCACGCTAAGCGCCAGCGCAACGGCAAAAACACGCATGCTCGACCTCCGTAAAACCTGCACAAATCCGGTTTGTCAGAGGATAGCAAAGCGGGAGCCAACAAAAACAGCCACCGGTAACGCTTCCAAAGAAAGCGCTCCGGTGGCTGGCTGTTCCAGTTTTGCCGCAGTCTACCGAAAATCCGCCGGCGCTACATCTGCCCTTCGTCAGCCGAAGGCCCGTAAATCGACGGCACCGCTACATTGTTTTCGCGCAAATATACCGACAACTGCCCGCGATGATGGATCACGTGATTCATCACAAACGTCCGCACCACCGCGATTTTCGGCATGGTCAACAAAGTCTGGCCAGCTTTCGTCAACGACCAGTTCTTCATGTACTCGGCATCGTCGGTGCCGGCAATGGCAGCGCGCGCTTCGGCCACGTTCTTATCAAACCCTGCCAGCAAGTCCTTGTTGTTGGTCGCCACAAAAGGCTTGTAGTCGGCCAAATCCAACGAATCCTGCTTCAGTCCGGCCACCGCCCAAGTTGCCATCTCGGATATATGGGACGCCAGGTGCCCCATCTCCATCGATCTTGTGTGCGGCTTCCAGGCGTGCTTGTCGTCGGGCACACGTTCCAGGCACTTCCGCGTGGTGGCCATCTCGTGATCAAACTCAGGTAATAGTGATTGACTAATGCTCATAGTGAATGAATTCTCCTCTCGCGTACTTACATACTTCCTTCGTCGGCCGACGGCCCGTAGATCGAAGGCACAGGCACATCGTTTTTGCGCAGATAGACCGACAATTGGCCCCGGTGATGAATAATGTGATTTAGCACAAACGACCGCACCACGGCAATCTTCGGCATGGTCATCACCGGCTTGCCCCCCACCGTCAACGACCAGTTCTTAAAGTACGTCGCGTCATCGGTGGCCGCAATCGCGGCCCGGGCCTCGCTCACATTCTTGTCAAACGCCGCCAGCATTTCGCCCTTCGAGGCCGCGTTGAAACCCTTGTGGGTGGGATCTATGTCAAAAGAATCCTTGGTTAAACTCACGGTGCCCCAGTGCGGCATTTCCGCAATGTGCGACGCCAACCGCCCCATCGTCATCGATTTTTCGTGGGGCTTCCAACCATATTTATCTTCCGGAACCCGCTCAATACACGTCCGCGCGGTGGCCATCTCATGATCGAACTCGGGCAAGAGTGCCTGACTAATGCTCATGCTAAAATTCTCCTTCCCCGCGATTGTACCCCGCCGGCTGCCCACCGCTCTATAATTTTTCCGTAACCACCCGTTTTGGGGGCCGTCGTAGTCTACTTTACCGGCGGAAGCTCGGGCTTGCCTTCTGGCGCGTGCTCATCCACAGCGATCGCAAAATAGCCGCTCACCGCGTAGGTGTTCATCACCGCCACCATGTCCATCGCGCCCCGCTTGCCCCACAACTCCACGGCCTTGGCGAAGGTCGCCGAATCCACTCTCTTGTCATGAAACATCTGCCGGCCAAAGCGAATCACAGTCGCGTCTTTTTCATTCAAGCCGTCCAGCGGGCGATTATTGCGAACCACGTCGAGCACCTTGCCGTCGATGCCAGCCTTGAGAGCATTGGCCTCGTGCCCGTTCCATTCCAGGTTATAGTTGGTTTCGCGGCAGGCCACCATGATTGCAAGTTCGCGCGTATGCGGATCCAGGGTTCCGCCCACCGCCGCGTTGTGCAGATCAGATAACGCCAGCGCGACGGCGGAGTTATAGGCCGAAAAAGCCAGCGGGCCACGCAGCGTCTCATCCTTGCTTTTGAAAATGTCCAGGAGCTTCTGGCCGGTGGCGTCCATATCGGATTTCTTCAAATAGGGCAGCCGCGCCCGCGATTGGGGATCAAGGTCGGCCGGCAGCTTCGACTGAGCGTAAGCCATAAAAGCGGCCGAGCCTGCCAACAGAATCGCGGCCCACCAACGTGTGGATCTGGAAAGCGTCATTTTAGTTTTCTTCCTTTTATTGATTCTACTTCGCCACTTAACGATCACCGCAGTTGCTGGAGAGCTTCTGCAGCGAACTCAGATTCAGCCGGCTCTCGCCCGGTTCCCGATACAACAGCCCCCTGGCCTCCACGCGCGCTCCGTTGAGCGGCGATGGACTGAACGCAGACGCGCTCACCAGAATGAAATTGCCATTGCCTAGTGGACTCTTCGCTGCGGCCTTTGCGTTGTCTTTGAAATCGGCTTGGGCCAGCTTGTCTTGTGTAAGACGCGGCTCGGTTGCGCTGCTCAACATCCACTTGCCGTCCGCAGCTTTCTCCAGGCACCCTTCCACCCGCACCAGCACAAAATTCGGCAATTCGTGGATGCCTTTCTTGACGATCGGCAACTGGTCCAATTTGGATTCCTCTTTCAACTCCGCCGCGCCCGCCGGGAAACCATTTTGCTGCAGCAGAAACGCGATCAGATCCAGCTTCATGTCATTGTTGACCGAGTTGAACGCATTGGGCGGCATGGTATCGCGAATTTTTACAAACAGCGTGTCAATCGTCCGGAAGTCCCATGCTTTTACGAATCGATCGCCGCGTAGCGATGGCGCGCGCACGCCTTCTAGCATCGGTCCGTGACAGGTGGCGCAGCTTTTGTCGAAAATTTGTTTTCCGCGCTCCGCCTGCGCGTTGGTGAACGCGCCATCCCAAATTCGTTCGATAGCTGGCGCTTGGGCGCCAACAACAGCCGGTAAGGCGGCCACAACAGCAAGCAGGAAGAGATTCCGCATCATCTACGGCGTGGCTCCCTTGGCGGCCTGCAATTGCTGCAGCAAAACCACCGTGCTTTCCTGTGCCGGCCCGGGAGGCCGCGTGGCGCGGTCGCGATTGGGCAGGCCCGCCACATCTTTCGGCGTGCGCCCTTCTTTGTCTTTGCTGTTCAATTTCGCGCCGTTATCCGCCAGAAATTGGACCACTTTGTTCACTCCTCTGCCCGCCGCCAAATGCAACGCGGTCTGGCCGTTGGTGTTGAACGCGTTGATGTCCACCCCGCGCTCCAGGCAAATCTTCATCACGGCGATGGCGCCTTCCTCGGTCACAGGGTAAGGGCCGGCAACCGCTCCGGGCCTGCGTCCGCCGAATGCGGCAATCATGATGGGAGTCGTAAAATCGTCCTGCGTAAGCAACGGATCGGCGCCGCTATCCAACAACAGCCGCATCATCGGAAGATCGTTCGATTTCACTGCGCGCATAAACGGCGTTGACCCCGCACCAAGAGACGCGTCCCCCTGCTCGTATTGGCGGCCCATGATTGGCTTACGCAAGCGGGCATTCGGATTCGCGCCGTGCGCAAGCAATATCTTCGTTAGCCCCAGCGCGTCCAATTCGTCGGTGAGTTTCGGCGCGGGCCGCACCAGCATCTCGGCCAGCGTGTTCATATCCACCGCCGCGTACAGAGCGCCCTCGCCGCTTTCGTCCGTCGAATTGGGATCGGCGCCTCTATTCACCAGCACCGCTGCCAGATCGAAATGGCCGTTGATAATCCCCAGCACCAGCGCGGTTGCCCCATCCGGATCCCGTTGATTCAGATTTGCGCCCGCCTCCGCCAATGCGGTGGCCGCTTCCCTGGCCCCTTGCCGCGCCGCCAGCATCAGCGCCGTCCAACTTCCTCGCGGCAGCATGGTGGAAACCATACCGCTGGTCTCCCATTTCCACGGCGCCAGATGCAGCAACCTGGCGGTGGCATTTACTTCGGCTCCCGCTGCCGCCAATGTGCGGACCACCGCCGCGTTGTTCTCCGCCGCCGCCCACATCAATGCGCTTTCGCCCAGCCGATTCTCGCGCGCGTTCGCGTCGGCTCCGCGTGCCAGCAAAAGTTTCACCACTTCCGGATTGCCCGTGCGCGCCGCCGCCATCAGCACGGTTTCGCCTTCCGGCAGTGCCGCATTCGCATCGGCCCCCGCTTTCAACAAGGTTTCCGTGGTAGCCGCATTTCCGTTTTTGGCCGCCAGAAACAATGGAGTCACGCCATAGCGATTGGCTGCCTTGACGTTTGCCCCGCCGCCGATCAGCGCTCTAATCATCGGCACATCGTCCGCTCGCGCGGCCCAATGCAATGCCGTAGTTCCGTCTTCGGCAGCTGCGCGGGCATCGGCTTTCTGAGAAAGCAGGGCCCGTACGGCATTGATATTGCCCGCCTGCGCCTCGCGAACCAGGGCGGGCCCGTCGCCTGCGTTGGTGGCGCCTGACGCTATCCCGAGTGCTGCCAATAGCAGCCACATTGTGCTGGTGTATTTCACGGCATTACCTGTTTCGAAATTCTAAAGCTCAACCCGGCCCGTGCTGATGCCGAACCGCTCCATCTCTACGCCAAACTTATCCGTAAGAGAAAGCATCAGATTCGCCAGCGGCGTTTCCTTGGCTGCTTTGATGTGGCGATTGCCCTTCAGGTTTCCGGCGCCGCCACCAGCCAGCAGCGTTGGCACATCCAATCGCGAATGCACGTTGCTTTCGCTCATGCCGCTGCCAAACAGGATCGTTGAATGATCCAGCAGCGTTCCCTCGCCATCGGGCGTGGCTTTCAGTTTCGCCAAAAATCGGCCAAATAGTTCAATGTGGAACGTGTTCAGCCTTACCAGATTCGCAATCTTCTGCGCGTCACCTCCATGGTGCGACATGGAATGATGCGGCTCCGTGATGCCCAGGTTGGCATAAACCCGCTGGCTGGCGTCGCGCGCCATCATGAACGTGAAGACCCGCGTCATATCGGCCTGATAAGCCACCGCCGCCAGATCAAACTGCAGTGCCACGTGTTCTTCGTAGGATTCCGGAATACCAATCGGCGCGTCCGGCACAGCGGTGAGCTGCGTGGCGGCCCGCTTCTCGGCATTCTGAATCTGCTTTTCGATCTGCCGGACATTGTCCAAATAGTCGCTCAACCGGTTGCGATCGCCCGCCCCCAGGCCGCCCTTCAATTCGCCCAAATCCTCCTGCACCGAATCGAGGATGCTCTTTTCCTTCTTTAACCGGGCCATCCTTTGCGCCGGAGTCCCCGGTGCCCCAAAGATGCGCTCGAATACAATCCGTGGATTGATTTCCATCGGCAGTGGTTCGGTCGGCGTCCGCCAGCAAAGCGTGTTCATGTAAGCGCAAGCAAACTGCGTATCACATGCGCCGATGTAGCCGGTGAAGTCCTCTGTCGCCAGCTCCAGCGACGGGAACACCGTGTCCTGGCCAATGTGTTTCGCCAGCACCTGATCGATGGTGGTGCCGCAGTGTATGTCCTCCGCCATGGTTTGCTTGGGAATGCTTCCACTTAACCAGGCAGCCACCGTGGCCGCGTGGCCATCCAGCGGATCGCACAAATCCGACACCACGGTAAGATCTTTGCGAAACGCCTCCAGCGGCTTCAGGATGGGCGAGAATTCGAAATTGTCGCCAACCGTCTTCGGCGTCCAGTACCCCGGCCGCTCGCCCAGCGGAACGAAGACTGCCCCGAATCGGCGCACGGGTTTGGCCCCCGACTTCGCCAGCGGCGTCTGCGCCCCCACCATGGACTCCAGCAGCGGCAGCGCAATGGCGGCGCCGGCTCCCTTTAGGATCATCCGCCGCGACAGGCTTTTCTTGGTCAGGAAAGTCATGGTGCTGTCTCCCTATCTAATTGTGTTCTCTAGCAACGCCTGGCGAACCGGCACATCGCGCTCGCTTCCCGGCGCCGAAATGCGCATTTGAAACGGCTGGCTGTTGATAATCCCCAGCACCAGCGACGAAAACCGGTACCCGCTGCGCGCGGAATCCCGCACAATCCCCCGCACCACCGGCATATCGGGCGCCGCCAGGCCGCGCCCCATGGCATAGGTCATCAGCTTCTCGGCCACCGTCTGCACGAAAATTTCCGGTTCCTTCAGCAACGCTTGCCGCAACTCCACCACCCCGTTAATCTTGGTCCCATCCAGCAATTGGCCCGAGGCGTCAATCGGCGACCCTTTGGTTCCGCCTTCGCGCATCCTCCAGCTGCCAATCGCGTCGAAATTCTCCATCGAAAACCCAATCGGGTCCATGATCTTGTGGCAACTGGCGCAAACCGGATTGGCGCGATGCTCTTCCATCCGCTCCCGCATCGTCAATACTTTTCCATCGGCACGCGTGTTGCTTTCCGGCAGCGGCGGAACATTCGCCGGCATCGGCGGAGCCGGTGTTCCCAACAGGTTTTCCAGCACCCATTTGCCGCGCACCACCGGTGAGGTACGGTCCGTATGCGAACTCACCATCAATACACTGCCCTTGCCCAGCAGCCCCCAGCGGGCTTCATCGGCCAGCTCCACCCGCCGGAAATTGCTCCCATAGACGTTGGGAATTCCGTAGTGTTTGGCGAGGCGCTCATTGACGAACGTGTATTTCGCGGTCATCAGATCCAGCACGTTGCGATCTTCGCGGACCACGCTGCTAAAAAACATTTCGGTTTCGCGTTCCAGCGCATGCCGCAGATTGTCGTCGAAATCCGGAAAGTCCATGGAGTTCGGCACCATGCGCCGCAGATTCCGCAAGTACAGCCACTGGCCGGCAAAATTATCCACCAGCGCCTGCGCCTTGGGGTCGCTCATCATCCGGCGCACCTGTTGTTCCAATACTTGAGGAAGATGGAGCCGCCCCTTTTCCGCTAAATCCAGCAGCAAATCATCCGGAGGCGTGGACCATAGAAAGAACGACAACCGCGAAGCCAGCTCCAAATCACTGATGCGATAAACGGTGCCCGCAGGCCGGTTGGCCGGATCGCGTTCCACCCGGATCAGGAATTTGGGACTTGCCAGAATACGAGCCAGTGCGTTCTCAATCCCAGCGTCAAAACTTCCATTGGCCCGGCCGCTGCGATAAAACGTAAGCAGACGTTGCAGATCCAGCGGTGTACTCTGTCCGCGATAAGCCCGCCGCGCCAACCCGGAAAGAATTCTTTGGGCACAAGCTTCGTCATTTGAACTCGCCGCTGAACTCGCCGCCGCACTCGCCGCTGAATTCACTGCACGAGCCCCACCGCCGTTTACGCGCTCACCGGGCCGGCACACGAAAATCTTTTCGCGGCTCGGCGTATTTCCCGGACCCGTCGGGTTAAACGGCCCGGCCAGCGTTACAATCTCGACATGCGGATATCCGCTGGGATCGTAGGTGCTCGATGCCCGAATAAAAGGCTGCAACCGCAGGCTGCTTTGCGGCGAATCTTCCTGCACAAACGCCACCCCTATTTTGTGCGGACCCGCTCTCAGCGGCAGCCGGATGGTGAAACGGGCGTCCACCGCGTCACCCGCCGCCGTCATACTTTGCAGTGACGAAACGAAATCGGACTGGCCGCCAAACGCCGCCCGCCGTACTTCTTTGCCGTCCACGGAAATCTCTAAAGTATGCTCATACTCCAAACCACGCATCACACCCAAATTGGTGCGCAGCAGGTTGACCTTTAGAACATATTCGCCATCCAGCGGCAGCGTCGGTTGAACCAGAATTCCGCCCACCGTTCCCAGCGGAAGCCCATCAATGTGCACATCCTGCGAAGCGTCCTGGCGCAGGCGATACGTTTCCGTAATCGCCCCGATTTCCGGATCCCCCACCGCCAGCGCGCTGATCTTTTCCGCCGCGTTCAAATACCGGTCCAGTAATACCGGAGAAGCCCCCAACGCGTCAGCGATATTGTCGAATCCATAGGCGGAGTCATCGGGAGGCAGCAGCAATTCCGGATCTACATCCAGCGCCAGCAGATCGCGAACCGCATTGGCATACTCCGTGCGATTCAAACGATGCACCAGCGGCCGTCCGGGATTTGGCTTGCCGGCTGCATAACGATCCAGGCTCGTCTGCAAATAGGAAACCAGCGCCTGTTGGGTGGTCTTATCCGGGCGCGGCGCGCCTTGCGGCGGCATCATCCCCACCCGCACCTTGCGGATCACCCGTTCCCAAACATCCGCCTGCTCGCCCGGCTGGCTGAGGTCCAATTTTTCCAGCGTCAAGCCGCCGGTCCGCGTCTTCTGGTTGTGGCACGCAACACAATATTGATTTACCGCTGCCTGCGCATCATGCGCATTGCTCGGTATTGGTGCAGACGAGCTTTGTCCCAACGAGGAAATGGCCGCCCAAGAAACGGCCGCTGCGGCAATCCAACGTTTTGTTGCGAGAGCTTGCGGCTGGTTCATGAGCCTATTCCTCATTGGCCGCGACTTTGTCTGGAACTCGGCACACGACGCTCCCCCTAATCCCATTGAAAAAGTGATGACTTCCGCACAGCGATAATACCCAGCCCCCTTCAGGGAGTCAACCGTCCTGCGAACCACTTGTCCTGCGCAGCACGACGTCTCTTCAACGACGTCACAGCACAAAATCGTCTGAAAACATTTGATAGGCCGTACGTTTCATTCCACAATGCTCATAGGTTGCTTGCGCCCCCGTGTTGTGATCTTCCACGTACAGCCGCAAACCACAAACGCCGCCATCAGCGCGGGCCAGCGCATGTACATGCGCATACAGTTTGCGGAACACACCCTTCCCCCGAAACGCAGCCTCCACCCAAACGCTCTGAATCCACCAGAAATTGCCATTGCGCCAGTCGGACCACTCATAGGTAATCAGCATCTGGCCAACCCTCTGCCCGTAAATCGACGCAATAAAGTAAACGCCCCGCGCGGCATCTGCAAAAACAGCGTCTACCCCGGCACGCAGGCGCTGCGGATCCAACACCAGCTTTTCGGTCTCCAGCGCCATTGCCGCGTTGCCGTGCGTCAAAAATTCGGCGTCAGCTTGCGTCGCCAGACGAATCACGATATCGGGCATTTATGATTTTGGGAATCCAGCTTCAGGAAAACCACCGGGCAGCACCAGTTCGGCCACCGGCTTGCGGCCGTTGGGCGTTTCGCGTTCGCGGAATTTCTCCGGCAAATCTTCCACCGTCCCCGGATGGCCCAATGCGATCATCGCTTCCACATTAAACTCGTCCGGCACATTTAACGCCGTGCGCGCCTTGGCGTAATCAAATCCCGCCATGCCGTGCGATACCAAACCCATAACCCGTGCCTGCAGCGCAATGCTCATCCACGCCGCCCCCGCGTCGAATGAATGCGAACCAAGCGGTGAGCCGTTATCGAACGTCTTCTTCGAAAGCACTACCACCAGTGCGCCGGCCCGCGCGCACCATGGTTTGTTGCCCTCCGCCAGCAAATCAAAAAACGTGGCAAAATGTTCCGTTCCCGCCAGCCCGTAGGCAAATCGCCACGGCTGCTGATTGGCGCACGAAGGAGCCCACCGCGCCGCTTCAAACAGCGACATGATTTCGCCCTCGCTCAAAGCCTTTCCGTTCATGCTGCGCGCCGACCATCGCTGCAAAAACATGGCATCTATCGGATGATCCGCAATTCTTAGCATAGTCTTTCATTGTAACCAGACCGCCCGACCGGACGCGTTACCCTGGCGAGTTACAATGAAACCAGAAGGTGCAAGCTCATACGCACAGTAACGGAGCTCACGGCCACTCGCACGATGGCGGTGAGAATCAGCCGGAGAACCGCCGCAATACCAAGGTGCTGATGAGTTCGCTGGTGCTGACCTTGGCCTTCGTGATGTTTGAGACGGTGGCCGGGTTTCAAGCCAAAAGTCTGGCCTTACTCTCCGATGCCGGACACAACTTCACGGACGCCTTCGCGCTGCTGCTGGCCGCGTTCGGCATCTATCTGCAAGCCCGCCCAGGCGATCACGAAAGAACTTTTGGTTACCAACGCGCCGGCGTGCTGGCCGCGTTCGTCAACGCCCTGACGCTGGTGGTCCTGGCGTTCGTTTTGTTCTATGAAAGTTACGACCGCTTTGTGCATCCCACGCAGGTGGCCACCTCCACCATGATGTACGTGGCCGCCACCGCCATGCTGCTGAATATCGGCATCGCCTGGGCACTGGGCGGACACGGCGGGCACCATCACGATCTGAACCTACGCGCGGCTTGGCTCCATATGGTGGGCGATGCGGTTAGTTCCGCGGCCATCATCGTCGGTGCCATCGCCATTCGCTATACCGGTTGGCAGGCCATCGACCCTATTCTCAGCGTGCTCATCGGCATCATGATTGTGTGGTCCGGCTGGGGCATCATCCGCGATACGTTGAACATTTTGCTGGAGGGCGCCCCCAAGGGTCTGGCGCTCAGCGACGTGAAAGCCGAAGTAAGCAAAGTGCCGGGCGTGATCGACGTGCACGATCTTCACATCTGGAGCCTGGGTTCGGAATCGCGGGCACTCAGTTGCCATGTACTGATCGAAGACATGCCGCCCTCGGAAAGCGATTCCATCTTGAAACAGGTGAACGCGGTGTTGGGCACACGCTTTCAGATTTTCCATACGACGATCCAGTTCGAACATGTCAAGTGCGTACTGGCTGAGGCGCACTGCACCACGCCGGTGGAGCAGTCCATCCCCGCGGCGCATGAACACAAACACTAGCACCCACCCTATGCAGCGGGCCTTTCGTACCATATGAGCAGTCTCTCGGAACTTCAACTGGACACAACACTGTTGCACCGTGCCGCCGCCGTCTGCGGCGTGGAGCTTGCCTACACCGACGTGTGGGGCCAAATCCATCAAACCCCGCAGGATGTTCTGCAGGAAGTGCTGGCCAGGATTCTGGGTACCTCCGATATCGAATCAGCCTTGCAGCAGCGCGAAGCCCAGCATTGGCAGCAGCCACTGGACCCATCCATTGTAGTGCGCGAAGTAGTGCGCGAAGTAGTGCGCGAAGATGTCGCGTTATCGGGCGAATCGGGCATCCAGATCCGCATTCCCGCCACCCGCAAAGGCGCGTCGATCAAACTGGAGATTGAGTGGGAGAACAGCGGTCTGGAACAACCTGATCTCGAACATCACTGGTTCTGGCTGCCGGAGCTCAGGGATCTGGGCACCGCCAACATCGACGGGCAGGATTACATCGCCAAACGCATCCCGCTGCCGTCACCGCTCCGGCTCGGCTATCACCAAATTCGGCTGTATTGGATGCAATCCCCGGAGCTGGTGATCTTCGCCCAGGCGCATTTCATCGTGTGCCCGCGAAAAGCGAAAGCGGTTGACACGCGCCTGGCGGGGTTAGCGCTCAGCCTGTATGGCCTGCGCTCGCAGCGCAATTGGGGCTGCGGCGATTTCACCGATCTGCGCGAGGTAATCGACGTCTTCGCCCCCAACGGCGCGGCGTTCATCGCGCTGAATCCGCTGCACGCGCTGGCCAATCGGCAACCTTACAACATCAGTCCGTATCTGCCGGAGTGCGCGTTCTATCGCAACTTTCTTTATTTGGACGTGGAGAAAGTTGCCCGGGATACCGCGGTCGGGCTGCAACTGCTTCCCGAAACCGCCGCGGAAGTCGCTGCCCTTCGCACCAGCGAGTTCGTCGAATACGAACGCATTGCCAAGCTGAAATTGTCCGTGCTGGGCAAAGTGTTTGCACGCTTTCACGCAACCGGAGGCTCCGCCGCGTTCACCGCCTATTGCGAAGCCCAGGGGCAATTGCTAGAAGACTACGCAACCTATTCCGCGTTGTGGGAGCAGATGCACGCGCGCGATACCGCCGACGGCACCAAGGTTTGGTTGTGGCCGGATTGGCCTAAAGAATATCAGGACCCGCGTTCACCCGCCGTGGCCGCGTTCGCGCAAGAACATCGCACGCGTGTTTTGTTCTATCAATTTTTGCAGTGGCAACTTTCGCGGCAGGCCGCGGAGGTGCACGCCTACGCGCTGGCCAAAGGTATGCCCATCGGGCTGTATCACGATCTTGCCCTGGCCACCGATCGCAGCGGTGCCGACCTTTGGGCCCATCGCGAATTCTACGTCGACGGAGCAAAAGTAGGCGCGCCACCCGATGCGCTGGCCCCCGCCGGCCAGGATTGGGCCTTTCCTCCACCCAATCGCCAGCAGCATCGCGCCGATGGCTATCGTCTATTCGCGCAGGCCATTCGCAGCGCGGCCGCGCACGGCGGCGCTCTCCGCATTGATCACGTCATGCGCTTCTTTCATCTGTATTGGATTCCGGAACACAGCGACGCCACCCGCGGGACATATGTGACGGACGATGCGGATGCCCTGTTAGGCGTGATCGCCCTCGAAAGCGTGCGCGGCAGTTTCGTCGTCATCGGCGAGGACCTGGGAACGGTCACCAATGAAGTCCGCCAATCACTTTTGGAAACCGGCATTCTGAGCTACCGCCTGCTGATGTTTGAGCGCGACGCCGCCGGGCGGTTTCATTCCCCCGCCGAGTATCCGGCGCACGCGCTGGTATCCACCACCACGCACGATCTTCCCACCTTGGCGGGTTTCACCTTGTATCGAGATATTGATGCACGCTTAGCCGCCGGTCTGGCCGATGAAGCGACGTATCAAACGCAAAAGGCCGATCGTGAACGCGAAATCTCAAGCCTTGCGCAAATGCTGGAAGCAGCCGGGTTGAAAGGCAATCCGCTGGGTCTGGTGCTGGCCACGCCTTGTTTGTTGGCGGCCGTTAATCAGGAAGATCTCACCGGCGAAACCGAACAACAGAATCTGCCTGGCAGCACCTGGCAGTATCCCAACTGGCGCAGAAAGATGAAAGTGGCAGTGGAGGATCTGGCACCGGCGGCTGCCGAATTTGGCGCTGCGGTCCGTAGCTCCGGCAGGATTCCGTAGCCGTTTCCGGTTTGCCTCAATATTTCACTTGCAATTCAGTTGCAAATAACTATTGACAGATATCCGCAAAAGCCGTACGCTTTTTGTAGATGCAACTTATTTGCAACTATAAAACCCTGATCTTGTCCATCATTTTGGTCTCGCCGGCGGCCCTGGCGGAGTCTCCCTTCTCCATCACCTACACCCATCAACTGGAGGAACCCGGCAATCTGGAGATTGCCACTAAAAGCGTGATGGGCAAACCGGGAGACTCGCGATTTCTAGGCACGGCCTTGGAATTTGAGTACGGCGTAAAGGCCTGGTGGACCACGGAGGTGTATCTGGAGGGACAGACAACCCGAGCAGACAGGACGCTGTTCACCGGCTATCGCTGGGAGAACCGCTTCCGCGTTTTGCCCCGCGAACACTGGATCAACCCGGTGCTGTATTTGGAATTTGAAAACATCAACGGCGCGAATCGGTCGCTGCTGGAAGTTGTGGATAACGATGGGAAAGACGACCTGCTTTCACCCAACTCCGAAGCCCGCGCCGAGAAGAAGCGGGAGTTGGAGGCCAAGCTGATTCTGAGCAGTTACGTGAAAGGCTGGACCATCGCCGAAAACTTTATTGCCGAAAAGAATGTGAGGCACGCTCCGTTTGAGTTCGGCTACGCGGTGGGTATCAGCCGGCCGCTGGCGCTGGCGGCACGGCCGCAGCGCTGTAATCTTTGTCCCGAAAATTTCCAGGCAGGCGTCGAGATGTATGGCGGACTAGGAACACATGCCAGCTTTGGCTTGCGAGAGACCTCGCACTATGTGGCGCCAACCGTGGCCTGGACGCTGGCGAATGGAACCCGCCTCAGCGTCTCGCCAGGCTTTGGAATCACCGATAGCAGCGCGCGTTTTCTACTGCGGTTTGGCGTTGCCTATGAAATCGATCAGTTCGGGCGCATGGCGCGCCGGACATTCGGAGGGAAATCATGAAACCAGCGATCGTGATGAGCCGGCTGTGCCTTTTGTGCCTGATAAGCCCCATAGGCCCGATAAACATGTTGAGCTCTGCCAGCGGAGGCAAGCGAATCCACCGAAGCCTGGTCGAACAAGCTTCGCGAACCGCCAAGCCGCGCTCCAATCCATTCGACGGACAGGAGCGTCACATTCAGGCAGGAGCCAAGCTTTTCGCCGGTGAGTGCGCAGCCTGCCACGGCGAAAACGGCGCCGGAGGGCTAAGCCCCGCCCCGCCACTGCGTCAAACCGAGGTCCGCCAAGCCGCGCCCGGCACGCTGTTTTGGATTTTGCGCAACGGGTCCCTACCGCGCGGAATGCCATCTTTCGCGCATCTGCCGGAGCAACAGCGCTGGCAGATCATAACCTACCTTAAAGAGTTATAGCCGCAGGCTTGAACCAAGCGCTGCAATCGGCAGCGCGCTTAACCTAAGAAAAGTAATCCTTCACACGATCGAAAATGCCCTTGTCGGGTTCATTTTCGGCGGGTAAAAGATCGCGCAGCTGTTCAAACAATCTGCGTTGTTCACGTGTCAGTTTGCTGGGAATTCGCACGTCCAGGTGAACGAACAAATCGCCACGCCCACTGCCGTTGACGTGCGGCACGCCCAGCGCTTTCAAACGCAATCGGGTTCCGGGCTGTGAGCCCTCCGGAACCTTTAACGTCTGCAGACCATCCAGCGTCAATACATCAATCGACGCGCCCAGCGCCGCCTGCGCCGGATTCACCGGCACCGTACAATGCAAATTGTCTTCGTGTCGTTCGAATACCGGATGGGGCTTTACTTTTAGCACCACATACAGATCACCGGGAGGCCCCCCGTTAGCGCCCGGCTGGCCTTCCGCGGTTAAACGCAATTGCGTACCCGCGTCCACCCCCGCGGGAATGTTCACTTTCAGCTTCTTTTCGCGCCGCTGATAGCCTTCGCCCTTGCACTCTTTGCAGGGACGCCGAATCAGTTGGCCGCGGCCACCGCATTGGGCACATGTGCGCCGCACGGAAAGAAACGCCTGTTGATAGATAACCTCTCCCCGTCCTCTACAGGTCGGGCAAACCGTCAGGCCGTCTTCGGGTTCCGCGCCCTTACCACTGCAGCGCGTGCATTCTTCCAGGCGCGGCACCTGAATGTCGATGGAAAGCCCGCGCATGGAATCTTCAAACCCAATTTCCAGATCGTAGCGGACATCCTCACCGCGCTGCGCCCGGTTGCGGCGCTGTCCCCCACGGCCGCCGAAAACGTCGCCAAATCCAAAAACATCGCTCAGAATATCGGAGAGATCGGGAAACCCTGCCGTTCCGTCGAAACCATTAGACGCCGCCCCTTGCACACCTTGATGACCAAAGCGGTCATACGCGGCCCGTTTATTGGCATCGCTCAGCACGCTATATGCTTCGGCGGCTTCTTTGAATTTCTCTTCCGCTTCGTGATTGCCCGGATTGCGGTCCGGATGAAATTGCAGGGCCAGCTTGCGGTAAGCGCCCTTTAATGTCTGGTCGTCGCTCTCCCGGCTGACGCCCAGCACCTCATAATAATCCCGTCTGGTGACGCTCATTCTGTCTTCATTTCCGGACTATTTCGTGGATGGTGCCACGGCCACCCTTACCATGGCGGCCCGCATCAGACGGCCCTTGAAATTGTATCCCCGCTGATATTCGTCCAGCACTGTATGATCGGGCGCCTCGTCGGTTTCCGTCATCTCCACCGCGTGATGCACATGCGGGTCGAAAGGCTGGCCCACGGCCACCACCGGTTCCAGGCCCAATTTCTTCAGCGAATCGTAAAAGCGCTGGTAAATCAGCTCCATGCCCTTGGCATAGACGCGGTCTGTGCATTCCACTTTCAGCGACCGTTCAAAATCGTCGAGCAAAGGCAGCAATGCCCTCACCGTTTCGGTACCCGCGTATTCGGCGAACTCCACCTTTTCGCGTTCGGCGCGCTTGCGGAAATTCTGAAACTCGGCCTGGCTGCGCTTTAATTGATCCAGCAGCTCCGCTTTGTCGGCCTCCGCCGCCTTCAGCGCGGCGGTCACACCAGCGGGGTTAACGGCCGTATCCCCCGCCTCTTCGCCGTTTTGTCCCACTCCGTTCGATTCGGTTTCTTCAGTCACTTTCTTCGCCACCACGCACACTTCGAGCGTAACATTCTTCCTTATTTTAACTGATTCTGTTTGGCCTGCCGCCGGCTTTTCGCGTGCATCGAAAAGCTTAGCTCATCGAAAACGCCCGGCCCACGTGTTGCACCGCTCTCATCACCCGGCCATAATCCATTCGCATCGGGCCCAGCACCGCAATCACTGCAGACATCCCGTCCATCTGCACCGGAACACCAATCAACGACAATTCGGTCATCGCCGGATGCGTTTCCGCCAAACCCACATGCACGCCAATCTCATCGGTGGGCTGTTCCAGAAAGCGGTCCACCAGCTCCAGCACTTTCTTTTTCTCTTCCAAAGCCCGGAACAGTTCGCGCATTTTTTCGCGCGTCAGATGCAGGTCCACCCCAGCCAGATTGCTGGCGCCTTCGGCGTGCACCTCGGTCTTCACCGGAATATCCAGCAGGCCCTTGGCATACAACAAAGTCAGCTTGCGCAAAATCTCGTCGTACGTCGCACTGGCATGCGCCAATCGCCCAGCCAATTCGTGCCGGACATCTTCCAGCGTCCAGCCAGCGAAATTCTGATTGACGTAGTTGCGGATCGATTCCAGTTCCCTCGGCGTGACGATTTCGTCCAACCGCACAATCCGGTTATGCACTTCGTGATTGCGCGCCACCACCACCATCAACACTCTATTGTCGGGCAGCGCCATCAATTCCAGGCGATCCAGCGCCGGGCTGGCCTGGCGAATGGCCGCCGCAATGCCTACCCCGCGGGTCATGTCCATCAACATGCGCGAAGTGTATTCCACGCGTTGCTCCACGGTTTCCAGATTTCCAAAAACCGAGCGCAGGCGATCAATCTCCGCCGCCGCCAACCGGCGCAAAGTCAAACTCTGAATGTAGCTGCGGAAAGCTTTCTCTGTCGGGATGCGCCCGGCGGAAGTATGCGGCTGACACAGATACCCGTCTTCGTTCAAATCCGCCATCACGTTGCGAATGGAGGCCGCACTTAAGCTGTCCCAACGTTTCGCAATTGAACGCGAAGCCACCGGGTCGCCGGTTTGAATATAGGCCTCGACGATCTGATGCAGAACCTCGCGGCTCCGGCTATCGGTTGGGGAAGAAGACACCATACAAAATTAGACCGCTAGAAAAGCTAGCTCCCTCCGAATACACTCCTGATTACAATTCTACGGAGAGCGTAGCTCCCCGGTCAAGGGCCAAAGGTCCACTCCCGGTCCTAAGAATGTGCACGGGCGTTACTTAACCTGTTTACTTGCTGTCTTTTTCGCCCGGTGCTGCAGTACCTGGTGCTCCCGTATTAGACGAGCCCACAAACAGTTTCTTGCCGTCCGGCAACGTCAGGTCGCTGCCATTGGCCCGGAAGGACCCGTCTTTGGCTTGCCAGCCGCCCACCACAATCTCCGTGCCGACGGGCAGCGAAGCCTTGGTAAAGCCGCGCCGCAGCAGGCCGTTCGGCGCGCCGCATTCCACCATCCATTCCGTCATGGCGCCGTCAGCGCCTTTCACGTTGATGTGGATCCAGGCGTGCGGGTTGATCCACTCCATCTTGGTGACCGTGCCCTGCAGCTTCAACGGCTTGTTGGCGTCGAACTCGGCCGCAAAAGCATGGTGCGCCCAAACCGGAGCGGGGGTCAGCAAGAAACCGGTGAGCATGGCGGCAAGTACAGTCTTGTTTTGCATACGTTCTCCTCTATATAGCCATGCTTGCTTTTTCAGCGACGGCCCGCGTCACAGCGGAACGATCCTGCGCACGCGCGGCGCTCCGCAAATTGTGCATCGCGTCGTGGTGTGACGCGCGGAGACCTGCGCGGAAACAGGTACCGCGCTGGCAGCAATCATCAGCCGGGTAAATAAGCGCGGCGTCACAAAACGTCTTTGCAGCAAAAGAAAAGCTCCCCCGCTATTCTACCTGCTTGCGCGCCGACCGCGTTGACACTTCGCTGCCGCTATCCGTACGATAAGAGACGGTGCGGGACCCGCTGCTAACCAAACGCGGTGCGCGCACGTCGTAAAGCCTAAAGAACACACCGACCACACACCATGATCAAAGTTGAAGGCCTCACCAAACGCTACGCCAACTACACCGCCGTGGATGGCATTTCTTTCGAAATCCAGAAGGGACAAATCGTTGGTTTCCTAGGCCCCAACGGCGCGGGCAAAACCACCACCATGCGTGTGCTGACTTGTTTCCTGCCGCCCAGCGCCGGCAGCGCCCGCGTGGCCGACTACGACGTGCTGGAAAATCCCATGGAAGTGAAAAAGCGGATTGGGTACTTACCGGAAACGCCGCCGCTCTATCCGGAAATGGAAGTGCGCGAGTATCTGGAATTCGTAGGCCGGCTGAAGGGCGTGCCCAAAGAAAACCTGGCCAAACGCGTGGACGAAGTGGCCGAAAAATGTTCCGTAGGAGACGTGCGCGATAAGCTGATCAGCAAGCTTTCCAAGGGCTATCGCCAGCGCGTTGGTCTAGCGCAAGCCATCATTCATAACCCCGACGTTTTGATTTTGGACGAACCCACCTCTGGCCTGGATCCCCAGCAGATCATCGAAACCCGCGACCTGATCAAAGGCCTGGCCGGCGATCACACCATCATTTTGTCAACCCACATCTTGCCTGAAGTGGAGCAAATCTGCGAGCGCGTCATCATCATCGCCCGCGGCAAACTGGTGGCCACCGATACGGTAGCGAACCTGACCAGCCGTTTACGCGGAGCCGAATCGGTCAGTGTGGAGGTGATGCCGCGCAATGGAGCGGCGCTCGATTCCGGGGAAGTGCAACGCAAACTCGAACAGGTAAGCGGCGTAGCGCGTGTCACAACGGTAACTTCAAACGCAGCCCGCGATGGCATGCTGTTATTCCATGTGGAAAGCCAGGAAGGCCAACACATCCGCCCCGAAATCGCACGCGCGGTGATTGAATCGGGTTGGAATTTGAACGAACTGCACGCAGCGGGCTTAAGCCTGGAAGAGATCTTCCTGGAACTCACCAACGCGCCGAAAGCGGCAGAAGCAGTGAACTAAACCAGCGCTCGCCAGGGCTCGCTTACGCTTCCAATCCGGTGACAATTTGGCACCGATCCCGGTTTGCCGTGCCAGTCCGTCAGCGCTGGTCAGCGTTTGTCATTCCCCATTTGCCGTTTCCCTCAGCTAAGTCCTAGCAAGTAGGTCCTCAGAAAACACGCCGCAAGTGGCCCACGCCGTGCAGTACTCAGGCTGCGGTCACTATATCGGAGGACTTACCAAAAACATGAAACGCTTTACGACGGCTCTTTTTGCCCTGTTGCTCGCGGGCACCACGTTTGGGCAGAGCTCTAAATTGTCGAAGGAATTCACCAACACGACTACGGCTACGCCGGTGGACGTCATAGTCAGGTTCAACACCGACCCGACTGATCCCGCCAGCGACGCTCATCACCAACTCGTGATCGGCAAGGGCGGGCAGTACAAGAAGACGCATCACGTGATTCGCGCGGGGTCCTATCGGGTGAATGCGAACCAACTGGCCGCGCTGGCTAGCGATCCTTCCGTAAAGTTTATCAGCCCGGACCATGCGCTGCGCGGCATGGCTGCGCCTGCGATCGATTATTTTCGTGAGACCGCGCACGCGGATTCCGCGGTGAGCGCAGGCTGGACCGGAACGGGAATCGGCGTTGCCGTGATCGATAGCGGCATTACGCCCAATGCGGATCTTTCGAATGCCGTGGTTTACTCGCAAAGCTTTGTGGTTGGCGACACGACTACGGCGGACCAATTTGGCCACGGAACGCATGTGGCGGGCATCATTGCGGGGTCGGGACAGAACTCAAGTTCGAACCCTAAGTACCAGTTTGGCGGCGCGGCGCCGGGCGTTTCGCTGATCAACCTGAGAGTGCTGGACGCCAACGGCAACGGCACCGATAGCGGCGTGATCAGTGCGATTCAACAGGCGATTGCGCTGAAGAGCACTTACAACATTCGAGTGATTAACCT
>JANXYJ010000063.1 GCA_025350105.1 Terriglobia bacterium | reverse complement strand
CGTTGGCCGGGCGCAAACATGTTATAGTTGAAAATTCTTCCCCGAAGTCGGACGGCGTGAAGCTTACAGTCGTAATACCAGTATGTAACGGGGCGGATTCGCAAACGGAGTCGCAGACAGCTAAGGATACCTGCGTCGAATGCATTGTGGTGGACGACGGATCAACGGACGATTCCGCCGCCATTGCCACACGCTTCGGCGCGACGGTTCTCTCCACAGGCGGACGCTGCGGACCCGCGGTGGCCAGAAATTTGGCCGCGCGGAATGCCACCGGCGATGTTCTGTGGTTTGTGGATGCCGATGTGGCGGTTCATCGGAACGCGCTTGGGCGGATCGTGCAGCGGTTTCACCAGGAACCAGAATTGGCTGCCCTGATCGGCGCGTATGACGACGCACCCGCCTGCCCTGGTTTCGTTTCGCAGTTCAAAAACTTGATGCACGCGTTTGTGCACCGCCAGGGGAGCAGCCAGACATTTAGTTTTTGGTGCGGCTGCGGCGCAGTGAAGCGTTCGGTCTATTTGCAACACGGCGGGCTGGACGAAGCCTACGCGCAGCCATCAATCGAAGACATCGAATTCGGTTACCGGCTGATGGCCGCCGGCCATAAACTGGCGCTGGATCCGCAGATCCAAGGCAAGCACATGAAGACTTGGACGTTGTGGCATCTGATCCGCACCGACGTTTTGCAGCGCGGCATTCCCTGGACGAAACTGATCCTTCGAACGCGTTTTCTACCTGATGATTTGAACCTGCAGTGGCAACAGCGGGTTTCAGCGGTCTTTTCGTTAGCGCTGGTTCTATTGCTGACGCAAGGCCTTGGGCAGTTTGCGTTAAAAGGTACGGCTTCCTATTTTACTGGGGTTGGTATCGCCGGCAGTCTCCTGCTGATCGTGTGGCTCAATCACAGGTTTTACGCGTTTCTCGCAGCTCGAAAGAGCGTCTCTTTCGCGCTGGCATCTATCCCCATGCATATTTTGTATTTTCTGTACAGCGGACTGGCCTCCGTGCTGGGGCTGGGCAGCCATCTGCTGCGGCATACGGCGGCGGTGCCCCAAACCATGCCGGTAAGTATGCAGGACAGTGACATGAAAGAACGCACCGAATGGTAGGGCGGCCCTCAAACACAAGTACGACGCATACCGACGTCGTCATCCTTGGCGCTGGCCCCGCCGGGCTCACCGCGGCGTACGAACTTTCCGCCGCCGGCGTTTCCTGCATCGTGCTGGAACGCGACGCGGTGGTGGGCGGACTGGCGAAGACCGTCGACTACAAGGGTTATTTATTCGATCTGGGTGGACATCGTTTCTACACCAAGGTGGAATTGATCGAACGGCTGTGGCACGAAGTACTGGGCGGCGATTTCCTGGAGCGCCCCCGGCTATCGCGGATTTTCTATCGTGGCCGCTTCTTTCACTATCCGCTGGACGTTCTGAACGTGGTGAAGAATTTAGGGCCGCTGGAAATCGTTGCCTGCGGACTGAGTTTTCTGAAGGCTCATTTATTTCCCACCACGCCGGAGGATAATCTGGCGGCTTGGGTCTCCAATCGTTTCGGCCACCGCTTGTTCAAAATATTTTTCGAGAGCTACACGGAAAAAGTGTGGGGCATGCCGTGTACGGAAATCAGCGCGGATTGGGCCGCCCAGCGTATTCGCGGTCTGTCGTTCTCCAGCCTTGTGAAGAACGCCTTTCGCGGCGCGGACAGCAAGGGTGGAGGGAAGCAGGACGCCATCAAGACTCTGATTCGCGAATTCCATTACCCTCGCCGCGGGCCTGGCATGATGTGGGCCAAGATGCAGGAAGTGTTGGAGCGGCGCGGATCGCAGGTGATGGTAAATTCGCCGGTGGAAAAGATCATTTGGAAGCACGATAGAATCTCTAGTGTGCAAGCTGGCGGCCGCGTTTACACCGCCAAACATTTCATCAGCAGTTTGGCCATCCGCGATTTCTTCAAAATGATGGAGCCCGCGCCGCCAGCCGCCGTTCGGCAAACCGCGGAAGATTTTCGCTACCGCGATTTCATCACCGTGGGCCTGATTGTGCGTGGCACCAACCTATTTCCGGACAACTGGATCTACGTGCACGAACCTGCGGTGCAAGTGGGGCGCATTCAAAACTACAGCAACTGGAGCCGCGAGATGAGTCCCACTCCAGAAACCACCAGCAGCCTGGGCATGGAATATTTCTGCTTTGAAAACGACGCGCTCTGGAATATGCCCGATGCCGAACTTCTTGCGATGGCCCGGCGTGAACTCGCTCTGCTGAAATTGGTGAAGCCGGAAGATGTTTTGGACGGCAAGGTTGTGCGTGTGCCGAAAGCGTACCCGGTTTACGTCGATAACTACACTGAATCGCTGAGCGAGGTTCGTGACTTTCTAGCCAACGTTCCAAATCTTCAACTGGTGGGGCGAAACGGAATGCATCGTTACAATAACCAGGATCATTCGATGCTCACCGCGTTGATGGCCGCGCGCAATATCATGCGCGAACGCCGCGGACTGGCCCCGCAGTTTGATCTGTGGCAGATGCACGGCGAAGGCGAATACCTGGAGGAAGGCTTGATGCTGGACGACCAGGAACTGTTGAAGTTGGAATCGCCAGATTTGGCCCAGGCAGCGGGCGCCTAGGTTAATCTGCGCTATCAGCCAAGCCGCGTACGGTTGCTCGCCAAAGCAATTTCGGATTGGGTACCTCTGGAATGCAGACCAGCGCCATCGCCGCCAGATGAGCACACGCCAGCCCGTAACAGAGCAGCTTGCGCGGCCCCTGGTAATGCCGCCGGATGAACCACAGCCGGGAAGTGAGCAGAAGATATTGCTGCTTCCAAGCGCCTTCTCCCCGGAACGAGCCGGATACTTTGTGCCAGACACGTAGATCAGCATCCGCGGCGACCATCACCGGAATCCCGGCCTGGTTGGCGCGCAACGCCAGATCGAAATCTTCGAAATAGAGCGCAAAGGTCTCGTCGAAACCGTTCAGTTGTGTCCACGCGCCCACGGGCACCAGAAGCGTGCAACCGCAAACCACATCCACCGCCTGCGTTTGCTGAAATCGCCGGGATAAACGGACAAACGGCGTAAGGACGGTCATCCTTCCACCCGAAAACCACACCGACGCTGGATTCTTGAACCAAAAGATGACCGGGCTGATGATTGCGTTCGGCAGGTTAGCAATGGTTCGCAGCCAGCCGCCCGCAAAGTCGCGGGAGAAATCGGTGTCGTTGTTCAGGAAGAGTAAATGAGTGGCGCCGCGATCCAGGGCCGCGCGCGCGGCACGATTGCAATTCACGGCGAAACCGCCATGGGGCTGCCGGTGATAAACGGCAAACTCATAATTGTGAATTCCAGGTGGAGGCGGCGACGGCGAACCATCGTCAGCAATCAAAACGTGAAACTGCTTGCAATCCTGTTTCGCCAGGGCATCGAGGGTGGCCAGCGTGTCGTCCCAGTTTCCGTAAACCGGAATGATGACGACCAGGCGAATTTCATTTTTGCGCGACATACACCTTGGCGGGAGCCAACCCCAGGCGCGCCAGCAAAAACATGAAAGGCGACAGCAGCGCCCGTGCCACCAGTGAACCATGAAGCCGCGTGTTGAATCCGCGCGCGCGCAAGAAGAAATCGGCGTTTAACAGAAATAGTTCCCCGGTGCAAACATCGGGAACCGACGCCACCAAACGAAATCCCGCTTCTTGCAAGAGAATCTGCAAACCCTTTGGGGAATAGGTGGCAAGGTGGCGCGGCGGGTCCCAACCAACCCAATATTTCCCCAAAAACTGTGCCTCCAGGCTGTGCAAGTCAGGGATGGCAAGAAAGAGAAATCCTCCGGGCCGCAAAATCGCCGCGGCGTTTTGTAGAGCCCGCCGCGGATGATAGAGGTGTTCAAAAACATGCCACAGAGTTACGGCGTCCATTCCAGACATCGGCGGTTGATCGTCATCAAAACGGCCTTCATGGAACGGGAATGGCAAGTCGGGTCCTCCGTGCCAACTCAAATCCATGGCGTGAAGCGTCCAGGGTTGTGTGGGCGGCCGTGAAGGCCTCCGGTGAATGGGGACCAGCAAGGATCGCAAGAACGCTCCATTGCCGCTGCCGACGTCCAACAGCTTGCCACCGGTGACAAATTTCTCCACAATGCGCCGCCGGCGGAACGTTAGTCCCAAAGTATCCGCCAGTCTGTGAACCAAAGTTCGGCCTGGTTCCTGATAAGGCACGTATGAGGCGGGATAGTAGCCGCCAATCGCGCTCTCAGGCACGCGTGGCGAAAGAAAGTAAACTTGGCACTCCGTACAATACCGCTGCCCAAATTCGCCGGCAAGCCCGCAAAAGAAATCGCGTTGCGCGAAACGGTGTTCACCCGGAGACGCGCAGACTGGACACCCAACCGTCTCCATCTGAACTTCGGTTTGATCGCTTTCGGATTTCCTGGCCGCGCCAGTGGCTGGCATGTGGTCGAACGTCCCTTGCTACGCCTTAAACGTAGGTATGTTCTACCTTCATGCTAATGCACGCTGGATTATTTTGACGGCAGAATCAATTCGCACGGCTGCGGGTCCCATTTGGAACCGTCGGCTTCGCGACGGAACTGGTTGCTCACCACCCATGGCACATAGAGATATTGCGGATCGTCAACAATGGAGGTGATTACCAAATATTCCTGATCCGCGTCCTGATGAATGTCGTAATATTCCGTGAGCACGGCATTGCCGCTGAAAGGCACGCCGTTATTGCGCAGATAGCCCGGGCGCATATGCGTTGTCGTAACCTTCAGCGTTCCACCCAATTTGCGCGTATCCGGCGGAGCCGTGCCCTGCGGTGTTTGGCCACCGAAGCCCGGTGTATTGGGATCCTGCGCGCTAATCTTCGAAGTATAGAACCGCGTGATCTGCGGCGATTGCCATTGCGCGAAGGAGTTGCCTTGCAAGGTTGGTTCGCCAGCCGCCGGCCGCGCGGCACCGAACGCAAAAATCCGGATTTGTTTACCGGCGTCGATTTCTACTTTCAGGCTGGTATCGTTATCCCAGGTAATGTGAACGCGCGCGGGTTGCCGCATGATGGCCGGTGCACCGTACGCCATGCACAGTTTCCCCTGGGCAACGTCTTTGGCGCCGTCCCAGGTGTCGGCAACTTTTCGCGCTTCCGGGGTGAGCGGAATACTGTAGTAATCGCCCTTGGGCGCGGTCAACATGCGATAGCGCCAATCCTCGGTGACCACCGCCACCCAATAACCAGTGAGGTCAATGGGAGCCGCAGCCTTGGGAGTTTGGTTCGAGCCAGGAACCTGCGCACGTAGGAACAGGGGCACACACAGGAGCAACATCATTGCGTATTTCATTTCTGCTTCCCCTGCTTTAGGCTTTTGTAGATGGCCTCGACGAACATATCGCCGGTCCACTTTGGCTGGCTGTAGCGGCCATCGTAGTCGCGAGTCACGCGCGCGGCTTTGGCTTCGTCGAGCGTCTTGCCTTTTTCGATCAGGTCGGCCACACGGTCGCGCACAATGGTCACCATGTCGCGGTATTCGGTCACATCGGCTTCGTCGCACAAGCGCCCGTGCCCGGGAATCACCATGGTTCCACCTTCCTGGGAAATTTCGGGAACGGTCAATTCCAGCAGGTGATTCAGCGCTTTCACTTCGCCCTGAATACTTCCGCCGCGCGCCAAATCAATCATAGGATAAGTAACCGTGCTGAAAATTTCTCCGGCGCTAATCACATTCGATCCGCGGAAGAATACAATGCTGTCGCCATCGGTGTGGGCCGGCGCTTCGGAGATCAACTGTACCGCTTCGCCGTTGAAGGTGAAGTCCTTCAGTTGCTCGTAGCTCATGGTGGGCAAACCTTTTTCCGGGATGTGCAGTTCCGGGGCACTAAGACGGGTGAGCGTATTGTCCTGCGCGTAGATATTGACTTCGGCTGCAAGCGGTCCCCGGCCTTCAGCGGTTCGTGTTCCTCCGGTGCTACTGATGATGTCGTTACCGCCAGCGTGATCCAGATCGGCGCTGGTGTTCACCACATACTTTAACTGCTTGCTGGTGAGCTTCTTCAGCGCTGCCAGAATGGGCTCCGCCATTTGCGCAGTGCCGGTGTCCACCATCAGAACCCCGTCGTTGTCACGATGTTCCCCGATTTGCACGGTGACGTTGCCGGAATCGCTGGCAAACATATAGACGTTGCCGCGCGCGTGCAGAACCTCCATCGGTGTTTGCGCGAATGCAGTCGTGGCGGCGAATAGACACAGAAGAATTCTCATTTGCCGGCCTCTTTTGCTTGTCCATCGGGGCCTTCATGTTCCCGTTTGAATTTATTCAAAAAAACCTGCTGCGGAGGTATGGTCATGGTTTTCAGTTTTTTGCGATATTCCGGAAACATGGTTTCCGCGCCGCCGCGAGTGGCCGCGAACGGAATGCCATAGGCTTCGGAAAATCCGGTCACCACCGTATTGGTCCCCGGCAGATGATGCGGCACCCAACCATAGGGCCGTGGAATTTCCGGCGCGGGCTGGCAGGTGGCCCCGTAAGCATGCGGCGCGCCCATCGGCTGATACGGATTCCAGACAAAAGTTTCCGTACGCAGCAGCGGTTCGGTTAGGTAAATCGGATCGTAGGTCAACGTGGTGACGGTCAGGTACTTATCGTGCAGATCGAAAAATTCGACGAGGGTCGCGTTGTCATTGTAAGTAATACCGTTGCGCCGCAGGTATCCGGCTTTGATGTGCGAGGTGACCACCTTCAGCGTGTCGCCGTGCCATTCACCCGTCGAGAAACCCGCCCAGGTGTGCGCGGCGAACTTCGAAGGATGCGAACGGCCGTCCATCCATATCGTCCGGCTGGCTCCTCCAAAAGTCCCATCAATAATGTATGCCAGCAAGCGGCCATTGGAGGGATCGGTCTCCGCGTGGATGCTTAAATTGGCGGGCCCGCGCATGCTGTAGGGCGCATTGTGCGGAATGCACTGATGCTCCATCACGCTCACCAGATCGGCGTGCCAGGAATCGGCGTGATACAGCCCGGCTTCGTTGAGGGGGAATCCCGTGTAGTCACCCGGCGGCGGCCCCGGGTCAGTTCGCTCCAACTCATCTTCGTGATACATGCCGGACCACAGCCCAATCATGTTAAAACCCGTGGGCCCACCTTCGCCGCGTTGGGCAAAAGCCGGCGCAGCGAGCATAATAATTGGCAACCAAGCCAAGATTCGAGACATAGAATGCAAACTCCCTCGCCCGGGTAGTTCACGGCGGGCGCAGCAATTATTGTAGCGGCTTTCAGTCGATTGGGATCAGTGGCAAATGGCCTATTCGGTGTCTCTATTCGACGACGACGGGCTTTAACTCAATGCGGTGCGCCTGATACAAATATGTGCCCATGTTTTGCAGCGTGTGAATGGGCTGAGCGAAATTTTCAAAGGTCACGCTCTGCTGGGTCAGTTCGGGGCGATCGACGGGAGGCTTGCCATCCGCCGTGCCGCGTTTTGATGGTGGCAGGCGGTAATAATAAACTACCGACGGCCAGGTGTGGGTGTGGGGCGGCTCTGCCTCGCCCGGCTTTACTTCGATCTCCAAAACGCGCACATAGGCGTTTTCAAATGGAACCCGAATGCTGGGATCGTGAATCACCACGCCGTCGGTGGGAGGCAGCTGTGGATTCCTTAAGGGCGGGCAATCGCCTTTCTTTAATTCAATGCGCAGAAAATGCGCTGGTCCCTGGTGGGCTTTGCCCTTCGCCGCTTCCCAGTAGGATTTGAAATCGCGCACTTCCAGGCGTTCACCGGTTCGCGGCCGGTCTTCGATGACAATCGCCGGCCAGACACGAGAGTGCGCGGGTTCCCGCATGCCAGCGGGAAGGTTCACGTCCAAAATGCGAACCAGGTCGTTGTCGACAATGATTTTGTGCGTGGCAGGAGCCAGCACCACCGCGTCGCGGGCATCAGGTTTGGTGTTGCCGCAGGCGGCTGCAAACAGGCTGGCCGGTACCAGCATAAGAAATAGGATCTTCATTGCGATTAGTGTATCTGCAAAACGCAAAAAGAGGGAGGCCGTCGGGCCTCCCTCTTTTTGTTCGCTATGAAACCGCTCACTTACGTTCGCGGCTAGGTGCTGCGTTTATAGAGTTACAGCCGCACAATCTTGTTCGACTTCATGCCCTTCAGCGCGTTGCGTGTGTCCACGATCAGCTTGGCGTCCTTCACAATCCCCTTGTAGTCGAAGCCTTTGTGATCGGTGACCACCACCACGCAATCCGCCGCCGCCGAACCCTTCGCCGCGTCGATCGAACTCATGTTCGGCACCACGCCATCGGCCTTCAACTTGGCCACAAACGGATCGCTGTAGGTTACCTTCGCGCCGCGCTTGCCCAGCAGGTGAATAATGTCCAAGGCCGGTGATTCGCGCACATCGTCGATATCGCGCTTGTACGCGACTCCCAGCACGTGCACTTTGGAACCCTTCAACGGTTTCGAATGATCGTTCAGCGCATTCTGAATTTTGTCCACCACGAAGTGCGGCATCGAGCCATTAATATGTCCGGCCAATTCAATGAAGCGCGCTTCAATCCCGGCCTGCTTGCTCTTCCATGAAAGATAAAACGGATCGATCGGAATGCAGTGCCCGCCCAAGCCCGGCCCCGGATAAAACGGCATGAAACCGAACGGTTTCGTCGCCGCCGCGTCGATCACTTCCCACACGTTGATGCCCATGCGATCGCACATCAGCGCAATCTCATTCACCAATCCAATGTTGATCATGCGGAAGGTATTTTCCAGCAACTTCACCATCTCAGCGACGCTGGTCGAACCCACTGGAATCACCGTTTCCAGCGCCTGTTGATAGAACAGCGCGCCTACTTTGGTGCAATTTTCCGTGATGCCGCCGACCACTTTCGGAATGTTTTTGGTCTGATACTTCGGGTTGCCCGGATCCACGCGCTCGGGTGAAAAACACAGGAAGAAATCCTTGCCCACTTTGCGGCCTTCACTTTCGAACATGGGCAGCATCAACTCATCGGTGGTGCCGGGATACGTGGTCGATTCCAAAATCATCAACGTGCCGGGCTGAAAATGTTTGGCGATTTCCGCGCAGGAGTTCACGATGTAGCTCATGTCCGGATCTTTGGTTTTGCGCAGCGGAGTGGGCACGCAAATGTTAATCGTGTCCATCTTCTTAACAGCGGCGAAATCAGACGTCGCTTTCAGTTTGCCGCTCTTCACTAATGGCCCCAGGACTGAAGTCGGAATGTCTTGAATATAACTTTTGCCTTGGTTGAGCGAATCCACTTTGCGCTGGTCAATATCAATGCCAGTGACGTTGAATCCCGCCGCTGCGAATTCCACCGCCAGCGGCAATCCCACATACCCCAACCCCACGATCCCGACATGGGCCGTATGGTTCGCGATCTTCTCGTGCAGTTTTTCGTATGGTGTCATGAGTA
>JANXYJ010000053.1 GCA_025350105.1 Terriglobia bacterium | reverse complement strand
GGCGTCTCTAATTATTCAACGCTACTCGACGATATCCGGCTCTCTGGCCCCGCTCTTCTTGTAACATTCAACTACGATACCCTGATTGAACGGGCACTTCGCCGGGATTTTCAGCGTAGGACGGACTATGTTGATCCAAGTGGCTTCTCCGTCCTGAAGCTACATGGATCTACAAACTGGGTGCAGATCGTTGGAGGGGTATATTCTCCCAGTTCACCGGCGGATTCGAAGCACATCATTGAAGCGGCCTCATCCCTCACGTTTCAGACTATAATTCCCGAGAGCGAAGTACCCATTCTCCAAGCTAATCCCTGGCTCCATCTTAACCCCAATCCAGACTCCATTCCCGCCTTGGCGATTCCAATAGCTGATAAGCGCGATTTTGCTTGTCCTCCGGAACATCTAGACTACCTCAAGCAGCGGTTGCCGGACGTTACTAAAATCGCGATTATAGGGTGGCGCGGTTCCGAAGCGCACTTCACGGATCTGCTTCGGGAGAAACTTCGCCCGGACGTCAGGGGAATCGTCGTCTGTGGTCCGAGTGGGGAAAGCAAAAAAACGGTTGAGCGGTTAGACGCTGCTGGCGTTCCAGGCGCTTTCGATCCGCTTGAAGGTGGATTCACTGAATTTGTTCGAAATCGTGGAATCAAAAAGTTTCTAGCCTCTTAACGCATGACCTCCATTAACGTCACCGCCAAGTTCGCTCTCTTCTCCGACCACTGGCGGCCCAAAGTAATCGCTCGGCTGAATGGCCAGGAATTGAAGCTGATCAAAGTGCAGGGAACTTTTCCCTGGCATCATCATGAACACGAAGACGAAATGTTTCTGGTGTGGCGTGGAACCTTTCGAGTGGAGTTTCGCGATCGTGTAGTCACGCTGAATCCTGGTGAGTTGATTGTCGTTCCGGCGGGTGTCGAGCATCGAACCGCCGCTGACGAAGAAGCTGAAGTGTTGTGCTTTGAACCCGCGGGCGTCTTGAATACCGGCAACGTGGTGGACCAGGTGTTTACGGCGCCAACTGCCGATTTTTAGAAGTCACACCACCAGAATCGGCACCTGATATCTAGCCAGCATCCCGTCATGAGTCAACAGTGTAAGCTGCTCCTCCGAAGCCTGCGCGACGAGAAGACGATCGAACGGATCACGATGGTGGAGCGGTAGGCGCCCAGCGGTGATGGCATGAGGAATCGTCATGGCCAGTCCGTAGAATCCGTTCCCCGCGATCACCGCTTCCAGATCCGCAGGCGCATCCAGCAGCCCCTGTGAGCGCTTGGATTCGATTTCCCATGCGCTCACGGCGCTCACCCAAATGCTTTGGGCATTTTCAATCAGGGTGCGCGCCTTCTTGTTCAATTTGCGGCTATCGGTAAGCCACCAGAGCAAGATGTGCGTGTCAAGCAGAAGGTTCAAGCGGGCCATGGTAGAACAGGTCCTCGAGTTTCTTGTCTGGCTTATCGAAGTCGGGGCTGATCCAGACCTTGCCTTTCCACGCCCCCGGCTTGCGCTTGGGCGGCGCCGCTTCCTGGTAGGAAATCAGCTTAGCCACGGGCTTCCCCGCTTTGCCAATAATGATTTCCTCCCCAAGCATGACCCGTTCTACCAGCTTAGAGAAGGTGGTTTTGGCCTCGTGGATATTGGTAAGGAGCATGGGAATTCTTCCTAGACTAAGTCTAGTCGATGTTGGGCGCTGAATGCAACTGAGATGCCTGGACCCGGCTATACTGGCAAAGTCGCTTCTTTTTCCATGAGCTCGCAAGCCCCTATCGTCGCTGTCCCCGCCGCGCAGGCCCCCCGCAAAATGTTTTGGATGGTGTTTTTATTGGGCGCGCTGGCTATGTTGGGTCCGTTTTCGATTGACACGTATTTGCCCGGCTTCCCGGCCATCGCCAAAACTTATGGGACCACCGTGGAAGTGGTGGAGATCACGCTGGCGGTTTATTTTGTGGGCCTGGCGTTTGGGCAATTGTTCTACGGGCCGTTTGCTGATAGCGTGGGGCGGAAGCCGCCGCTGTACATAGGTTTGGTGATGTATATTCTGGCGTCGCTCGGTTGTGCGTTTGCGCCGAATATCCAAACGCTCACGGTGTTGCGGTTTATCCAGGCGATTGGTGGGTGCGCGCCGATGTTGATTTCGCGTACCGTAGTGCGGGATTACTTTCCGCCTCGCGAGGCCGCGCGCATTTTTTCGTTTTTGATGTTGGTGGTGGGCGTTTCGCCGGTGATCGCTCCGTTGATTGGCGGTTGGCTGGTGGTGCACATGAGCTGGCGCGCCAACTTCTGGATGGTCAGCATCATGGGCACCATCATTTTGCTTGCCTGCGTGTTCTTTTTGAAAGAAAGCCTGCCCCCGGAAAAACGCCATCCCGTGAACCTGGGCAACACCATGCGGCTCTACGGAAGCCTGCTGCGCGAACCAGTGTTTCTGGCCTACACGATATCGGGCAGCTTTATCGCTGCTGGCATGTTTGCGTATTTGGAAGGCTCGCCATTGGTGTTTATCGAACTGAACCACGTTAGCGCCGACCGCTTTGGCTTGTTCTTCGGAGCGATCGCAGTCGGCCTGGTTTTATTCGCCCAGGTGAACGGATTGCTGGTGCGCAAGGTTCATCCGCACGATCTTTTTCGTTGGACGCTGATGCTGGCCGCAGCGGCGGGAGTGGTTCTGTTCATCACTGCCAGCACGGGCGCATTCGGCTTCACCGGCATTTTGGTTCCGCTGTTTGTGTTCGTCAGTTGCAATGGAGCATCATTCCCGAATGCGACGGCGCTGGCGTTGGCTCCGCATGGGAAAAACGCGGGCAGCGCAGCGGCGGTGCTTGGTTGCATTCAATTTGCGTTGGGCGGATTGGGCGGAGGGCTGGTGAGCAGCTTCGGTAATGGAACCGCGATGCCGATGGTGCTGGTGATTGCGATTGGCGGGGTGATGGCGCTGCTGGTGAATTTGCTGTTTGCGCCGAAGGTGGCGCTGGAGATGCGATAGTCATCGTCGGGTGAGCCCGCAAAAAAACGGCCCGCGGCCACCTTTGACAGGCAAAACGCGGGCCAGTGGTATTGTTCTAAAGGTTACCGCTTATAGAACGGCGGGATTTGCGCGTCGTAGTTAATCCAGATGGATTTCGCGTCGGTGTAGTCGTGGATCGATTCCACGCCCATGTCGCGGCCGTAGCCGGATTCGCCCACGCCGCCGAAGGGTGAGCCGGGGCTCACGCGCTTGTAGCAATTCACCCACACCATGCCAGAACGGATTTCCGCCGCCACCCGATGGGCCCGCTGCAGGCTGTTGGTCCACAAACCGCCGCCCAGGCCATAGATCACGCCGTTGGCGATCTTCAGTACTTCGGCTTCGTCCTTGAAACGGGTCACGGTGACGAACGGACCGAAGACTTCTTCCTGGCACACGCGGTCGTTCGGTTTGGCTTCTACAATGGTGGGTTCCACATAATAACCCTGGGCCAAGTCTTCCCGATTGGGCGCTTTGCCACCAGTGAGAATCTTGCCGCCTTCATCCGTCGCTACTTTCGAGTAACTCAGCACTTTGTCGCGATGTCCGGCGGACGTGAGTGGGCCCATTTCCGTGGCGGGGTCGAGCGGGTTGCCCTGTTTGATGGACTTGGCCAACTTGATGAACTTCTCCAAAAATTCGTCGGCGATCTTTTCGTGCAGCAGCAAACGCGAACCGGCGATACAGGCCTGGCCCTGGTTGTGGAAGATTGCGAATGCCGAACCGCCCACCGCGGCGTCCAGCGGCGCGTCATCGAACACGATGTTGGCGCCCTTTCCGCCCAGCTCCAGTTGCACGCGCTTCAAATTTGTGGATGACGCCTGCACGATCTTGCGGCCCACTGGCGTGGAACCCGTGAACGCGATCTTGTCCACTCCCATGTGTTCCGCCAGATGTTGGCCCGCCACGCTGCCACGTCCCGGGATCACGTTAATCACGCCCGGAGGAAAGCCCACGTTTTGGGCCAGCTTGGCAATCCGCAGCGCGGTGAGCGGCGTCAGCTCCGCCGGTTTCATCACGCAACAATTGCCCGCCGCCAGCGCCGGAGCCAGCTTCCAACTGACAAACATCATCGGGAAATTCCACGGCACGATGGAGCCGACCACGCCCACCGGTTGACGCAGGACAAAGTTATGAAAGCCCGGGTCCACCTGCACCACGCGGCCGTCGATCTTATCGGCGATTCCGGCCATATAGCGGAAGGTAGCCACGGTGCGGAAAATATCCAGATTATAGGTATCGCGAATGGGGTGGCCAGTATCCAGGCTCTCCAGCTTGCAGATATATTCGCGGTCGGCTTCAATCGCGTCCGCCAGTTTGTAGATCAACTTGCCGCGTTCGTTGGCGGGCATCTTGCTCCACGCCGGGAAGGCATTGCGGGCGGCGGCAACGGCAGCGTCCACATCTTTGGTTCCCGCCTCCTGAATCTCACACAGCAAACTGCCATCGTGCGGATTCAAAACTTTGCAAGTGTGGCCGTCCACGGCGTTCACGAATTGGTTGTTGATAAATAAGCGGGTTTCGATATCGAGTGTTGGGGTTACGTCTACGGTTGTTGGCATGTTGATGATTGCTCCCGATTGATGATGGTTGCGCGCCCAACCATTGGGCGAGGTAGATTTTTATGACGGCTTTTGTTGATTTGGGTTGCGAATCAACTCCGCGATTGCCAAAACCAGCTTGTCGATGCGTTCGTCGGTTTGATGTAGACGCTCATCGCGGTCGCGTAAACGCCGGTCAGTTTCAGCGAATTGTTCGGCGACACGATCAAAACCGCGCCGGGTTTCGGTGGCAAGCTCAGCGATCAGCTTGCTTAGCGATACCTGGTCCTCGGCAAGAACCTGAACCACCTGCTCTAAGCGGTTCATTCGTTCGTCGTGCGACATCGCGGCCATGAGTTTATTCTCGCATACCAAGAAAAACCGCCGGACTTACTCGCTCCCGGCGGTTCTTCTCCACATGAGCGATTGCCTAGAATTCCACCGGATACGGCTTCAACTCACCTGACGAATACCGCTTGGGCAGGCTGCCGTCGTTGTTTTCCCACACGATCAGAATCGATCGTTTGGGCGAGTATCCGCGATGACGAATGTCGGCGGGCATGGCGGCCACGTCGCCGGCTTTCATGACGACTTTCGCGCGCGGGCGGCCGGTTTTGCCGTCTTCAATGTCCCAGATGATTTCATCGGTGGCCTGAATGAACCATTCCACACGATCGTTGCCGTGGGTGATCGGTAAGATGTGTTCTTCCGTTGTCGCGCAGAATTGGCTGTCGTCCACGCAAGAAAGCACCGAGGGGTTCCAAGTGACGTCGGAGCGCGAGACGTAGGCGAAGGCGTTGAAGGCGTGCACCTCTTTTTCAAAGCCGGGCTCGGCATGCACCTCGGGGGCGTCCTGTGGAACATCGGTAAACTGGCGGTTGATGGGCTGGCCAGCGGCGTCGCTGCGCAGCGGCAGATCGCCGGGCAGACCGGTCATGCGCTTGGCCACCATGCGTTCGCGGGTGATGGCGCGCTTGTTGTTGCCGTGCTTGCGTCCAAAAGGCACGCCGGTTTCATCGGGTGCCGCAAACGGATCGAAGCCTTCGTTGGTCCAATCGTCCAGCATACCCTCAAAAACACGTTTCAGGTCTTTTGAATCAAACGTTTCTACGTAGTGTTGATTGCTGGTGCGATAGGCTTCGTTCAACAGCCCGATGAACATATCCACCGTGCCGTAGTGGTTGATGGTGCCGAAAACAGTGTCGAAGTTCACCGTTCCGTAGAAAAAGCCCCAGGCCACGTCGCGCATCAGGCTGCGCAGGAAGTTGTCGATGGGGATGATGTGGCTGCCGCCCGGATACTTGATGTGCGCGAAGTATTCGTCGCGCTGAAAGTTAAATTGACCGATGCTATGAATTTGATAACCCAGCGCCGCGCGCGCCTGAGTCGTGGTGTCGACCTGTGTTGCTGTGCTCATGTTCAATGATCCTTTCTTGAATTACTTCTGACAGATATCGGCCCATCGTTCGATGGTCAAATCGCCCAGGATGGTTTGAATCAACATCACGCCCGGGTCGCCCTTGGCTCTAAATTGATACGCCGATCCAGCAGGCAACAACGCTTCGTGTCCTCGCCGGATCTTCACCCAACCCATCTTTTTGCCCTTGGGCTCGCCCGCCAATTTAATGGCGCCCTGTTTCCCGGCAGCGGCCTGCGGCGCATCCGGCTTCACGTAATGCACTTCCAACTCGCCGTCCATCACCAGCACGGCTTCATCATGGGCGGTTTCGTACCAGGGCGAATCGCCCTCGGCGCGTACCGCTTCAATCACGTATTTCAAATTCTTGCCTACGGCCACTTTTTCGTAAGGCTTGGACTTCGCCGCCACCTCGAAAATATTGGAAAACGCGTAGTTCTTGGGATCATCGTTGATGATGGTGACTCCGCCCTTCTCATAGTGCTTGAGTGAGCCAAAGTACGTCTGGGGACTGCTCATCGGGTATGCCTCCTTATTTCCGTTTATCAGCTTAATCCAATTCCAAGCGGCGTGCTTGCAGAAATGGAGCCTTGGGGAACAGATTCGGGACATGCCGAATAAAATTGCCGCTGCCCGGCAACGGCCCAATTCCAACCTAAGTCCAGACTTCGGGCCCGGAGGTCAGGTAAAGTAAAGTTGTAAACCAAATGGCGCTGGCACTTAAAGATCCGGTCTTCACCATAGGGGACACCCACCGGCGCGTGTCGCGGCCCAACAATCGCCTGATTGCGCACAGCGAAGATTTGGGTTGGCGGTCACTCTACGCCGCCATTTTGGAAGAAGGACCGTTTCAGGCCAGCGAGCCGCCCGCGCATCATCCGTCGCTGATTTATCACCTGGGCCAGCCCACCACCGTCACGCGCAAAATTGAAGGCGGACATCAGGACCAGGCCTTGGTTGGCCCGCGCCGCATGTGCTTAACGCCGGGCGAAGCGGCAACGGAATGGCAGCACTCTGGCCGGCCCGAAATTCTGCAAGTGTATTTGCGGCAGTCCGCCTATCAAACCGCGGTGCGCGAAATTCACGGCTGCGATGCGTCCGCCGCTGAGATCGTTCCGCGCTTTGCCATGATCGATCCCCTGCTGGAGCAATTGGCGATTGCCATCGCCAACGCTTTGCGCGAAGGAACCGAAGACGGCCTCTACATCGATTCCATCGCGCAAATGATGGCGGCGCATCTGGCGCGCACGCATTCCTCGCGGTCGAAGCCCACACGTGTTCCCGCCGCGCCCGCGGGAATTTCCGGCGCGAAAATGCGGCGCATCGTCGAATATATCGAAGAACACCTGGATGGCGACCTGCGCGTTGAAGGGATCGCGGCTGAAGTCGATCTGAGCCCGTTGTATCTGCCCAAGGCGTTCAAAGCGGCGTTCGGGCAATCGCCCCATCAATATGTGTTGGGCCGGCGCATTGAGCGGGCGAAGGAGCTGCTATCCGGCACCGCTTTGCCGGTGGTGGAAGTGGCGCTGGCCTGTGGGTTTTCTTCGCAAAGCCATCTGGCCAACTGGTTTCTGCGGATCGTGGGAGTGCCACCGGCGGCGTTCCGGCGGCAAGGGTAGTGACGCCTGAACGCAAAACGGGCCGGACAAGATGCCCGGCCCCACTTTGCTTACCCTTTTGATCGGCGTCCACTGGCGCTAGTCGTCCGATTCAACGGACGCAAAGAAGACGTCCGCCTGGCTGTGCGTTTGGCCCGAGATGGGGTCCAGCGCATTCACTGGTTCCGTGATCAGATTGCGGGCATCGCCCCAGGCCGCGTTCAGCTTTTCATCGGTTGTCGTCAAGCTTTGGTATTCACCGAGCCCATAGCACACCGCGATCTGGCGATCGAAGTTGGTGGCCGCATAGTTGGGCGCGCCGGTGAGGGGCAGGTTGGTGGGCGGCAATGTGAAGGAAGTGGTGGTGACGCGAATGTTGCGGTTCACCGGGAAGGTGGCGCCGCCGTTTGACGAATTGGCGATGTTCAAATCCACCGTGCCATTGGCGTGTTGGGTGTAGTAGCTGATGTGCACTCCGTTGTCTCCGTCGATGGCCAAGGAAGGAGCAACGTGTTGCGGGTCGGAGCTGATAATCGGATTGGCGATCACCGGCGCACGCCAGGTGTTCCCTCCGTCGTCGGAGCGCATAAACAAAATGTTCGAATGGCCCGCTGGATCGCCATAAAAGAGACTGGTGGAATTGGGCCAAGCCAGATAGACTACACCGTCGCGCGCGGCGGCGCTGGGCTGCAGAACCAACCGCGAAGCGTTCACATAACGCGGTAGCCCAAACTGCCCCACGCCAGAGCTGAGAGGCCCATGAATGGTTAGCCGCAGGTTGTTGGTGCCACAAGAAGTGAGTTCGCCCGGCTGGGTGACGGGATAAACCGTGGTCGTGGGCGCGCCCGGCACGTTGAAGGTGGCCAGACGAAAGGTAACGCCCGCGTCATCGGAAATCAGCATCTGAATGAAATCCTGATCGGCGTTGCTGAAACGCAGGAACGGAACGTAGATGGTCCCGCGCTTGGAATCCACAACAATGTTCGAAAATTGTAAGCAATTTTGCGGCGCCGCCTGGTTGGCGTTGGCGGTTGCGATGAAAATGGTTTTGGATGCAAACGTTGCACCGCCGTCAGTGGAACGGCCGAAGCGCAGCTCGCAATTCGCCCGGAAACTGGTCCAGGTGACATAAACGTTGTCCTGCGATTTTTTCACCGGATCGGGACCCACCGCCAACCATTCTTTGTCGCCCGCGCCATCGATCCCCACCGTCACACCAGCGGTCCACGTTTTACCGCCGTCCGTGGATTTGTTTACGAAGACGCCAAATCCGGCACTCGATTGCGCCAGATTCGCGAAATAGAAGTTGCCCTTCCGGTCGGTCGCGATCGACGGATCGCCATCGGTTGCCCCGCCGCCAGCGGGAGCGGGAATGTAGCCACTGGTCCAGGTTTTGCCGCCGTCATTGGAGGTGGAATAACCAGAGATCCTCACTTGATCCGTCACCAGGCCGGTATTGGTCGCATTCGGCGACACGTGCAGGCCCGCTGAATTGTTGTAGGTAACCACTACGTTCTTGCCGGAGGCGACGGCGGAGACCTCGCTCTGCGTGGTGCGCACAAACGGCCGAAAACCGTTGAAAATCTGCACCGAATCGAGCAGGGGATTGTTTACCTGCGTGTTCTTGGCCTGATCTTCGCCGCCGCCTCCGCCATTCTTGCCCACATCATAGAGCTTCATTCCCCCGCTAAAGGTGCCGTCGGCATCCACGCTGGCGCCGGGATCTTGGTCCTGGCCAAGTTTCATTCCCACGCTACGCGGGTCCTGGGCGGCCAAATGTGACGTAATCGCAAACAGCGCCGTGAATATCCCCGCTGCAAACACAGATCGATCAAGCGTTTTTTTCATACTTCCTCCACCTAAATATTAAACTGCAGATGAAATATCATAAAGCCGCTTTGGCCATCTGTACAGCGTTAACTTTGGTCCTTTGTATAAATTCGTACCGGTACGTTCTAGTACGTAGGAATATCGGACCGCCTTACGTAGGAGGATCAGTCACAAGGCCCTGCGGCCATCATTCGACGGCAGCAACTTGTTGTTGCGTGCGCGGAATTCAGCTTCCGCGCCTTGCGTTTCCTGTTGCGACTGGTGGACTCTGGTAGAAACTATGAAGCCCTTTGTCTACGATCAACCCGCCGCGCGCGTGATCTTCGGCGTTGGCACCTTGGACCGCCTGGCCGACGAGGTGAAACACCTGGGCGCAAAGCGTGCGCTGGTGTTGTCCACGCCGGAGCAACAGAAAGACGCCGAAAGCGCGTCACAAAGACTGGGCGCGATGTCGGCGGGCGTCTACGCCAAAGCCGTGATGCACGTGCCCATTGAAACGGCGCGGGCGGCGCGCGAGGAAGCCAAGCGCTTGGACGCCGATTGCTATGTGGCCATCGGCGGCGGATCGACAGTGGGATTGGGGAAAGCCATTGCGCTAGAAAGCGGCTTGCCGATTGTGGCGGTGCCGACCACTTACGCTGGTTCGGAGATGACGCCGATTTACGGCATCACTGAAGCGGGCGTGAAGAAAACAGGTAAAGATCGCCGCGTGCTGCCGCGCACGGTGATCTACGATGTGAATCTGACGCTGACTCTGCCCGCGAAAATCGCGGGGCCATCCGGTATGAACGCCATGGCACATATGGTGGAAGGCCTGTACGCGCAGGACGGCAACCCGGTGATGAGTTTGATGGCGCAGGAAGGCATTCGGGCACTGGCTCGATCATTGCCGATCATCGTCAAAGACCCAGCCAACTTAGACGCCCGTTCCGACGCATTGTACGGCGCGTGGTTGGGAGGAACCGTTCTGGGCAACGTCGGCATGGCGATTCATCACAAGCTGTGCCACACCCTGGGAGGCACTTTCAACTTGCCGCACGCGGAAGTGCATACGGTGATCCTGCCGTACGCGACGGCGTACAACCGCGAAGCGGCGCCGGAAGCGATGAAGCTGGCGGCGGACGCGCTGGGCTGTAAAGACGCGGCGCAGGGGATCTACGATTTGTCAGTGAAAATCGGCGCACACGTGGCGTTGAAAGATATCGGCATGCCTTTGGACGGCCTGGATAAGGCCGCTGATTTGGCCACAACGAATCCGTATTGGAATCCACGCCCGATTGAGCGGAAGGCGATTCGGGAATTGCTGGAGAATGCGTATTGGGGGAAGCGGCCGGAGTAATCTTCTTACGTCTCCCCCCAATTACTTGCCGCGTTAGTCGTCGATTTCGTTGTGCCCGCGCGTCAATGGTGTTGGCGCCAAAGTGAAATCCGCCGCGCTTCCACTGCATGCGAAGA
>JANXYJ010000052.1 GCA_025350105.1 Terriglobia bacterium | reverse complement strand
CGAACTCTTCAATGTGGATCGAAGTGTAATAGTCGTCCTTGACCAGCTTTTCGCTGACCACGATCGCGTCTTCGAAGTTGTAGCCGCGCCACGGCATGAACCCGACCAGCACGTTGCGTCCAAGCGCCAACTCGCCGGCCTCGGTGCACGGACCGTCGGCCAGTACCGCGCCTTTTTTGACGCGCTGCCCTTCGAATACGATGGGCTTCTGATTGATGCAGGTGTTCTGGTTCGATCGCTTGAACTTGGTCAACTGGTAGATATCCGCGCCGACTTCACGCGACATCTGGCCTTCGTGACCCGAACCTTCGACACGCACAATGATGCGTTCGCTATCGACCGAATCCACCGTACCGGAGCGTTTGCAGATGATCACCGCGCCGGAATCGCGCGCGGTCACCCGCTCCATGCCGGTACCAACATAAGGCGAATCGGCCCGCAGCAAAGGCACGGCCTGGCGTTGCATGTTCGATCCCATCAATGCGCGGTTGGCGTCGTCGTTTTCCAGGAACGGAATCAAACTCGCCGCTACCGAGACCAACTGCTTCGGGCTGACGTCCATGTACTCGATTTCCGAAACATGTTTCAGCACAAAGTTACCGGCCTGCCGGGCGTTCACCAGTTCCGATGTAATCTTGCCGTTTTCATCCAGGCCAACGTTCGCCTGGGCGATGATGTATTTGTCTTCTTCCCACGCCGACAGGTAGTCGCAATGGGCTTCAAACTCGGCATGCTGCTTTTGCGCGCCTACATGCTTATTGGCTTTGTCGAGCGCGCCGTGCGTCAGCACCTGGCCCACTTTGAATTCGGTATCGCCCGGATTCAGAATCTGGACTTCGTCCACCACCGCGCCTTCCTTCACGCGCCGGTAGGGGCTTTCGATAAACCCGTAATCGTTGATGCGCGCAAAGCAGGAAAGCGAACTGATCAAACCAATGTTAGGGCCTTCCGGCGTTTCAATCGGGCAGATGCGGCCGTAGTGGGTGGGGTGAACGTCACGGACTTCAAAGCCCGCGCGTTCCCGCGACAAACCGCCTGGTCCAAGGGCCGACAAACGCCGCTTGTGCGTGATTTCGCTCAAGGGGTTGGTTTGATCCATGAACTGCGAAAGTTGCGAGGAGCCGAAAAATTCGCGGATGGCCGCCATCACCGGCTTGGCGTTCACCAAGTCGTGCGGCATTGCCGTGGACATTTCCTGATACACGCTCATCTTTTCTTTGATGGCGCGTTCCATGCGAACTAGTCCGATGCGGAACTGATTTTCAAGCAATTCGCCCACCGCGCGTACGCGGCGGTTACCCAAGTGATCGATGTCGTCCACCGCGCCAATACCGCGGCGCAACTTCAACAGGTACTTGGTGGTGTTGATGAAATCGTCGTGATCGAGAGTCCGCTTGTCCAGCGAAGTTCCATCCGCTTTATCGTGGATCTTGATGTTGAACTTCATGCGGCCCACGCGCGAAAAGTCGTACTTGCGCGGGTCGAAGAACATGCCCTGGAACAACTGGGTTGCGGTATCCACCGTCGGCGGATCGCCCGGACGCAGTTTGCGGTAGATTTCGAGCAACGCTTCGTTCTGCTGGCGAACGGCGTCCTTTTTGAGCGTCATCGAAATGACGTTGCCCACTTCGTCGAGCTCAGGGAAGAAGATGTCGAAGGTCTTTATCCCAGCGTCAATCAGCTTGCCGGCCACCGCGGGGGTGATCTCGTGATTGGCCTCGATCAGCACCTCGCCGGTTTCCATGTCGATGACGTCGGCGGCCACGTAGGCGCCTTCCAGATCGTTGGCCGAAACCTCCACCTGTTCAATCTTGGCCTTCTGCAATTCCTTATAAACGCTGTTGGTGATTTTGCGTCCCTGCGGAACCACGGTTTCCCCGCCCTTGGTGGTAACGGCGTGTGAAAGTTTGTGGCCAACTAAGCCGTCAGAAACCTTCCAGTACAGCTTCTTGTCCTTTATAACAATGTCATTGCAGGTGTAAAACGCACGCAAAATTTCCGCGTCGGTCTTCAGGCCCAGCGCCCGCAGGAAAACCGTCCCGTAGAATTTGCGCTTGCGATCGATACGCACGTACAAAAGGTTCTTGTTGTCGTATTCAAACTCCACCCAACTGCCGCGATAGGGAATGATCTTGCCCAAAAAGTAGCCCTGGGCCTGTTGACGTTCAAAGAACACCCCGGGCGAACGGTGCAACTGCGAAACAATGACGCGCTCGGTGCCATTAATGATGAAGGTGCCGTTCTCGGTCATCAGCGGAATTTCGCCGAAGAACACTTCCTGCTCTTTAATATCGCGAACGGTCTTGTTGCCGGTCTCGGGATCCTTGTCGTAAACCGTAAGCCGGATGGTTACTTTTAGCGGAGCAGCGTAGGTCATGCCGCGCTCTTCGCACTCCGGCACGTCGTATTTCAGCTGCAGGCCTACCGGGTCACCGCAACGGTTGCAGAAGGTGACGATGTTTTTGTTAAACGTACCGCAGCGATGGCACAACACATCGCCCAAATGAAACGGATCGGTCTGAATGGTAGCGCCGCAAGCCGGATTCCGGCAAGTGGAGCGCAAGTGATGCAGCCCCTTCAAATTGCCGCATTTGCATTCCCAGTTACCGATGGCGTAATCGACAAACTCAAGCTGGCTGAGGCCGCGGAAATCGGAAATCGGAAAAACACTTTTGAACACGCTTTCGAGGCCGGAATCGTCGCGCTCACTGGGCAACAAATCCATCTGCAGAAACCGCGCGTAGGACTTCTTCTGAATCTCGATCAGATTCGGAATCGGAATCGACGTCTTGATCTTTGAAAAATCAACACGTTCACGAACTAAGCTATTTTCCGGAGTTTGCATGGATCCAATCCTCGTTTCTTTCTACAGAAACCCTGCTACAGAAACACCCGCCTACAAGCAACCATCTGCCGAGACAACCGGCTACTGGGACAAACTGCCTAAGAAAGACAAACCGAGCCCGCCCAGAAATTAAGACCTGAAACCGCCAACACAGAAAGCCCGAGGTGCGGCTCGCAAAAAGGAGCCGATACACTTCGGGCGACAAGATTACGCAGGACAAAGCCTAGCGAAAGTTCGGACGAACTGCCAAGCAGAACGCAGGGCGCCAAATTCACCTTTTGCCGGTCTGGAGGACCAAAGTCAAAACCAAAATCAAAAAAAGACAGCGCGCAGCCAACCCTGCGCGCATGTCCATACCTTAAAGCATAGCAAAAGCCAAGCCGGGGAGGCGGCTGGCTTCGGGCGCGGCATTCAAAGGAAGCCCCGAACCCGCATCCGGCGCCCAAAAAGCTTACTTTACTTCGACCGTAGCGCCGGCGTCAGTAAATTTCTTCTTGATGGTCTCGGCTTCTTCTTTATTGACGCCTTCTTTCACCGTCTTGGGAGCGCCGTCCACCAGATCCTTGGCTTCCTTCAAGCCCAGGCTGGTAACTTCGCGAACGGCTTTGATGACGTTGATCTTATTGGCGCCCGCGGCGGTGAGCACCACCGTGAACTCAGTCTTCTCTTCCACCGGAGCCGCCGCTGCCGCGCCGCCGCCTGCCGGAGCTGCTGCCACGGCCGCTGCCGCCGATACACCCAGCTTCTCTTCGAGCAACTTCACCAGCTGAGACGCTTCGAGCAACGTCAGCCCTTGAATCTGTTCCGCAATTCCGTTGATATCTGCCATGGTCTTTATCCTCTTACTATGAAATTCGTGCTGCTAAAATCGTGAACCCATTAACCAACTTACGCGCTAAACTTGTTTTCCTTGACGCCCTGATCCACCACCACGGCCAAATTGCGGCCAACGGCATTCATCACCGTAACCAACTGCTGCGCGGGAGCATTAATTACCCACAACAGCTTGGAGAAGACTGCTTCCTTTGAAGGCAATGTGGCCAGCTCTTTAATGCCGTTCAAATCCACTACGCGGCCTTCCACCATGCCCGCCTTAAAGGTGAATGCCGGATTTTCTTTCGCGTAGGCACTTAAAGCTTTCGCCAAGGCCACGGGGTCCCCCGAAGTATAGGCAATCGCGCACATGCCCTTCAGCCCTGTCAAAAGTTCGCTGGCCTTCATGCCTTCGGCCGCTTTCTCGGCGATGTTGTTTTTCACCACCTTGTAGTTGCCGCCGGCGCCACGCACGGTCTTGCGCAGAGCGAAATCCTGGTCCACGGTCATCTTCTCGTAGCCAGTCAGAAAGATGCTTTTGTCTCCCGACAATTCGCCCTTCAAATGTTCTAAGTCTTTCTGCTTTTCGGGTTTCTTTTTCATGACGAGCGTTTCCTAAGTAATGACTTACAGCTAGGCCTAAACCGTCTTCTGATTGTAGGGAGTAACGTCCAACGAAACGCCAGGCCCCATAGTGGAGCACACGGTTACGCTTTTGACGTATTTACCCTTGGCTGCGGCCGGCTTGGCCTTCACAACGGCGTTCAATAAGGTAGTGGCGTTTTCCACAAGCTTGACCTGGTCGAAACTGACCTTACCAAACGGCACATGAATCACGCCAGTTTTGTCCACGCGGAATTCCACTTTACCGGCTTTCACTTCTCTTACGGCGTTGGCGACATCAGTGGTGACAGTGCCCGTCTTCGGATTCGGCATCAGTCCACGCGGGCCCAGAACCTTACCCAATTTACCGACGCTGCGCATCATGTCCGGCGTGGCGATCACGGCGTCATAGGCAGTCCAGTTTTCGGTCTGGATTTTCGTGACCATATCGTCGCCGCCCACAAAATCGGCGCCGGCTTCGGTGGCTTCGCGAAGCTTGTCGCCAGAGGCAATCACCAGCACGGTTTTGGTCTTGCCCAAACCATTGGGCAGCACTACCGTGCCGCGCACCATCTGGTCGGCGTGCTTGGGGTCCACACCAAGCCGCATGTGCAATTCAACGGTTTCGTCGAATTTGGCGAACTTGATTTTTTTGACCAGAGGAACGGCGTCTTCCAAGGTGTAGGGCTTGGCTTCAACCTGTTTAAACGCAGCGGAATACTTTTTACCTGATTTGCGGCTCATGTTATGAATGGTCCAAACGGCCAGCTTGACCTCAGCCACGGCCTCCCAAGAAAGATACGGATTTCAGAATAACAAAAAGAATACAGGTTGCGCAAGCGGCAGCGTTGTGCTTCTCGTATCTTGAAGCAGAAAAGACCACCCGGGTGGCCTCTCCTTGACGGAGACCGGGACGAGACCGCCCAGCCGTACCAATATTATTTCGCCGGAACTGGCGCGGGTGCCGCCGTTGACGTTACCTCGCCGGAGTCGCCGTCGGGAAGAACGAGTCAAACCGCACCGTGATCCCAATCGATCCCCGCACGTCCGCTTCCTTTTGTAGATCCGTGCGGTTCGAGTAGGTGAACGAAATGGGAATCGTCACGCTTTTGTTGGCGGTGGGAAATTCCAAACGGGCGTTGAATGCACGAACCGGACCCGTTAAATTAATCGCCACCGATTTGGTCGGATCGTTCACCAAGGGTACGGTGTAGTCGAAACCCAGCGGCTGCTGGTGCAGATCGCCGATCAAGCCACCGAAGGAAAGCGTGGTCTTGCCCATGTTCGGAATTTCTTTTAACAGAAACGTGCCCATGGCGCTGACCTGCCAACTGCGGAACGCCCCGTTCATTCCCGGCAAGGTTTCGTTAAACCATGACGCTTCGCCATTGGCGGTAAACACAAAGGGTTGGTAATTACGCGCATAAATCGCACGGGCAGTGGACAGATCCGGCGGCCGCTGGCCCTTGGTTACGATTCCGTTGGCCAGGTCGGCCTTGGCCACGTCGGGGCGGTTGAGGGAGTATTCGACGGAAAAGCTGGTGCGCCCTAACTCGTCAACCTTCAAAGCCAACAAATTCGATTCCGCGTACGATTTCCCAAACGGAAGAATCAGCGGAGCCATATGCGCTTTCAAGTCTGGTTCGGTCTCAAATAACTTCTGGAGTTGGTCTAGCGCGGTGCCGAACGTCTTTTCGAGTTCCGCTTTCCGTACCGCCTCAGGCTTCGCTGCGGCCGATTTCAGGGCTGTTTTGGTTCGTTCGGTCCAGGTGATCAATTGCGGGTTCGGTTTCTCGCAGCCGCTCAATTCGGAAAAAAGACAACCAATGGTAGTCGCCGCCGCCCCTTGTTGTTCCATTTTCGCCAGCAAGGCCTGCCGGGCCTTCTTTAACTGCGGTGCCAGCAAATCAAACCGGACTCGAAATTCGCTGAAATCGTCCTGCAGCGCCACTAACTGCGAGGGCGCATTGGAGCGGCTCTTGTCAAAGGCCGCAGTGATGCCTACTCTTTTCCAGAATTCCAAGCACGCGGCGTTGTCCGGCACGCCAGGCAGAGCCCGCGTCGCATCACCAAACTTGGTAGCGCAAAATAGCCCCGCCGGCTTGATTTGGAGATTGATTGTATTCCCAGAAACGGTTTTCAGAATAGCCCCGGATTCCAAAGAGATGCCCAAAATATCGGCGAGATACGGATTCAACACGAGCGAAGTCGAACCCGCCGAACTGCTGGAAGCTCCTGTCTGGGTATCGTTCCTCAATCTTCGATAGCGATCAGCAATTCTAGCGAGTTCGGGAAGCTGCTGAGCGGGAGGTTGTGCCCCGGCGTTTTTGACGTTGGGCGCGAAGGAAGCCACCATCGCTTGCCGTTGATTCAATAACGTGTCGATTTCGTCGTCCACGGTCAATCCGGTTTCCGGCGTAAGAATTCTTCCAATAGCGATGTTAAACGGTGAAAGGTCGGCCCCAAAGGCGCCAGCCGCGAAAAACAGCAAGAAAAAGAATCTCATAGTGCACCTCACCTAACGGTAGTGGACCACGTAGTTGGCGAACACAATCGGCATGGATTCGGGAAAAATCTTATCAGTGACGCTGCTTCCGTTCGCCCCTTTAAAAACCAACTTCATTGGCGTGTCTACAGGGTTGTTGGCCGGAAAACGCACTTGAACCGCGAAAGCAAGATTACACGGAGAGTCTGGCGCCGCAGCCAGAGTCAGCGTCGCGGTTCCGTCACCATTGTCGACAAACTTCAACGTCTTGCTGGTGACCGTTCCAGTATTGACATCCTGGATTCGAAAGACAACGCTGGCGAGAGTTGGCAACTCGTCGGCACTCGTCGAAGCGGTTAACGTGGCAGGATAATCGCTTTTATCGCTGTCGTAGGTCCTAAACTTGGTGCGGGTCATGTAGTCCCTTCTGATGAGTAAGAGCGGGGCCCGGCAAACTTTCCCGCCACTCAAGTTTAGAATCTAACGGTTGCGCCCTGTGCTATCATCAAAAAAGTGCGCGTTGCCATAAGTCGGCGCCGGGCACGACTCACCCGATAGGAAAGTTTATGCCAAAGTTAAAGACCCATAAGGGTGCGTCAAAGCGGTTTAAGAAGACGGGGACCGGCAAAGTGATGCGCCGGCATGCGTTTGCCCGTCATATTTTGACCTCGAAGTCGCGCTCGCGGAAGCGGCGTCTGGGACAGGCGGTGTTGGCTGACGACACCAACCAGGCGGAGCTGAAGCGGATGATTCCGTACTAGAATTCTGCTGTATATGCCTGTGGACAGTGCGCTGCACGTGCCTGTTCCGCGGTTTTGGCGGTGAATCAGAAGTGCACGCCGCCGTTTCAAACAACATAAGGAGAAAACGTGCCTAGAGTAAAACGTGGTACCAAGCGGCGAGCTAGCCGCAAGAAGACGCTGGCCCTGGCGAAGGGCTTTTTCCTCACCAAGAGCAAACTGCACCGCTCGGCTCAGGAAGCGGTGGAAAAATCGCTGCGCTACGGCTATGTGGGCCGCAAACAAAAGAAACGCGATTTCCGCTCGCTTTGGATTGTGCGTATTGGCGCCGCCTGCAAAGCCGCGGAGCTTTCCTACAGCAAATTCATGGACGGCTTAAAGAAGGCCGGCATTGAGTTGAACCGCAAGGTGCTGGCCGAAATGGCCTATCACGACGCACCGGCGTTCAACACGCTGGTGGGCCAAGCCAAGTCGGCTCTGGAAAAAGCGGAAGCAGAGCGAATGGCGGCGGTAAAAGAGGCCGCCAAAGCCAATCTGATTCCGGCCGTTTAGCGTCAAGTGAACCTCCTCACGCAAAGGAATTTCTAGGTGAGCGAAAAACCAGGACCCCAAATCGTGAACGGCGAACCGGCGGGGATGCCGGCAGAGATGAAGACGGATCTGTCGTTGGACACGTCGTTGGACACGTCGTTGGACACGTCGATGGACATCGGTTCGCTGGAAATCCTCGAGGAACGCGTCCGCCGGGCCCTTGAGATGATCACCAGCTTGCGCAGTGAGCGCAATAAAGCGGTCAGCGAAAGAGAACAAACCAGTGCCGCGCTTGAAAAGGGCAAAGCGGAATGGCAGCAATCGCTGGCGCGGGTGCAACAAGCATTGCTTGAGCGCGACAAAGCCGTTGGGGAACGCGACGCCGCGCGCAAGGAATTGCAGGAGGTTTCGCAACAGCACGCCACCGTGTTGGCCCAACACCAAAAATCGTCCGTACAAGGGGCCAAAGCGGGAGCGGAAATGCAAAAGCTGCGCGAGGAGTTAGACAGCCTTCGCGTGGAACGCAAGCAGGTTCGGGTGCGAATTGAAAAATTGCTGGGCCAGATAGAAGTGGCCAGCGGGCAGTAGGGCGGCATAAGGGCCTTGGCATAAGGGCCACCCAGAAGTTCGTTAAGAGAGTTCGGACGGTTGTCCAGCCTTCGACGGCCACAAATCCATCACGCCGGGTTCACGGCGTCGGCTTTATAGGCATTATTGTTTTTGAGTATCGTGTCAGCAGCGCGCCATTCGTCCATCGTCAATATGGGCCGGAATTGCGGGCGGGAATTGCGGACGATAAGAGGGACGATAATGAAAGACAGGGGGCTGCGGCATGGATTCGGCGGCAGAGCGTAAAGCAGTACGCGTCACCATCTATAATCAGTCGTACACACTGGCCGCGACGGGCGAGCCGGGTGAAATTGAGGCGCTGGCGCAAACGGTGGACGATTTGATGACCAGCATTTCGGCGGCCACCAAAGGCCGTTCTTCGTTGGCCATGGACGCGCAAAGGGTGGCGGTGCTGGCTTGCTTGCATCTGGCCGACAAGTTGCAAAACGCGGAAAAAGAGCTCTCTACCATTCGCCAGCGGGTGGACCACAAAGCGCGCCAGTTGTCACTCCTGCTGGACCAGACGGGTGCGAGCGAAACGGCTGCGCCCGCGGAGCAGGCACGTGCGGCACGCGTGGAATCTAAATTGGTTCAGGACTAAATTGGTTCAGGAATAGGTTTGGTTCAGAAAAAGACGTGCTCTACTCTTCCCTGCTTTCTCCCTTGCTATGGCTGCGGCACGGCTTCGGGACGAAATCCGATCCAGCACCCACCGCTAGCGTTTTTGCCAAACAAATTCATTCCCGGATCGTGCTGGAAGCGCAGACACCGGAACCCCGTTGTATTGGGGAAGGAGATGCTTTGGTTACCAACCAGCGGGAACTGACGCTGGAAATTCGCACGGCCGACTGCTATCCGGTGCTGCTGGCCGATACAAAGAACCAGGCGGTGGCTGCGATTCACGCTGGTTGGCGGGGAACGGCGGCGGGGATTGTGCCGACGGCAGTCGAAAAGATGGCCGCACTGTATGGCACGCACGCGGGGAATTTGGTGGTGGCGATTGGTCCGGGCATTGGGCCTTGTTGTTATGAGATAGGACGCGAAGTGGCTCAGCAGTTTGCACCCATGTTGATGCAAAACCGCCATGGCAAGTTGTATCTCGATCTGGCGATGGCGAATCGCCAGCAGGCCTTACAGCTGGGCGTAGCGGAGTCGCAAATCGAAGTGAACGGGGTCTGTACGTTCTGCCAAGCTGAGCAATTCTATTCGTTTCGAAGGGAAAAAGAGCAGGCCGGGCGCATGCGCTCCCTTATCGGTATTGCTTAAAGTGGTGCTGAAGCTGCAAAGGATCCGCGTTGTAGATGAAACAAAATTGCGCGGACCCCGAAGTGGGATCCGCGCAGCTTTCATGCAAGAAGGGTAAAGAGAAAGACGGACTGAGTCTAATTGTGAACTACTGGCGGTGGGGCCTTTAGGCCGCGTTAACCAACAGTTCGTCCAAATTCTCCGAACCTTCGCCGGCCTGATTGCGGTCGGCCATTTCCTGGCATTGGATGCAGAACGGGGTCCACGGCACCGCAGCCAGACGTTTCGGGCTGATATCCTCTTCGCAGTGCAGGCACACGCCGAAGCTGCCATCCTCAATCCGGCGGAGGGCGCCTCGCACGTTGCGCAGCAAGCTGGATTCACGGTCCAGGTTGCGAATGGCGAGTTCGCGTTCGGCGGCGTGTTGAACTTCATCGAGAGCGTCCGGGCTCTTTTCGATCGCGATGCCATCGCGGTTGCGCACCAGCAGTTCCAGTTCGCGCTGCTTTGCCTCCAAAATATCCTTGAATTTTTTTAGTTCATTCTTTGTCATATTCTTACCGTCTCCTGTCTCGTCTCTTCTCTGTTCCAGTCTTCCTGTTCCAGTTGAATCTTGTTTTGTAATCTATTCTTTCCCACTTCATCAACGACAAGGTTTTTGGTAACGCCCAGCTTTATGGAAACTGCCCGTCTTTTCTACTGCCTACCTACAACAACCGGTCTTTTCTACCACCACTTGCTATCCATACATAGCCAATCATCAGCCATAAAATCATCAGCCATCAAAACTTAGCCATCAAAACGTAGCCAGCCGAACACGGCAATCGGCCAAAAGGCGCTATCACAACCGACTATCACAACTTTCCGCTGCAACCCAATCATGAAAGCCAGTCTATTGCAACAACCCTTTGCTTAGTAGGCGCAGGGACAAACTTTTCTCGGTCAACCTTTCCGACTCTCTACGCCTGCTCTCACCGAAGTTAGACGCTAAGCGAACCAAAAAGGTTCAGATGTTTCATTCCGAAACCGACCATTTCACAACTGGAGCTCCGAACCAAGACCCAAAACCGTCTCCACTCCGCTAAAACTGTATCTGCGAAGGGCCGAAAGACCGGAATGGAAACAGCAATGAGATTTTTGTGATCCACTGCGAAGGGGATCCACTGGCGATTTTCAAAGGCTGCCGACTGTCTGCCCGTGGGGAGAACTCCGTTGTGACGTCCGACGGAGTTTCTGATTCCGACTTTGAAGTAGTGTAGCATACTAACAATAAAATGCAAGCAATTTAATCGCCATTCTTGGCCCACCGAAAATCTGCGAGCACAGCCCAGCGGTTCAAAATCGATTCAACATCAATTACCTGGGCAAAC
>JANXYJ010000149.1 GCA_025350105.1 Terriglobia bacterium | reverse complement strand
CAACAGCCGCTTTACCACTGGTGAAGTTTTCCAGGCCTGGACGCCGTATCTTCTGTTGGTCGTTTTTGTGTTGATCTGGGGTACGCCCGTCACCAAGGCGATTTTGGACACGACGACGAAAGTCATCCAGTGGCCCGGCCTGCACAATCTCATTCAACGGATGCCGCCGGTAACCAACGCGCCCGCTCCTTATGGGGCCACCTACGCGCTAAACTTTCTCTCGGCATCCGGCACCTCGTGCCTGTTCGCCGTGTTCGCCTCCTGCTTCGTATTGAAAGTAAGCCCGGCACGCCTGGGCAAGTACACCGTGCAAACCGCCCAGCAGTTGGCGTTACCGATTCTAACCATCGCGTCGGTTTTGGCGTTGGCGTTCGTCATGAATTACTCCGGCGAAACGGCAACCTTGGGCTTGGTAATGGCCGGTACCGGCAAAGCTTTCCCGTTCTTCAGTACGCTGCTGGGTTGGATGGGCGTGTTCCTCACCGGAAGTGATACTTCGGCGAACGCCTTATTTGGCACCCTGCAAACCGTCACCGCCGCCAAGTTGGGCTTGAACCCCGCCCTGATGGCAGCGGCCAATTCCAGTGGAGGCGTGATGGGCAAGATGATCAGCCTGCAAAGCATCGCCGTGGCGGTTGCCGCTACGCAAATGCCGCGTTCGGAAGAATCCAACCTGCTGCGTTTCACGCTGAAGCACAGCGTATTTCTTACTTGCCTGGTGGGCCTTTTGGCCTTATTCTATGCGTATGTGATGCCGCAGTGGGCGCGCTAACTTTCCGCAGCCTGAACTGGGCGTAATGGGCCGTGACTAACATAGGCTGCCTGAAACGTTTTGGCCACATCGACATCTAAGCGATTGAGGTCCACCTTTTCTTGATCCGTTTGGGTCCGCTAACGCCAATTCCCGTACCAGCCGACCAGGCGCTGGCAGGCGGAGCGTCGGCTAGCGAAGTTCCCCTAACCGACGCGGCAGCTGACCGCCCCAGCTCAATTAACGACGGCTTGGCCGAGCATCGGCTTGCCAAGCGCGCCAAGGAAGCCACCCAGTGGCGCACAGGCCGCTGGCTGTTTGCCATCCTGATGACCCTGATTGCGGTCCTGGCCATCGCCGAGTTTCGCACTTCGTTCCTGCAGGCCCACTGGCTGTATTTCACCGCCCGCCAGATGACCTTCCATCCGGCCGCCGGCCCCGGCCGCAATCCGCCAAAGCTGGAAAACCCGGGACCGTACGATCTGCGGATGGGTTACGCGCTGCTGCCCCAGGCGGCGGAGCGGCTGGCGCGGGCTGGCTACATTCAGACGGAGCATAGCGAACTTTCGGCCATGAACCGGCGGGCGATTGCGCTGGGGTTGCCTCCCATCTATCGCGAAAAAATCCGCAGCGGGCTGCTGCTCCATGACGTCCAGGGCGCTTCGCTCTATGAGACGACGATCCCGCGCGAATTTTTCCCCGAGTATTCGGCCATCGCTCCGGTGATGGTGCAAACACTTTTGTTTGCCGAAAACCGCCAGATTCTGGAAGAATCCCTGCCCTATCGCAATCCGACGATTGAATGGGAGCGCCTGTTACGGGCGGTGCTCGACGTCGCTCTCAACAAAGTCAATCCCGGCCACCCAGTCACCGGCGCCAGCACCGTCGCCACGCAACTCGAAAAACTGCGCCATTCACCGGGCGGCAGGACGCTGACCCCCAGCGATAAGTTGGGCCAAATGATGGCGTCTTCGCTGCGCGTGTATCAGGGCGGCGCGCAGAATCTGGACGCGCGGAGGCAGATTGTCAGCGATTACATCAACGCATTGCCGCTGGCCGCCACCAAGTCGAAGGGCGAAATTATAGGCCTGGCGGACGGCCTGCGCGCCTGGTTTGGCGTGGATCCGCAGGTGGTAAATCAGTTATTGCTTTTGTCCGACGACGAAGCGCGCGCTGAGGGAAAGTTCGACGCCCGCGCCCTGGCCTACCGCCAGGCGGTTTCGCTGCTATTAGCGGCCAAGCGCCCGTCCGCTTTCTTGAGTGATGATCGCGACGCGCTCACCCGGCGGGTGGATACGTACCTGGTCCTGCTGGGCCGTGACGGTATCACCTCTATGGCTTTGCGCGATGCCGCGTTGGCTGTGCGGCCGGTGTATCATGATCGCGATCCCGACAGATCAGCCCGCGAGCTTCTGCCTGATCCGGTCCATGAAGAGGTTCATACCATTCCTGCGCCGGTAGAGGATGCCGCCGCGGAACCGTCAAATCGAACGCCTTCGCCGGCTCCGCGTGTTTTGCCGCAACGCAAAGGCTTCGCCGAGCGTAAAGGAATTGACGCCATTCGCGTGGCCCTGCTGGGATTGACCGGCGCGGAGAGCCTGTATGCATTGGACCGCCTGGACCTGACCGCGTCCACCACGCTCGATCGCGACGCAACCACAGGTGTTGCGCGGATTCTGGAATCGCTTTCGCAACCGGAAGCCGCTGGCCGCGCCGGTCTATTCGGCAAACGGTTGTTGAGCTCCGACGATGCCGACGGGGTGATTTACAGCTTCACACTCTATGAACGCGAGAAGCTGGCAGGCCGGAACGCGAATGTGTTGCGCGTGCAAGCCGACAACTATCCGCAGCCGCTCAACATCAATCAGGGAACCAAGCTGGAGTTGGGCTCCACCGCCAAATTGCGTACCTTGGCCAGCTATCTGGAAATCGTCACCGAACTGCACAAGCGCCTCTCCCTGATGAGTGCGGAGCAACTGGAAAACCTGTCCTACGAACGCGAAGACACACTCACGGGCTGGGCAGTGGACTATATGGTGAATGCGGCTAAGACAGCTGACCCCAAAGCCGACCGTTCTCTGTCTTCGATGCTGGAAGCCTCCATGGCACGCAAATTTTCCGGCAACTCCGGCGAAGCTTTTTTCACCGGCGGAGGCGTGCACACGTTTTCGAATTTTGACGGCGCCGATAGCGGCCGCCTGATGACGGTGGGCGATGCGCTGCATCACTCGGTGAACCTGGTGTTCATCCGCATTATGCGGGAAATCGTCAACTATCGCATGGGGCAGCATCCGGAAACCATGGCTGTGCTGCGCGCCGATGCCAAGGATCCTTTGCGCCGCCAGTATCTGGCCCGCTTCGCCGATTATGAAGGCGCGAAATTTCTGGAACCGTTTTACCGCAAATACAGCGCCCATCCGGAAAGCGCCATGGACACGGCGTTTGCCTCTTCCAACCGCGGCGTTGCCAGCAAATTATCGCCAGGACGTTTTTCGGTGATCTATCGCACGCTGCGGCCCGATGACAATCTGGAACAGTTCGTTGCCGCGGCTGAGGCGCACGGAGTGGAGTTTAAGGCCACGGCCAACAAAAGCAAGCCCCGGCCCACGTTGGACCGCGCTCACCCGGCCACCGCGCAACTGGATCCGCTGCAATTCGATGCCGCGCAGCGCCTGTTCGCCGAATTCGCGCCCGGTTCCAAACACACTCCGGCCGAGTTCAACTGGAACGATCTGGGCTATATCGCCAAGGTTCACCCACTGGAATTGTGGACCGCGAAATATTTGTCGGCGCACCCCGGCGCCAGCTTCGCCGATGTCACCCGCGATAGCGCCACCGCCCGCCAGGAGGCTTACTCGTGGCTGTTCCGCCCCGGTCTGCGCCGCGAACAGAACAATCGCATCCGCACGTTGCTCGAGAAAGAAGCCTTTGTTGACATCCACCGTTCCTGGGCCAGGCTGGGCTTTCCGTTTCCCGAACTGGTGCCGTCGCTGGCCACCGCGATTGGCTCCTCCGGCGACACCCCCGATGCGCTGGCAACGCTGGCCGGTATCATCTTGAACCATGGCATCCGCTATCCTTCGGTGCGCATTCCCAAACTGCATTTCGCCGCAGGCACTCCGTTTGAGACTACCTTTGAACGCGACCTGGCTGAAGGCGAACTCCTGATGCCCGTCGAAGTGGCAAGGATCATTCACCGCGAAATGATCGGCGTCGTGGAGACCGGTACAGCCTACGGAGCGGGCGGCATCTTCAAGAACCCCGACGGCACGGCGATTCCTGTGGGCGGGAAAACTGGCACCGGGGATAATCGCATCGAGCATTACGCCAGCAACGGCAGTGTGATCGAATCCAAGGTTCGCAACCGCACCGCAACGTTTGTTTTCACAATTGGTGACCGTTTCTTCGGAACCCTGGTCGTTTATGCCGAAGGTCCAAATGCTCAGAAAAAGACCTTCACCAGCGCGCTGGCCGTGCAGGTGTTTAAGAACCTGGCTCCCAAGTTGCGGCCCATGGTGGAACACGCGGGCGGGACCACGGTGATGGCCGTGGCGCGTTAGTAGCGTGCACAAACAATCTGCGAAAATGACCACATGAACCCCCCAAGCTCCGCCCACGCACTGGCCTGGCAATTGGAGACCGTCCTCACCCGTGAAGCCCCACAGCTTCGTGCGCTGCCGGAGCCGCAGGCTTTAGAAAGGCCAATGGCTGACGGTTGGTCAAGGAAGGAGGAACTGGGTCACCTCATCGATTCCGCCGTCAATAATCATGTGCGTTTCGTCGCGGCGGCCTTACAGGATCACTATGATGGCCCCAGCTACCAGCAGGACGGTTGGGTGCGCGCCCACGGCTATCACGACATGCCGATGGCCACGCTGGTGGACCTTTGGGAGGCGCACAACACATTGTTAACAGCAGTAATCCAAAACATTCCGGGAGCGAAACTGGCCGTTCCCTGCCGCATCGGCGGCGGCGCGGCGGCTACCCTCGGCTTTATCATCGAAGACTACATCATCCATATGCAGCACCATTTGGACCACCTGCTGGGCCGCGAAAAGGTGACGCCGTATCCGCCGGCAGCCTGAGCCTGGTACCCAGCTTGTCCAAGTACCACTCGGGTACCGCCGAATCCCAATCTAATTTACTCCGCCTCTTTTTCCGATAGACCGGTAGGGCCTATGAGAACACTAAAGAGATTGGACACTCGAGTCGTAAGTCTTCTGGTTTGCGCCTTGGGTTTCGCCATGGCGGTTTCCATCCTGTTCGCCAACGTGTTCGGGCAGATGCCCAGCGCACTGCCCAGCACCTTGAACGTGGCACAGCTGATTGTCTGGATCCCCATCGGCGGCCTGCTGCTGGTGGGCGGGCTCACTTGGTTAGTCGTGTTTCCCAAGTGGCAGGAAAACCATCGCGTGCAGAAGCTGATCACGTCGGTTACCGGCGTAGGTCATGCCGAACGCGAAGTGGAACGCCGCACCAATCACACGCTGCGCCGGAAACTGCAACAGCAATGGGTGATGGGAATGGCGGCGGCCGCCGCGGTGATCTTGTTGTTGCGTTCCGGTATGTCCGCCCCGCTGTGGACCCCGGTGGCCATCATCACCGTGCTGGCACAATTGAACGTCAAACAAACGCTGGAAGAGCGCGTTCGCAGCCTAGGAATCTGCGGGGCCCTGTTGCTTACCTTCGGCGATCTGGGAAGAAATTGGTTGAGCAGTTTGCAAGGGTCCATCTTATTGGGCATCGGCCTGTTTGCCTTGGTGGGCTGGCATTTTTGGCACCAAAGGCGCGGCGTGGCGGAAATGCAGCGGTTGGTGCGGGAGGCCCGTTACGAGCAAGCAATTGCCAAGGCGGAACTCAGCCCGTCGCCAGTGGCGCCGGCACTGAAAGCCTACGCGCAATTCCGCCAGGGGCTCACCGGCCGTGCGAAAGATGGGCTGCGCCAGGCACTGGCGAAAACCATCGATGCCGATAAAGCGTCGTTCGCGCTGGCGAAGTATGGCGAGATTCTGGTGGCCGAAGAACAGTACGAAGAGGCGCGGCGGCCAGTGACTGCGGCGTTGGAACTCAGCCCCAACGAAGCCCGCGCGCACCGGGTGATGGCGCAAACCTGGCTGGAAGCGGCGCGCGTCGGCCGGATGAACGCGGGAACCGCGGGCTCAGTTGAAGGTGACCTGCAGGCGCTCTCTGCGCAACAGCCTAGCGCGCAAAATTTTTCCGAAGCTTTGACGCACGCGCGCAAAGCGGTGGAACTGGCGCCGGACCGTAGCGCCGAATTGGCCGTGCTGGCCTGGGCGTTGGCGGCTTCGGGCAACGGCGAAGAAGCCAGAAACGCAGCGGGGCGGGCCTCCGATGCCATCATGGACCAATTGGATTTGGCCGAAGGACGCTTCTTCTTGGGCTGCGCCTATCAGGCCATGAATGCGCAAGATGAGAGCCGGGCTTGCTTTGAGGCCGTGAAGGGCGCCGAAGCCCGCGGATATTATCGCGAGCGCGCCGAGCAGGCCCTGGCGGAAATGAGCGGAATGCCGCGGCCGGTTGCCGCTGAAACTACGCTCAAAGAAGCAAGCTAAGCTATCAGTATGGCCGTGAATGATCAGCGAAGGGTTCTGCGAACGGTTCTGCTGAGCGCCGCTGGCGCTTGGCTTTGGAACACGCTGGGCGCTGGCCCGGTTTTCGCGCAAACTACATTAGATTTGAAAACCGGTGAATGGGAAACCGTCACTACCACGCAATCGTCGGGCTTGGCCGGTCTGGGGGCGATGCCGCCTGGGTTGCTCGACAAAATGCCTCCCGAACAGCGCGCCGCTTTTGAACAACGCATGAAGGCGGCGCAGTCTCCGCGCACTACTACACGCCGCCATTGCACGACGAAGGAAGATTTGGCCAAGGGCTTTCATCCGCCCAACGAACGCGAAGGCTGCCAGTACACCATCAAGACCTCCACCCGCGCCAAGCAGGATATGGTGGTGGCCTGCCAGTCCGACCGCATGAAAACCAACGGGACTTTTCAGGTGGAAGCCATCGATAGCGGAAACGTGAAGGGGTCCATGCAAATGGCCAGCACGCTTACCGGTGCAGCGGGCAATGCCAAGGAACTGAGCGGCCAAACCGCCAACATGAGCTTCACGTTTACCTCGAAATGGATTGGGCCGGTGTGCAGTCCGGATTTGGAAAAGGGCAAGAGAGCAGCGCCCAAACCCTAAGCCTCGGCCTGGGTCTAAAATTCGAAATAACCGCTTGCTTACGCGCGCGGCTCAGTAAATTGATCCCTGCATTGCGCCGAGCAGAAGTAATACGTCTCGCCGCCGGACGCCTTCTGGAAAGCCGTGGCGGTGGAGATGAAAGTTCCGCACACGGGATCTTTCTTTAACTCGTTTTGCGAGGGACCACCGGCAGGAGACTGGCGGGAGGTGCCGGCATGCGAGTTAGGTGACGAGTGAGACGAGGTGTTCGCAGCCGTTGACGCAGAAAATGCGGCCACCGTTTTACCGATGATTCCCAGCACGGACCTGATCACGCTGGTGAAGATCAGGAACCCGATCACATAAAGAATCACTCGAAACATAAATTCCTAAGTCCGGCCCGGAGTCCGGCCCTGAGTAGGGCACTGAGTCCGGCGAGGAATCGAAACCAATTCCCCGCCGACGTTCTACCCTGACAAACCCGAACTACTTCTTATTATTCTGTTTCGGAGCGGCCTTCTGTCCCGGCTTGGCGAATCCGGTATCAATGGTCGCGCCCAGACTGTTTAGCATTTCCTTCGCCACTGGAGCGTCAGGACCGTTGGGAGCCAGTTCCAAATATTTTTGGAACGCCTCAGCCGTGCCTGGAGGTGCCACGGTTTTGCCGCCGTCCACGGTGGCCTTGCCCATCAACGAGAGTCCGTATTGATAGTATGCCGCTGCGTAGTTCGGATCCAGATCGATCGCCTTCTTAAACGCAGCCGCCGCCGGGTCAGTCTTGCCTTTGTTCACGTAGACCGCGCCCAGATTGAAATAGTATTTGCCAGCATTTGCCGGGTCGGCCGTGGCGGCCTTGGTCAGTTCCGCCTGTGCGTCGTCAAATTTTTCCTGATTGGCGAGCACTAGCGCGTAGTTGTTGTGATAAGCCGCATCGTCCGTTTTGATGGCGATGGCCTTCTGGTAGGCCTCGGAGGCTTTCGCCCAATCGGCTTCACGGTCGGCGGCATTCTTGCCAGCAACTTTGGAGCGGCTGACCAGCGCGTCAGCCAGGTTGCCCCAAACCACGTGCTGCATGGGATCTAACTCCGAGGCCTTCTGAAAGTTTTCGATCGCGCCATCCCAATTCTGCGCGGTCGCCGCGGTCTTGCCCGCACCGAAGGCATCATTCAGCGCCTTGTTCTTAGCCATGGACGCAGCCTGCTCTTTGCCCGCTTTTTCGCGAGCCGCTTTATCCGCGGCAGACTCCGCGCGATTGCTTTCATCCGGCGGCGCACCGCCGCCAGCCGCCGCTGCAGCGGACTTCGCCAGATCGAAGCTCGCATCCTGGGTCTCGCCCAGTTTGGAGCGCATATTCATGACGTCTTTATCGGAGCCGTCCGTGGCAACAATAATCTTGTAGTTGCCCAGCGGTAAACCGCCGTAGAAATAGTGACCCTTTTTGTCGGTCTTGGTCTTGTAGTTGCCTTTGACGTCCTGGCGCTCAATGCGGATTTCCGCGCCTTGAACAGGCTTGCCGTCAACGCCCTTCACGGTCCCTTCAAACTGGGACGTCTGGGCCCAGCCGGTGGCCGAGAAGACCAGGGCGACCGGCAGAATCAACATCAATTTACGCAGAATAGACATGAACTTTCTTGAACCTCCAAAACTTTGTTTTTTAGCGACCGATTTTATGCCAACCAAGCGCTACCGCCGCGCGTTGTTTTCAATTTCTTCCATTTCAGTGCAAAGTCCTCAAATTCAAATCGCTGTCTCAGCGCACGATGAATCGAAGAACCGGCACCCAGCCGGCGGCAATCCTACCGCCACTCGCCGTTTGTACTCTGTTTAGGATACTACAGCCTCCGCTATCCGTACATGCGCCAACCGGCGCATGGCCAGCGTACTTCGCAACGTACGTCTAATCATGAATCTTTCTACACCTAACCGCCGCCGAATCAACGCTCTCAACGCCCATTCAGATGCATCGAAACCCGCAAAAGTGACATCTAAATAGTGAAACTAAATTCATTCGGGAAACGCACCCCGCAAATAGGGACTAAACTGGAAAAAGCACTCATGCCGCACTCCGCCACGGCCCGTTTGGCCGCCGCCTACTTCCTGATTCTTTCTGCCGTTCTGGCGCAGCCACCTGTAAATGGGCTGGCAAGCGGCCCTGCAAGCGGCCCTTTACCCTTAGTCGGCCCGTTAAGCGTCGTGTCAAGAGATGGCCTGGCTCCCGTTTTCACCCGCGCCCGCCAGCTGTATCAGGAAACGGACTACCAGGGCTCGCTTGCGCTTTTGTCCAGTGCCCATTTGCCAGACGCCGCGGCGCTCCAGTTAATGGGCCAGAATTACTACCTGCTGGGCGAGTACAAAAAGGCCAGTGACACGCTGGAAGGCGCCATGGCCTTGCAGCCTGCAAGCTCGGAATGCGCCATGTGGCTGGGCCGGGCTTTTGGCCGCCGCGCGGAGACCTCCAACCCGCTCACTGCTCCTGGCTTGGCATCGAAAGCGCGCCAGTGGCTGGAAAAGGCGGTTGCATGGAATCCCGCCAACCACGAAGCCATTGGCGATTTGTTTGACTACTATCTGCAGGCCCCTGGTTTCCTGGGCGGCGGGGAGAGCAAAGCGGAAGCATTAGCCGCTCGCGTGGCACAGCGCGATGCGGCGGAGGGCCACTACTTTCAGGCGCTGCTCTCCGACAAGCACCAACAGTACGAAGAGGCCGAAAAACATTTGCGCGCGGCGGTTGCCTCCACCAATGCCGCGGTCCGGCAAGTAGGCCACTTGCTGGATCTGGCGAAGTTCCTGGCCCGGCGCGGCCGCACCAACGAAAGCGAAAGCACCTTTGAGCAGGCGACGCGCCTCTCGCCCGGTGATCCGCAGGTTCTGTTCGTTCGAGCCCAAACGTATGTGCAGCAAAATCGTAACTTGAGCCAGGCGCGCGGCCTGTTGGAACAATATCTGAAAAGCCCCTTGCACCCCAACGATCCCAGCCGCGAACAGGCCCAGGCATTGCTCAAGAAGATCCAGGGCTGATTGCCGCCATGCTGCAAGTCGACGCCCTGCGGTTCAGTCTCCAATCCCTGCAAGCCAATAAATTGCGTGCTTTCCTCACTGCACTCGGTTTAGTGATCGGTAATGCCAGCGTGATTCTGGTGGTTACCATTTCCCTCACCAGCCGCGACTATATTCTGGAGCAGATTCAGCGCATTGGCTCCAATCTGATTTACGCCCAATACGAAAACGGCAACAATCCAGCCATGGGCGCAGCCGCGGCGGACTATATCAAAATCGCCGATGTGGACGCGGTTCGCCAGCAACTGGGCCCGCGCACGGTTGCAGTCACCGGCGTGATGAACAGCTTCGACAAAATTCGCATTCAAGGCGGCGAGGAAGACGTGGCCATCATCGGCACGGACGAATACTATCCGCGTGTGCGCAACCTGGATCTTCTGGCCGGCCGTTTCTTTGATGAGAGCGACGTGGCCCAGCGCCACCGCGTGGGCCTGTTGATGGAGCGCCTGGCCCGCCGCCTGTTCGGCAGCCAAAGCGCCGCCGTGGGACAAACCGTAAAGCTGCACGAGTTGCAGTTCACCGTCATCGGCACATTCAAAGAACGAACAGAAAGCTTCGGGCTTTCTGAACTCTCCGGCGAAAACGTGCTGATCCCCATCAGCGTGCTGCGCTACTTCGCGCCGATTGAGCGCATCGACCCACTTTACATACAAGCGCGTTCCGCCAGCGACGTGCTGCCGCTCACCGCCGTCGTGAAGACCCTGCTCGAATCCCGCCACCGCAGCGGGGCGCGTTACCGCGTGGATAATCTAGCGGCGATTCTGGACGCCGCCCGCAGCATCGCCACCGTGCTCACCATCGTGTTGATGCTGGTCTCCGCCCTGGCGTTGGTTATTTCTGGCATCGGTATCATGAACATCATGCTGGTGACGGTGACCGAGCGCACGCGCGAAATCGGCCTGCGCATGTCCCTGGGCGCGTCGCGTAAAAATATTCTGCAACAGTTTTTGACCGAAGCTGTCATCATCAGCCTGGTGGGCGGCGTAGCCGGCATTTTGATTGGCATCGCCATTCCCCTTGCCGTGCGCTACTTCGCCGAAGACTTCGCGGTGCCCATTTCCTGGATCTCCATCGCCGTGGCCTTCGGCGTCTCGCTTTTAGTGGGACTGGTGTTCGGCCTTCTGCCCGCCAGCCGCGCTTCACGCCTGAACCCCACCGACGCTTTGCGTTACGAATAGATCGCTTTGCGTTACCAATAGCCGTCATACTTGCCAAGGCCAGGCCGATGAGCGGTTTAGTGAATCCCATCAGCACCCTACCCCAACGCACCGCACGTCCGCGCGGCCGGCTGACCATGCGGCAACGGTTGGTATCAAAAGTACTACGCTTCCCTCGCAGTACCGATTGGACCGTATTTCCGTTGCAACCCCGGCAAGCTTCGTTGTACGATACGTACACAGGGTTAAGCCGTTATCGTGCAGAGACCTACGGTGACCTGTGGCGGCCGCGTTTGTGCGTGACCCGTTAGCGGTGCCCTTTTGGGGGGTAGCACGTTTGGGGGTAACCTTACCCACGCCAGCAACGCCGTTGTAATATTCAGCCGTTTGAATGTTCATTGGACGTGCAGAGATTTGATTGGTCGGAGATTTTTGACATGGGAATTTCATCCTCGCTTTCCACCGCCAAAAGTGACTATCAGCACTTTGGTCTAAGTAAAGCTCTGTACTGTGGGTCGCTGCGGGTGGCGCGCCGCGCAGCTGGAGTGATCACGATGCAGTGCGTCTTCCTGCCCTCGGTTTCGGCGGAATCACTGAAAACCAAACCCCAGTACAGCTGCCGTTTTCTCACCAACGCGGAACTGCAGCGTTATTCGCAGGACCCGTCCCTTCAGTTGGACCAGGAGTTCCTCAGGCTCGCCACATCGAAGGGGGACCGCTGCTTTGCCATTCTCGACGGCGAAACTCTGGCCTCCTATGGTTGGTATTCCACCAAACCGACCGTGGTTGATGATGAGCTAAGCTTGCGCTTCCATCCCGATTACGCCTATATGTACAAAGGCTTCACGCATCCCAACTACCGCGGCCAACGTTTGCACGCCGTGGGCATGGGTATGGCCCTGAACGCCTATTTGGCCGCAGGTTCCAAGGGCATCGTTTCTTATGTGGAAGCGCTGAACCTGGCCTCACTCAAATCCTGCTATCGCTTGGGCTACCAGGATTTCGGCAAGGTCTATATCCTCCACGGGCAGAAAAAAGTGTTCCACAGCCAGGGCTGCGAACGCTACGGGTTTGAGGTGTTCTTCACCGATAAAACCCCTGCGAAGGAAACCCCACGGGCCGCGCTCGCCTAGGTTAATTTTTTAGTTTTGCCCGGTCTGTTTGTGGCGGGCGTGAATTTCCTGCAAATTCCACACCCGCACCGGATCGCGCCGGCGTGACAGAATCGCTTCCACTGAAGCCCGCGCTCCGCTCATCGTGGTGATGCACGGAATCCGATACGTCACTGCGCCGCGCCGGATGGCTTTTTCGTCCGTAAACGCATGGGCTCCGCTGGTAGCCGTATAAATGATCAAATCGATCGAGCCCGCTTTGATTAAGTCCACCGCATTGGGCCGGCCTTCGTTTACTTTGAACACCGTCTTCGCCGGCACGCCCACCGCGCGAATGGCTTCGGCAGTTCCCCGTGTCGCCGTAATATCAAAACCCAATTCCTGAAAACGTTTGGCCAACGCCACCGCCACTAACTTATCGCGATCGTTCACGCTGATGAACACACGGCCCTTATCGGGCAACGGCGTGCCTGCGCCCAATTGGGCCTTGGCAAATGCTTCGCCGAAATTCTCGCCCACGCCCATCACTTCGCCGGTGGAGCGCATCTCCGGCCCCAGCGTCGGGTCTACTCCCGGAAATTTGTTGAACGGAAACACCGGTGATTTCACAAAATACTGCGGCACGGTGAGTACGCCCGTCGCGCTTGTGAAATCGGAAATTTTGCCGCCCAACATCACTCCCACCGCGATCTTCGGCAGAGGCACGCCCGTCGCTTTGCTGACGTATGGCGCTGTCCGCGACGCCCGCGGATTCACTTCCAGCACGTACACCGTTCCATCCTTCACCGCGTACTGCACGTTCATCAGGCCGATCACTTTCAGCGCCCGCGCTAGTTGCTGGGTGTAGCTGGTGATGGTTTCGATAACGCTGGCAGCCAGCGACGTCGGCGGCAGCACGCAACTGGAATCGCCGCTATGCACGCCCGCTTCTTCAATGTGTTCCATGATGCCGCCAATCAGCACCGCGCCGGTGGAATCGGCGATGGCGTCCACGTCCACCTCGGTTGCATCTTCCAGGAAACGATCGATTAAAACCGGCCGGCTCTGCGAAAACGTCACGGCCTCGTGCATGTAGCGGCGCACCGTGTCTTCGTCGTAAGCAATCACCATGGCCCGCCCGCCCAGCACATAACTGGGCCGGACGAGAACCGGAAACCCAATCGATCGCGCCACCGTGCAGGCTTCATCGGCATTGGTCGCAGACCCATTGGCCGGCGATGGAATCTTCAGATCGTCCAACAATTTGCCGAACTGCTTGCGATCCTCCGCCAGATCGATGTTCGCCGGATCGGTCCCAATAATCGGCACGCCGGCGTTTTTCAGCGGAATCGCCAGCGTCAACGGGGTTTGCCCGCCGAACTGCACAATCACGCCATCCGGCTTTTCGGTGTCGCAAATATTCAGCACTTCTTCTAGCGTCAACGGCTCAAAATACAAACGGTCGCTGGTGTCGTAATCGGTGGAAACCGTTTCCGGGTTGCAATTCACCATGATCGATTGCACGCCGAACTCCTGCAGCGCATACGATGCATGGCAGCAGCAGTAATCAAACTCAATTCCCTGCCCGATGCGATTGGGGCCGGAGCCCAGAATCATTACCTTTTTGCGCTGCGAGACATTGGCTTCGCATTCCGATTCATAACTCGAATACAGATACGGCGTGAAGCTTTCAAACTCCGCCGCGCAGGTGTCCACGCGATTGAACACGGCGCTCACGCCCAATTCCTTACGGCGCTTGCGCACCGCCAGTGGATCTTCCTTCCATGCCCGCGCCAGAAAATTATCAGAGATACCGTCGCGCTTGGCCTCCAACATTTCTTGCCGCGTGACCGCGGAAAGTGAATTCTTTGCCAGCGTTTTTTCCTGATCCACCATCTCCCGCACCTGCCGCAGGAACCACGGGTCAATGGCTGTCAACTCATGCACTTTCGCTTCGCTATAGCCGTTTTCAAAAGCATAACGAATGTAGTTCAGCCGATCCGGATTCGGCGTGATCAAACGCGTGGCGATCAAATCCGCTTGCAGTTTCGTTGCGCCATCGGCCTTGCCGGTTTCCAAACTGCGCATGGCTTTGCCCAGCGATTGTTTGAACGTCCGGCCAATCGCCATCACTTCGCCCACGCTCTTCATTTGCGTACCCAGTACGGGCTCGGCTCCCGGGAATTTTTCGAATTGCCAGCGCGGGATTTTCGTGACTACGTAGTCGATGGTGGGCTCAAAACACGCCGGCGTTTGCCGCGTAATGTCATTCTTGATTTCGTCCAGCCGGTAGCCCACGGCCAGTTTCGCGGCAATTTTTGCGATGGGGAAACCCGTCGCTTTTGACGCCAACGCGGAACTGCGCGACACGCGCGGGTTCATCTCCACAATCACCATGCGGCCCGACTTGGGATCGATGGCAAACTGAACGTTCGACCCTCCCGTATCTACGCCGATCTCCCGCAAGCACGCGAGCGAGGCATCGCGCATCATCTGATATTCGCGGTCGGTCAACGTTTGCGCTGGCGCCACCGTAATTGAATCGCCGGTGTGCACGCCCATCGGATCGAAATTTTCGATGGAGCAAACAATGATGCAGTTATCCGCCAGATCGCGCATCACCTCCATCTCAAATTCCTTCCAGCCCAGCACGCTTTCTTCAATCAGTACTTCGTGCACCGGCGAAAGATCCAGGCCGCGTTCCAGAATTTCTTCCGCTTCCTCGCGGTTATATGCAATGCCGCCGCCGCTGCCGCCCATGGTGAAACTGGCGCGCAATATCACCGGGTAGCCAATGCGCGCAGCGAACTCCAGGCCTTTTTCCACGCTGCTCACCAGTTGCGATTGCGGTAGATCCAAGCCGATCTTCTTCATCGCGTCTTTAAACAGCAGGCGGTCTTCGGCCTTCTTGATGGAATCGATTTTGGCGCCAATCAACTCCACGCCATACTTATCGAGAACACCCGCTTCGGCCAGTGCGACGGCCAAATTCAATCCAGTTTGCCCGCCTACAGTGGAAAGCAGAGCGTCGGGCCGCTCGCGGCGAATCACTTCTTCGGCGTATTGGACATTTAAAGGCTCGACATAGGTTTTGTCCGCCAAATTCGGATCCGTCATGATGGTGGCGGGATTCGAATTGATCAGAATGACTTCATAGCCATCGCTTTTTAGTGCCTTGCAGGCTTGGGCCCCGGAATAATCAAACTCGCAGGCCTGTCCAATAATGATAGGCCCGCTGCCTACAATCAAAATCCGGTGAATATCGTTGCGGCGCGGCATTATGCTTGATCCATCAACTTTACGAAATCGCCAAATAAATAGTGTGAATCATGCGGACCCGGTGCGGCCTCCGGATGATATTGCACGCAAAACACCGGATAATTGCGATGACGAAAACCCTCCAGGGTGTCGTCGTTCAAATTGATGTGGGTAATTTCCAGGTCATTTAGATTCAGCGAATCGGGGTCCACGGCAAACCCGTGATTATGCGAAGTGATTTCCACTTTCCCGCTGATTTTGTTAATCACAGGATGATTCGATCCGCGATGGCCGAATTTCAGCTTATAAGTCTTTCCGCCCAACGCTAAACCCAACACCTGATGCCCCAGACAGATTCCAAAAATCGGCACTTTGCCCACCAGCTTACGCACCTGCGTTGCTTGATGGGTGAGCGGCTCCGGATCACCCGGTCCGTTGGAAAGAAACACGCCGTTGGGTTGCAGCGCCATTACATCTTCGGCCGATGTGCCCGCCGGCACCACCGTCACCCGGCATCCGGAATGCACCAGTTTGCGCAGAATGTTTCGTTTGATGCCGAAGTCGTAAGCCACCACGTGATGACGCAACGGCGCATCGGCCTTTTCTAAGTCCGATGGCGAACAGCGCACCACACTTTCGGTCCAGTCATATTTATGCGTTGTGCTTACGCGCGTAGCCAAATCCAACCCCGCCATCGAAGCCGATTGCTTGGCGCGCTCCACCAATACTTTTGCGTCCACCTGAGTACCGGCTGAAAGTACTCCCCGCATCACGCCGCGCGAGCGCAAATGCCTTACCAGCCTTCTTGTGTCGATGTCCGAAACCACCGGCACGCCGCTCTTGGTCAGAAAGTCCTGCGCGGTTTCATCGGCGCGCCAGTTGCTCGATAACGGCGAAAATTCGCGCACTACCAAGCCTTCAATGTGCGGCCGGCCGGCTTCGCTATCTCCGCTGTTGGCTCCATAGTTGCCAATTTGCGGATAGGTAAGGACCACAATTTGGCCCGCATACGATGGATCGGTGAAGATTTCCTGGTAGCCGGTGATGCCGGTATTGAAAACGACCTCTCCCGCTCTCTCGACAGGCGCACCAAAACTGCGACCCTCGAAGACCGTGCCGTCTTCCAGAGCAAGGACTGCTGTATTCAATCGGGTCAATGCCTCCAGGCTTGGGGGTAATCTCTATTTGACCACAGCCAGGGGCGAAGGCGCTACCCTACTTGCACTACCCTACTTGCACTACACGCATGCACGCAGCTCTGCTCACCCAAGCGGTTTTCGTAACAGGCAGATCAGATCGGGGCGCCAGCAGGCAAACCTCTCAGCGCGGAACAAATTGGCCAGCAAAAGTTCGGCGGCTACCAGAGGCCCCAGCGCACTGGTAAAGGGACTGGTGAAAACATGTTGAATCGCTTCCGCCTGAAACCCCGCCTCGGCGGCGGCCGCTTCCACTGCCTTTCTCGTATTCATCCTGTAAAGAGTGGGAAATACATCTTCTTCCGCCCTGCCTCCCTCAATGAAGGGAACGATCATTCGCTTCAGTGCGTAGGGCAGCAGGTCCGAGAGCCGCATGGGAAGCGAGCGCAGATTGGGTGTGTGAAAAACCACCGCGCCGCCGGGTTTAAGCACCCGGAAAATTTCCCGCAGGACGGTGGCTGGATCGGCAAGGTGCTCCACCACCATGTTGGCGGTGACGAGGTCAAAGCGGGAGGCTGGGAACGGGATTTGGTCCGCCAGCGCACAGGCGATCAAGCGGCTATGATTGCGTACCAGGCTGGGCAAATACGGATCAATGCCGAAAATCTCGGCGCGATCCACAATGGATTTGGTCCAGCGGCTGTGCAGGTCAGTCCGAAGCCACGTCATCAGGAATTCGGTTCCGCACCCGATGTCCAGCATCCGGACCTGGGGGCGGATCAGGGACTCCACCGTGGCAAAATACGCTTCCTGCGAAGAGCGTAACCAGGGCGCGAAGCGTGCCGTCAGAGCCCAACTCACGCGAAAGCGCCACGACACACCATTCACGGCGTCAATCCCCAAGCCGCCGTCAGAACCACATTTTTGACGAATAACAAAGCATTAGCTTAGCATATGCGGTTCTGGTTGAATGGATATGCGGGATGATGTTTGGCACCCTGGGACGGCAAGCGAGAGCGCCGTAATTGAACGCGTTCATATTTCTCTTGACTCCGGCGGCGACTAGGATTACCTTGTGATTGAACCTGTTCAATACACGCCGTTCATCAGGTAGCGTCTATTCTTAAATGCGGACACCAAGGCGACCATGCGCATGATCCTCGCTGGCGGTAGCGGTCAAGTAGGTCAAATGTTGGCTCGCCATTTTCACGCTCAGGGGCACCAGGTGGACGTGCTTGGCCGCTTTCCTCGCCCTGCCCCTTGGAAGATGACGGCCTGGAATGGGCGCGATCTGGGAGCGTGGGCCGATTCCGTCGATGGCTGCGATCTGGTCATCAACCTCACGGGCCGCAGCGTCAATTGCCGCTATAACGCGGAGAACCGTCGCGAGATTCTGGAGACCCGCATCAACTCCACCCGCGTCATCGGCGAAGCGATACGGCGGGCCGCCAGCCCTCCACCACTATGGATGAACGCTTCGACGGCTACCATTTACCGGCATTCGCTCGATCGCGACATGGACGAATTCACCGGCGAAATCGGTTCCGGCTTCAGCGTCGATGTAGCCAAGGCCTGGGAACAAACATTCTTCGAATCGAACACCCCCGCAACCCGCAGAATCGCCCTGCGCAGTTCCATGATCATGAGCCCCGATCGCGGCGGTGTTTTCGACGTGCTGATGGGTTTAGTGAAACGCGGCCTGGGCGGAAAAGCCGGCAGCGGCCAGCAGTACGTCAGCTGGATTCACGACGAAGACTTTATCCGCGCCGTGGAATTTCTGATCGACGATCCTAGTATGGATGGTGCGGTGAACGTCGGCTCTCCGCATCCGCTGCCCAACGTCGAGTTCATGGCCGCGCTGCGCGACGCTTACCGCACCCCAGCGGGCTTGCCCGCTCCAAAATGGATGCTGGAAATTGGCGCGCTTTTTCTACGCACCGAAACCGAATTAATCCTGAAAAGCCGCCGCGTCACTCCACGGCGATTGCTGGACACGGGGTTTGCATTTTCGTTTCCCGATTGGACGACGGCCGCGGAAGATTTGGTTCGCCGTTGGGAACGATGCGAACCAAAATGAGGCGAAGCGAAGTGATGCGAACCAAAGTGACGCCGTCTCAATCCGGAATTTGATCCGATAATACGTCGGCCGCTTCCAGTTCAATCGTGGAATTGGACTCCTGCAGTTCCACCAGTTCAAGCACAATCGCAACCGCGATCAGGACCAGGCCAACCAGAAAGATGAGCAAGGTAACGCCCTGGAATCCGGCCTTAACCACCGAGGCGCTGATCAACAGAGCCATCAGAATAAAACAGCCCACCGACGCATACAGTAAGCGCGTGGCCCAGGAAACCAAGTGCAGACGGCGCTGAAAAATCACGACCTCGCTTTGGATGACGCGCCGCCGCGAAACATCCAAACCGCCGCTGCGATATTCGCGCGAAAGCGAGCGGATACGGTCCGAGATGGAAATATGGCGCGAGTTCACGCCGGAAATCAAAATGGCCGTGGCCGAAACCATTACCACGGGTGTGACGGCGGCGGCGACAATGCGCAGCGGATCATTGAACACGGCGACGACGTCCGGCATATTCGTCAGCCTGCGTGATCTGGCGCCAGACCAGCCTCAGGCTGGTTCGCAACCGCTACGGCCCTGGGAGATAAGTCACTGTGTTGATGCGCCCGCGGCAGCCGGAACTTTGGTGAGGCGCTGAAAATATTCGGCTGGATCCATCCCCAGCGCGCAAGACGGAATCGCACGCTGGTGCCTAATACACCCAACCCGTAGGTCACCGAGCGGCTGAAATTGATGGAGCTGGCCTCCGGAAAATATTTGGTTGGACAAGACACTTCGCCAATGGAATAACCCAAGCCAATGATCTGCGCCAGCATTTGATTATCAAAAACGAAATCATCGGAATTGGCCAACAGCGGAAGCGACTCCAAAACCTTGCGTGAAAATGCCCGATAGCCAGTATGAAATTCCGAAAGCTTGCTGCCTAGCAGCATGTTTTGCGCCGCCGTAAGCAAGCGATTGGCGACGTACTTATACAACGGCATGCCGCCCGCACGAGCCGTTCCACCCAAAATGCGCGAAGCAATCACGGTATCGTAAACGCCGGACGCAATCATGCCCGCCATCGCCGGCGCCAGCCGAGGATCATATTGATAATCGGGATGCAGCATGACGACGATGTCAGCGCCCAGCCGCAGCGCTTCGGTGTAGCAGGTTTTCTGGTTGGCGCCGTATCCCAGGTTGCGTTCGTGGCGGAAAACTTTCAGCCCCAAGCTCTTGGCAACCTCAACCGTGTGATCGGAACTTCCGTCATCCACCAGCAAAATGTCGTCCACCACGTCGCGCGCGATGGCGGCCACGGTACGGGCCACGGTGGATTCGGCGTTATAGGCGGGCAGTACCGCAATCACGCGGTTTCCTAGCAGCATGACACTAATTTAAGCATGACACTAATTTAAGCACGACACTAGTCTAAGTGATCGGCGGTTCCGGCGAGCGTCGCCATACTAACGATTTCCCGCGGTTCCGCCGATCATTTCGTATCCGTGTCTTCACTTAACTCTATAGCATCTGGTCCGCTCGAATCCCCCGATGTGACTTCCCCTAGCCGCGCATTGCGGGAAGTGTGGCTGCGCCGCGTCTTGCTGGTGTTCACCGTGGTTGCAACTGCCGGGGTTCTCGCGCATTTCGGCCTACTATTGTGGAGCCAGAACGAATTCAGCCAACCTGAATCCGTAGTGGCGGCGCAATCCATGATGCTGGCACAGCATGGAACGTTGTACTACAATTTGCGCGAATATCCTTATACGGTATCCGCGTACATGCCCATTTTTTACGGGTTGGACGCCTTGCTGATCCGTCTCGGAATCCCAGCGTTCACCTCCGGCAGGTTGATGGCATTCGCCGCGCTGCTGGGCATTTACCTTACGGTTTGGCGGATGATGCTGCTGCACACCGGCAACAAATACTTAGCATGGATCGCGATGCTGTTGTGCGGATCCTCGTCATTGCTGCTTTCCTGGGGCACCGTGGGCCAGGTAGATGCGCTGGCGCTATTTTTTGCGCTCACTGCGTTTTATCATTTTTCGCAAGCGTGGCTGGCGGAGGGCGACCTTAGCGAACGTCATCCCGCCCTGCGTTTTGCGTTGCTGTTTGCGTTATTGGCTCTGTTCACGAAACAGACCACGCTGGCCTGTCCGGTGGCTATCTTTCTTAGTCTGCTGTTCAAGAATTGGCGGCGCGCTTTGGAGTTCGGTTTAGCTTACTTGGGAATTGGTCTGCTGCTGGTGGGCGCGCTAAACACGGCCTTGCACGGCAGCTTTCTGGCCAACACGGTTTTCGCCAACCTGAATCCCTTCGTATGGGACCGGCTGGAGCAGCACGTGCAATTTTTCCTGATGACTTGCGGCGTGCTGTTGCTGGTAGCGATTCTCGGCGCGAAAAGTGCTTGGGGCGGCCGGGCCAAACCGCTTTACATTTACTTTGGTCTGGCGCTGCTGATGTGGCTAGCGACGGCTCCCAAGCTGGGCTCGGATTCCAATTATCAGATGGAGACGACGGTGCTGTGTGCCATGTGCGCGGTGGCGGCTCTCGATGCACTGGAGTACCTGCCGAAAATGTTGCGCGGCAGCAAGGCCTGGGTGACGCTGCTGCATGCGCCGCTGGGTATTTTTTTGATTCTGAATTTTCGCATGACAGGTCCCTTCCTGATCATGCGCGTGGCCAAGGAGCAAATGTTTCGCCAGCAAGTGGCGCAGTTGCGGCCGTATCTAAACCAGCCGGGCCGCGTCCTGTCGACGGATATCAATGCCCTGGTGCACCTGCGCGTGCCCGTGGGGGCCAAGCTGGAAGTGGAGCCGCTAATCTACACTCTGCTGGTGAACGGCGGCAGGATCGATCCGGAGCCGCTCCGCAGGGATCTGGCAAACGGCGCGTTTTCGCTGGTCGTATTGTATTTCGACTTGAATCGCCCTTACGATCACGACCCCGAAATTCCCAGTCTGCCGGAAGGGCAACTGGCGGAAATCCGCAGGCACTATCAACATCTGGCGCAGATTCCAGGACCGTATCTGGACGGCGTGCACTTGTACCAATTCGCGAAGTAACTACTTCGCGGGTGCGGCCTCATTCGAGGAGCCCGCGAAAAGTTTGCGGCCGTCCGCGAAAGTGATGGAGCCGACGTTGGCGGTGGGGGAACCATTGCGCGCCTGCCAGCCGTCGACCAAAAGAACCGTCCCAGCGGGCAACGAATCACGCTTCCAACCGCGGCGGATCAGCGCGTTGGCAGCACCGGTTTCCAGCGCCCAGTTCACCACTTTGCCGTTGGTCTCCACATCCATATAGATCCAGGAATGCGGGTTAGACCACTTCATTTCCGTCACCTTGCCAGTGAGTTTGACGGGCTTTTTATCATCAAACTCAGCGGTAAAGGAGTGGTGCGCGAAAGCGGTGGCTACCAGAAAAAAGACCAAGGCGGCGATTTTTTTGAGTGTACTCATGCTCTTTTCAATTTACTATTCTTCGGCGCGCTACTTTTTGCCTGTACTATTTTGCGGATGCTGCTTCCGGTATTCGTCGCGGACGTCTTTCAGATGCTGCAGATCGCCGTTGTCTTCGTGGCAGGCTACTTCCAGCAGTTCTTCTGCTTCTCGATTGAGCGGGACTTCGATGGTCCATGGACGAGTGTAGACAATGGGATCGGTTACCGTGGCGCGGTACATGATCTTCTGCGGCGACACGGGCGTGAAGCGTTCCACCACATGTTCGCTGTGGCTCAGCACATCTCCCACTTCATTCAACCAGGTTTTGCCGTTCAGATTGGTGGTATCAACCACCAGCGTGTCGCCTTCCCAATGCCCGATGGAATCACCCTGCCAAAGGCGGACATGATCCGGTAAATGCGCGCGGTTAGCCAGCGGGTTCACCAAAGGAATAATTCGCCACGACATGCGTTCAAACAACATGACAATGTGCGTAGGCGTTTGCAGGATCTGCAGCGGAGACGGCACATACATCGACCGCGGCACGCCGGCCACCAAACAATGGGCGGTGGGGTCGTCGTAGCCACGCTGCGGCAATTCGCGCTCAATTCTTTCGGCGCGGGCCCACGGCTGATAAGGAAGTGATCCATCGGCGGGCTCGATCACCACGCCGCGGCCGGGGGGCGTCAAAAAATCTTTGACGTGTTGTTCCAAACCGTAGTTCGCGCCGCCGCCATCGGACTGATAATAGCCCGCTAGATCCGGCTTACCGTCAGCGGTGCGCCGCAGACTGGCCGCCGTTTTCACATCGGTTTTGACGGGCGCCAGGGCGGCTGGCGCGGGCATGGGGTTGGTGGGCAAAATCGCCGCGTTCGGCTTCATGCCGGCTTCCGGGTACCAGGTGCGGTCGTCGCGTTCAAAGGCACCGCTGGCTTCCTCGGCTTCAGCCTGGCATTGGTATTCCAGAAGGCGGTCCATGTTCTTTTGACGAGATAGCAGCAGGGTAATCTGCCAGGGTCTGGTGAAGACCTTGGAATCGTCGAAAGTAACTTGATACTGCATGGTATCGGCGTCCAGCAGGCGGTAGCGCTCGGTCAACTTCAAAGCTTCGGAGTGAAAATCACCGGCGTGGTCGAACCAGGTTTTGTCGTTGTGGCCCTTCACTTCCACCACCAGAGTTTCGCCTTCCCAATGGCCGCGCGAATCGCCCATCCAAAATGCGAACCCATCGTGCAAGGGCGGTTTACCACTGGTGTAGATAACGCGATAGACCTGCGACCATTCAAACGTCATGGCGATGTGATCGGCGGTCTGGAAGATCTGGAACGGGAAATCCAGATACATGATGCGCGGGACGCCCGGGAAATAACACTTTCCCAGCGGGTCCGCTGTTTTGCGGTTGGCGAAATTTTCCAGTTTTTTGGCGGCGGCCCAGGGTTGATAGGGAATTGCTCCACCCTCCACCACGCCTTTGCCGGCGGGCATGTCGTCTTTCGAGGCGTGATCCTGAAGGTCGTAGGCGGCTCGGCTTTGCGCTTTCCAGATGCCTTGCAGATTGGGTTTGCCTTGCGGCGTGCGGGGCAAGGCGTTCTGCCCCCAGGAGAATGCGGAGAACGCGGCACTGATCACGAACACAGCTTTTGTGAAACGGACAAACATGAATGACCTCGGCGTTAGGGACTGGGGAGCTTGCGTGGTTCAGGTGACGCAGGCAAATATCGACGATACTCATCCGATAATACAACGGGGACACAACGGGCATATAACGGGCACCAGCTTTACCGCGACCAGTGGGTAAATTTTGAGCGACAATAGAGCCGTGCAGGAGGTAATCACACGCGACCTGGAAATCATGCACGGAACCCCTGTATTTCGGGGGACCCGTGTCCCGGTGCTTAACGCTTTTTGACTACCTGGAAGGCGGAGACTCGCTTGAAGACTTCCTGGCAGGGTTCCACCGTTAGCCGGGAACAAGCCGTGCAAGTTCTGGAAGAGTCGAAAACATTGCGGCTAGCGCAGGTCTGATGCGGATTGGGGAGTTGGTCACGAGTACCGCGCCGTCCACCAGCGCCGCGCCGCCACCACAGACCAGATCGCTTCCACCAATCCGAACGGCCACGCGCCCTGCAAAAATCCATAAGCCGAGCCCAACACGCAGCTACCCGCAAAAGCCAGGATGAACCAGCGGCTGCGTTTTTCCAGAGCGTAGGTCACCAGCATGGCGGTGACGGCAAAGAGGCCGAAGAGCGTAAGCGCGTCTAATTTGATCATGGATAATGAATCACGCCCGCGTTTCCCAAACCCAAGCCGCAAATTCGCGCGTGCGCTGGAAACCGACGCTCTCATACAACCGAACGGCCTCGTGATTGGCGCTGGTAACCGTCAGACTGATGTGCTGGCAGCCGTGGGCGGCCAAGGCTTGCAAACTGCGGCGCAGAAGCTCGTAACCAATACCGGAACCCTTGTGCGAAGGCGAAACGCACAGTTGCGTAATGTGACCAGAGCCGGGCGCCACCAGGCTGGCCAGCGAAATTCCGGAGAGCGCGTTATTCGAGCCTGCGTTGAGTCCGTCAAAAGCCGCGAATGATGCGGGCGGGAAAAAAGACCCGCAGCCGGGGTACTGCACGATGTTGGTTAAGAACTTTCGCGCACCGCCGGGAGAGCGGTATTGATCGTTGATTTCGCTATCGATGTGGCCGCGATAGGCGGCGGCCACCAGCCAGGCAGAGGCCTGGTGATGGGTTTGGCGCCAGGGCACAATGGTGGTGTTCCACAAGTGTTTCGCCGGAAGCGCAGCCGCGCGCCGCGCGTTCGTTTCGTAAAATATGCGCGGAAACGCCTTGAACCAACGCGGGAAAGGCATTTGCAGCAAGGGCTGCCCACTGAGCAATAACAACTGGGTCTCGGCGCGGCGGATGCCTGGCTCGCGCAGCAAGGTTTCAAGCGTCGCGCTTAGCAGCAGGCCCGCGCGTTCCGGGGTGTGCTCGCGCTGCAATAGATACAAGTCGCCGATCAAGCCTTTGTGTTCGTCGCAAACGAAATAGGAATAGCCGATCAGCCGTTGTTTGTCGAGATGTTTATCGAGCAGCGCAAAACCGCTCAGCGCCTGCATGTCTACAAAACGGTCAATCAATTCGACCGAGGGAGCCAGGTCCCAGTGCAACTGCTCGCTCCATACCTGGGCTTCTTCGGCCAGCACAGGCGCTAAATCGTGCGCGGCGATTTTGCGGAGATCCACCACGCGCAGGCCGTCCCCTAGTTGCCGCGAACGAAGATTCGGGATCTCTGGCAGGGCGGCCATGGTTTTCAGTGCGGATGTTTAGTGCGAATACGGTCTGGTCCATTATTACAAAGATCGTGAGGAAATTCTTTATCGCTACCTTGTGTCGTGATGGCCCCAAGTCCAGTGGAGTCCAAGGTAGGCGTAATTCTCAGACTGCCCGGCAATGGTGTGGCCGCAGCAAAACAAAAGCCGCAAGCCAGGGTCGCGGAATTTGTAATAACCGCCGACATCCAGCAAAACAGCGGATTTGGTCTGGGCTGCCGCCTCGCCTTCCGGGCCGTGGTAAAAGAATTCGCTGCCCAGCGTGAATTTTTTGCCTAATTCACGTTCCACTAACCAGCCAGCATACGGAAATGTTCACAACCCGCCCAGACCTGCCCCGCCAGCAACATCACGATGGGCAAAGTGCGAAGCGGAAGAGCACGAACACAACTCTAGCACCAACGTTTCTAAAACATTTTCCGTTTCTTGGTGCCTGGCGCGCTGTAGGACGCGGCGTTGAATTTTCCGCACCCTGCCTATGGAAACGTGCCCGCCGGCTCGCCGTTTTTGGCAAAAATTAGGCCCACTTCGCTGATTTTCAGCCGCTTGCAGAAAGACACCTGGGCATTTTTGCACAGGTCGGGACGTTGCGTTTACGCCCGTTCCAAATACGCCGATTCCGAAGTGGAGACGCGGATCTTTTCGCCTTCGCTGCAGAACGGAGGTACCTGCACCACCAGGCCGGTTTCCAGCTTGGCCGGTTTGGTGACGTTGGAAACCGTAGCGCCTTTGATGCCCGGTTCGGTTTCGACGATGGTGAGCGTAACCGATGGCGGCAGTTCCACACCCATGGGTTTGCCCTCGTAGAACTCCACGCTCACCTTCAGGTTGGCGATGAGAAAGCCGGTGGCATCGCCCAGAAAATCTTCGGAAAGCTGGATCTGTTCGTAGGTTTCGGTATTCATGAAGTGATAGCCTTCGCTATCGGAATAGAGAAACTCCATGTCATGCTGCTCCAGCGCGGCGCGTTCCACTTTGTCTTCGGAAGAAAAACGATGCTCCATCATACTGCCCGATGACAGTTTGCGCATCTTCACCTGGACGAAGCCGCGGAGGTTGCCGGGGGTGCGGTGCTCCATTTTAAAGACGGAGAAAAGTTCCTTGTTGAACTTGATCACCATGCCTGGACGTAGATGTGTTGCGGAAATCATAAAAGGGAAACTTCAGTGTAACGCAGATTAGAGGAGTGGGCATCGTGCTACGGTTTGGGGAATGGGTGTGGGCCGCACGCTAACGCAGGGCGGCCTGGTATTTAGGAGGATTTTTTGGGAACCAGCAATGCACAGCTAACGGATCTCGCCGCGCGCACCGTTCGGCGCGTAAACCGGCGGCTGTTGCCGTTTGTGTTTCTGCTGTTCGTGATTTCTTATCTGGACCGCGTAAACGTTGGCTACGCGGGCCTGCAAATGACCAAAGAACTGGGCTTTACCAACACGGTTTTCGGTTTCGGCGGCGGCATTTTTTTCATTGGCTATTTTCTGCTGGATGTTCCGGGGTCGATCCTTGCCGAAGTGTGGAGCGCGCGAAAATGGATTGCGCGCATCATGATCACCTGGGGCTTTGTGGCGTCGCTCACCGGGTTGATTCACACGGTTTCGCAATTTTATTGGCTGCGCTTTATTTTGGGCATTGCCGAAGCAGGTTTTGTCCCTGGCATTCTGGTGTATCTGAGCCACTGGTATCGGCCGCAGGATCGGGGCAAGGCCATCGCCACGTTTTTCGCGGCGATACCGGCTTCGGCTGTGATTGGCGGGCCGCTATCGGCGCTGCTGCTGAAGATTCACTGGATGGGCCTCTCCGGCTGGCGCTGGTTGCTGATGCTGGAAGGCATTCCGTCGCTGGTGTTTGGCATCGTTTGTATTTTTTATTTGACCGACCGGCCGGAGCAGGCCGTTTGGCTGAAGGACGACGAGCGTGAATGGCTGGTGAAGGAACTGCGGAGTTCGGAAACGCATCGCCATGGTTCCGTACTAAGGGCTCTGGGCAATCCTATCGTCCTGCTGATGGCTTTCACGCTGATGCTGGGGCTGACCGCGACCTATGGCGTGAGTTTGTGGCTGCCCAAGATGGTTCAGCGCATATCAACCTTTGGGGTTTCGCAAGTCAGTTTGATGGCCGCCATTCCCGCCCTCTGTGCGTTGCCGGCCATGCTGCTGAACGGCTGGCATTCCGATAAAACCGGCGAACGGATCTTCCATGCGGCCATTCCGCGAACGGTGGCGGGCATCGCCATGTTCATTTGTTTTTTCACCACCGCAAACGTATGGATCAGTGTGCTGCTGTTGTCGATTGCCACGGTGGGGTTCTATAGCGCACATCCGGGATTTTGGCCGCTGCCGAATTTGTTGTTCGGCAAAACCGAAGCGGCGGCCAGTATCGGGCTGATTAACTCGTTCGGAAACCTGGGCGGATTTATTGGGCCGTATGTGATCGGCTACGTCACTGACAAGTACGGGGGCTTTGAATGGGCGCTGCTGTTTATGGCCGTGTGCTCCATCGCATCGGGGATTTTAGTTTTGTTTCTGCGGCCGGCGGTGAGGCGGGCGACGTTATTGGCTGCTGCGCGCTAGCGTGTAAGGCGCTTCAGCATCTTGGTGGCAGCCACTGCCTTTTCACCCAATGTCGATGTGGTGTAGATGCCGGAAGAGAGGGTGCGGCGGTCCAGCCAAAGATCCTCGATGAAGGTTCCCGGCAGGGCTCCACTGTCAATGCATTGCAGATCCGGGCACACCTGCGGTGCGTTGCGGATGAACTCCACTTCGTTCAAAATTCCCGGGGCAAAGTGGGCATAGCGAGGGTCCCAGCCGAGTTTGAAGGCAAAACCCTCGTTGCCACAAATGAGATTGGCGGTGGAGGCGATAATTTCGCCGTTCAGCAGCAGTTCCGTGAAGAACACCTGCCCGCGGCGCCGGAAGCGAGTGATCATTTCCAAAAAAAACGACTTCTCGGCGGGCCGCGACAATAGCGAAGTGCCTTGGTCCCGTTTCCACCCTTTGTTTTCGAGATCGAGAAAACGGGCCACGCTCGGGTCGCCGATTTGTTCTCCGCGCAGAAAACGCCATTCGACCTTTCCGCGAACCGCCAGTTGCTTCATCAGGCGCCGGCAATCTTTGTTGCGGGCGTGCAACTTGGATTCAAGGTAGGGCTGGCCGGCGGCGGCTGGGTGAAGCACCGCCCGTTCCATGGTTTCCGAACAATGCCACAGCAAACCCATACGGCTGGCCCGGTTTTCGCGCATCGCCGCAAACTCGCTGTCCGAAGGCCGCTGCGAAAAACGCACTCCGTGCCAATCCGCGTTCGGACTGGCGAAGAAACGCAGGAAAGCGTCCACCACTTGCTCGGGGCATTCCCGATCCACCAAAAAACCGCCTAAATAGGTATGCAAACAGGAGTAAGCCGAAAGGTGGCGCAGGGGAAAGCTGGGTACAGCACCAAATTGTTCGAAAACACCAAGGCCGCGGAGCCGTCCGTTGGCATCCTCCACCAGCACCAAGAGAATTTGCGCCCCCGGGGTTAAATATTTGAGTGCCGGCAGGACAAAATCGGCTGTAACAAAGGGATTTGGAGCCAGAGCGCGCGATTCCAGTTCGCACCACGATTCGACAAGACGTGAGCCAGCGTCCTTTGGTGCGATAACTCGCACCAGCAATTCCGTAGGTCCCCCGACCGTCACGAATTGTCCACGATCCGCCGACTCCTGACTAGGAGTTTGCCTCACAAGAGTGTGAGTAGACATGCGGGTCTACAACTGGAGTGTAGCATGACTGAAACACAACCCACTTAAGCATACTCATTGGCTGATACGGCGCCGCTTTGGGTGTATACGTTACATGCTGTCGCCGCATTGGCTTGAACTACGTGCCGCACTGGCGTGCACATTGGCTTGAACTATGCGCCGCACTGGCGTGCACCTTGGCTTGAACCACGTGCCGCACTGGCGTGCACCTTGGCTTGAACTATGCGCCGCACGGGCGTGCACCTTGGCTTGAACTACGTGCCGCACTGGCGTGCGGCACGGGCCGGGTATGGTTACAATTGAAGTTGCCACTCGATGCCGGCCCAACTCGATCTCTCTAAATTAAGCGTTCGTCAGTTTGCGGAACGATTCCGCGGCGAGATGATTCCGCTCAGCACCACCATTTCGTACTACTGCGGGTCCAGTCCGCTGTCAGAGGAGGACTTGAAGGAGTATCTGGAGGAACCGGTAGCGGCTCTCCCTCCTTCGATCGCACAGGCGTTGCCGAAAATCTCCATCTTGCTGGTTCCTTATTTGGAGCGGGGCCACGCGCATGTCCGCAAACCGGAAAGCGCCGCGAAAAAAGCTCTGGAAAAATCGGCGGATGAACCGGCGGGCGATTTTGTATCCAACGAGCGTCCGCCTTCGGGCAAGCAGTCTGCGTCCACCCAACTTAAATTGGGCGAGGAAACCGTGCTGGCCTTCGCGTTGAAGGAACAGGAAGTGGCCGAATACCATTACCGCTTCTATCATTTACTGGCATCGCTCACCGGCGAAAACTGGGACAAAAATGGCGAAGATATGTTTAGCCGCATTTTGCGCGAGGAGTTGATGGCCGACGTCCATGGGGAAGTGGATGAAGCCAGTTGGCGCGCCAAGCAAGCGTTGCGCCGCGGACGGGGTGTGCGCGAAAGCAAGGCGTTTCACGAATACGCTCGGCAATCTTTCATCGATACGCTTACTCTATATCTGCACGGCATTTGCTGCGACATAGACGTAGACACCGGCCCGCGCCAACTGCCCAGCCGTTATCTGCGCAAGCGTTTGTTGGTGCTGGAAGAAATGTTTCCACCGCCCAAAGGCTACGCCGTTTTTCCCGAACAGTTGGAGCAATAACACGCCGTGTGCGGCATTGCGGGTTTCACGCATACGCGCGAAAGGCCCGGTTCATCCCAAATCTGGCGCGATAAAATCTGGCAAATCACCCGCGCCCTGCATCATCGGGGTCCGGATGAGCAGGACGTCTGGCAATCCGATCTGATTTCGCTGGGCGCCGTGCGCCTGAAGATTATTGATCTGGAGCACGGGCATCAGCCGATGGTCAGTGACGATGGCAGCTTCGTCATCGCCTTCAACGGTGAGGTTTACAATCACGCGGAATTACGGATTGAGTTGGAGGCGCTGGGCCACCGCTTTCATTCGCGTTGCGATACCGAAGTGGTGCTGCACGCCTTCATGCAGTGGGACCTGCAGGCTTTCCCGAAATTGCGCGGAATGTTCGGGGCGGCGCTGTGGAGCGTGCACCAACAACGGCTGGTGCTGGTGCGCGACCGCATGGGCATCAAGCCCTTGCACTTTCACCAGCGCAGGGGCGAACTCTACTTTGGCTCGGAGATGAAAACGATTCTGCTGCATGATGAAGTGGAGCGGCGGATCAACTTGCCGGCGCTGGATCGCTACTTGTCTTGCAATTACGCCTCCGGCACGGAGTCGCTGGTGGAAGGTATTTCGCAAGTGGCGCCGGGGCATTGGCTGGAATGGCACGACGGGAAAGTGTCCACGCAGCCCTATTGGGAATTGCAGTTCCAGCCCGATCCGGCGCTGGATTTTGAATCGGCCAAAGGCGAGTTAGACCGCTTGTTGCAGGCATCGGTGAAAGAGCACCTGATTTCCGATGCGCCGTTAGGCGTGTGGTCCAGCGGCGGTCTGGATTCATCGACGATTCTGCACTATGCGACACATTGCGCAGCCTCCACCAAACTGAAGACATTTTCTGTTTCCTTTAAAGGACGCAGTTTTGACGAGACCGAATTCTTCCGCGAAGTCTCGGCGCACTACCAAACGGATCATCATGAATTTGATTTAAGCGCTGATGCAAACATGGTTCCGGAATTGGCGGACGCGGTTTCCCAATTCGCGGATTATTCGGACGACCCCAGCGCCGACGCCGGCGCCTTGCCCGTATGGTTTCTTTCCAAGATGTGCCGCAGCGAAGTGACGGTGGCGCTTTCCGGTGACGGGGCCGATGAACTATTCGGTGGCTATCAAACCTATCTTGCGGATCGTTATGCGCGCCGCTTGCGCGGTGTGCCGCGTTTTCTGCTTCGTACCGGAGCTGACATCGCGCACATGCTGCCGGTATCGGACGAAAAAATAGGACTGGACTACAAGATCACGCGCATGCTGGAAGGCGCGCAACTGGATCCGGTGGCCGCGCATTTTTATTGGAACGGGACTTTTGGGGAAGAGCAGAAAGCCGAGTTGATGGCGGTGCGCGGTTCGCGGGGCGCTCCCATTCCGCTGCCGGGAAGTGAGAACATTGGTTACCTAAACCGTTTTTTGTTTTTGGACCAACTTTGCTACCTGCCCAGCGACATTTTGGTGAAGTGCGACCGCATGAGCATGGCTCATTCGCTGGAAGTGCGGCCTCCGTTTCTGGATCATCGTATTGTGGAATTCGCGGCGCGGTTGCCGGAGAGTTTCAAAATTCGCGGCAATTCGCTAAAACATATCCTGCGGGAATTAATGCGGAGCAAATTGCCCCCTTCGGTCCTGCATCGCAAGAAGCAGGGCTTCGATATTCCGGCGCACCATTGGCTACGAACCGTATTGCGCCCACTGTTAGAGGACACGCTGAGTGAAACAAATGTTCGGGAAACCGGCCTGTTCCGGTGGGACGCGATTAAGAATTTGCTGCGCGCGCACATGGAGCGGCGCGCCAACTACGGCTATCACCTTTGGGGCCTGCTTATTTTGTTGTTGTGGATGAAGCGATGGCAAATTCAACCACCAACACAAATGCACGGCAGCACCGCCTCTATTCTCTGATGGTGGTGGCCGTGGCGGCCGTCATTTTTCTGGGCTGCATCATCAGTCCGCCATCGCTGATGGACGACGTGGACGCCGTGCAGGCGCAGATCGCCCGCAACATGCTGGATTCGGGCGATTGGGTTACCGCGCGCTTGAACGGCGTTCAGTATCTGGAAAAATCGCCGCTCATCTATTGGATGATCGCGGTGTCCTACGAAATCTTCGGCGTGCACGATTGGTCGGCACGCATCCCTGTCGCGCTATCGGCAGTGATTTTGTGTTGGTTGACGTTTCGTATTGGCGCCTGGGCGTTTGATGCCCGCGCGGGTCTATACAGCGGCCTGGTGATGGCAACGTCAATAGGATTGTGGCTGTTCACGCGCATTCAGATTCCCGACGTCACGGTCACGGCGACCATTGCCTTGGCCATGTGGGCGTTTCTGCGCGCCCTGGATCCACAAGAAGCGCGATTTTCTTGGTGGGCCGCCGTCATGGCCGGCGCCATCGGGACTGGCTTGCTGCTTAAGGGCCTGATCGCGGCGGTGTTTCCCATCGCCGCGGCGCTACTCTATTTGGGCATCACCGGTTTGTGGAAACAGCGCAGCACGTGGCAGCGCTTAAATATCATGCGCGGTGTTTTGATTGCGCTGGTGATTGCGGCTCCCTGGCATGTGATGGCGACGTTGCGCAATCCGCCGTATTTCGATTTTACAATGTCCAGTGGGCCGGGCCATTATCGCGGCTTCTTCTGGTTCTATTTTTTGAACGAGCATGTACTGCGCTTTTTGAACCTGCGCTTCCCGCGCGACTACAATACGGTGCCGCGCGCGTACTTCTGGCTGTTTCATTTGCTGTGGCTATTTCCGTGGAGCGTCTATTTTCCTGCAGTCGCCAAGCTGAAATTCAAAGGAGACGACCGCGCCTCGCGCATGCGCCTGCTATGTTTGTGTTGGGCTGGCTTTTTGTTGGTGTTCTTTACGTTTTCCTCCACGCAAGAATACTATTCGATGCCGGCGTATCCGGCACTGGCGCTGCTGCTGGGATCGGCGGTTGTGGATGAACGTGCCGCGCAATGGCGCAAATATGGGCAGATTGTGCTGTCGCTGGTGACCTCCGTTGCATTAGTCGCCATCATCTATTTATTGGCGCGAGTATGGAATCTCCCCACGCCTGGCGACATTTCACGCGCGTTGGTGCAGCATCCGGAAGACTACACTCTGTCGCTGGGCCACATGGGCGATTTGACCATTAATGCATTCGCTTACCTTAAGTTGCCGCTGTTGATCGCAGGGGTCGCGTTCTTGATCGGCTCGCGTTCGTCCTGGCGGGGAAGCCACGTGGGCGCGGTGGCCATGATGATTCTCTTCTTCCACGCGGCGCGGCTTGCGTTGGTGACCTTCGATCCCTACCTGGCGTCGCGGCCGTTGGCGGAGGCTCTCAACAAGGCTCCGCATGGCAAGCTGATTTTGGACGATCAATATTACACGTATTCCTCCATCGTCTTTTATGCGTCGGCGTATCACAGCGAGCGTTTACTGCTGTTGAACGGGCGCGTGAACAATTTGGAGTATGGCGCCAACGCGCCCGATGCGCCGAAGGATGTGTTCATCAACGACGCTGAGTTTCGCGAACGCTGGCTTTCGCCGGAGTTGTTTTATCTCTGCGCCGATAAGGAGCAGGTCGTGCGTTTTGAGAAATTGGTCGGCAGGGAGAGCATGTACACGTTAGCCGATAGCGGCGGGAAATTTGTGTTTGCGAATCGCCGGATGGTAGAGAACGCGCGGGTAATTACTGTGCGACCGGCTCGCTGAACTAATTCCGTCTTCCCCATGGTGCTCTCACGGATGGACTGCACTCAGCGGATTTCAGCGTCACCTGCACCGTGCCGCTGGCCTTCCCTTGCACATAAGGACTGATCGCCGCGCTGTATTGTCCGTTGCTATCCGCCTTAGCCTTGCCACCACCATGGCGTTCGCCTTCCGATTCCGAAGTCATATTAATATCGCTTCCTGGCGCGAATCCGGACCCTTCCACCAAGAGAAGTTCCGATGCGGGCGTCAACAAAACAATTTGAACTTTGCATCCTGTGTCGGTTCCTTGCAAAGGAACGGGCACAAAGGTGACTAAAGCTCTTGCGGATTGGTCAGGCGAAATCAGGCCCAAGCGAGCGGGTTCTCCCGGAACCGGATTGAGCACAACGTCAATTGGGTCATTCGGACCGTTTCCAACGCAGGTTCCTGGAGTTCCAGCACAAACCGCCAAGCCATCTTTATCGAGAGTAACGCCAGTCATCACTACTGCTGGATCGCGTTGGGTCACCGGCCAGTTAACCAACGAATACACTCCGGGTGTAGGCACTCCATTGGCGTACAGGCGAAATTTGATTACCTTTCCGTCATGCAAAGATTCCTTTGCAATAAGAGTAGCTCCCGGCGGAAGACTCGCCGCGGGCCCCCAAGCCCGGTGCGCGCGCACCAAACCCTCCATCGCCTGAGCGATAGCAGCAGGCTGTCGCGCAGTCGTTTGCCCTAGTCCGAACTGCGTGAACAACAGTTGCCCAAAACCAACCAACGCCACTATCCCAAGAGGCCGCGTTGTGCCATTTCGCATCACCCCACCATAACAGGCTTGCTGTTGGTTTTTCAGCGCGTTATATCTCGACTCGGTTCGGCACTAAAATCCGCCCAAGCACCTTAGACATTGGCTAAGCTATGTGGCGCGCCGCCAAGCGCGGCGCGCTATTCCGTAGCAGCCTAATTTTTCGGCAGCGGCACAGCAAACATCCTGAACATACCCGGATCCTTATCCTTCATCTTCGGATCGTTGCGATAGTTCAGCTTGCCTTCGACAATCCACGCCATGCCACGGGTGGCCGTCACGCCGGGCGTCGCTTCCAATCCTTCTTTGATGTTCCTGATTTCCGCGTTATCGCCGCTGAAAGTGACAATGGACATCTTGCCTGAATTTTCGGCCAGCAGCATGCGATTCTTGCCAATGGCGCGCATACCATCGGGGCGTTCCAGCGGACGCGAAAGCTTCAGATCCACCACCTTGGTCGCTTTGCCGTCGGCGCCCAGTTCCAGGCGTAGCAGTTTTCCGGCGCTCACACTGTTCACGATCAGGATCGATTTTTCTCCGAACGCCAATCCGTCCGCGCCCGCCAACAACGGATCTTTCGCAGCCATTTCCAGATCTTTCGCGTTACGCTTTAACATCCAGACGATGGCCTGACGAGTGTCGGCCATATACGCAGTGCCATCGTCCGCCACCGCAATGTCATTGCATAAAGCGTCCGTGCCCGCCGCGATCGATTTCAAAGGATAGCTGCCCTTCGGCACGCCGCTTTTGAGGTCAAACGATTTCACCGCCGCGCCTTCGCCGCTATTCTTATCCAGATTGTTGGAACAGACCCACAGCAATTTGTTTTTTTCGTCGGCGTAAACGCCCAGCACCTGATTCAATCCGCCGGTGCCAGGTTTGATCCACTCCACTGCATTGGTTGAACCACGCGCGATGCGGCTGACGTTGCCGTGGCCCAGGCTTCCCACAATCAACGTGCCGTCTGAAGTGGAGGTGATGCTTTCCGGAAACACGCGCGTACCCGGCAGGGTAATTTCAGTAATGGCGGAGGCCGCGAAAGCGCTGGCGGCCATGCAGGTTAGTCCGGCCATCTTCACAACCAAATGATGGAATCGCATATCGCTCTATTGTCATACAAGTTGGATGCGCGGAAGTCATCCCGAAGAAGTTATCCTGAAAGAAATGAGTTCCGCCGTAGAAAACGCGCACAACGATGTCGCTAGCACGGTGTTGGACCTGCTCGCCACTTCGCAGCGCCTGCCCCGCGAACAGGTGACGCTGAACAGCACCTTTGAAGAGTTGAAAATGGATTCGCTGGACGCCATCAACCTGATCTTTGCCGTGGAAGAAAAGTTCAATATTTCCATCCCCGACGACGCGGCGAAATCCATTCGCACGGTGCGCGAAATGGTGGATGGCGTCGTCTCTCTCATGAAAAATAGAGCGCTGATGCAAAACAAATGAGACGCGTGGCCGTCACCGGAATCGGCACCGTCTCGGCATTGGGTCTAAACCGCAATGAGTTTTGGGACGCGCTATCGAACGGCCGTAGCGGCATTGGGCCCCTCACCCATCCCGATCATCAAGACTTACGTTTTTCACAATCGGCCGAAGTGCGCGGGTTTCAGCCCGAAAACTATTTCGCTGCAAAACACGCCGACACCATGGACCGCTTCGCGCAATTCTCGGTGGTGGCGGCACGCGAGGCCGCATCCGACTCCGGGATTGAGTGGACCGCGGACCTTCGTGAGCGTACGGTGATCGCCACAGGTTCCTGCATCGGCGGGCAATCCAGCCAGGATCATCAGTTCTGGGATTTGTACAAACTGGGCAAGAGCCGCATTCATCCTTTTACGATTCCGCGCACCATGGCCAACGCCGGCGCCAGCCACATATCGATGGATTTGGGAATCACCGGGCCCAGCTTCACGCTTTCCACGGCATGCTCGTCCGCAGCGCATGCGATTGGAATGGCCTTCACGATGGTCCGCGGCGGGCAAGCGGAACTCGCTTTGGCCGGAGGGAGCGAAGCGCCGTTCAGTTACGGAATTTTGAAAGCATGGGAGGCCCTGCGCGTGGTTTCCCCCGACACCTGCCGGCCGTTTTCGAAAAATCGCAGCGGCATGATTCTGGGCGAAGGCTCCGCGATGCTGGTGCTGGAGACCTGGGACGCCGCCCGCGCGCGGGGCGCACAAATCTATTGTGAACTGGTCGGCTTCGGCATGTCCTCCGATGCGCATCATCTCACTCAGCCATCGCCGGAAGGGGCCGCGCGAGCGATGCAAGCAGCGTTGCGAGACGCCGGCGTGCACGCCGATCAAATCGGTTACATCAACGCGCACGGGACGGGCACGGAGGCTAATGATGCCACCGAAACAAAAGCCATTCAGCTTGTTTTTGGTGATTGTGCGCCGCGGATTCCCGTGAGTTCGACCAAATCCATGCACGGGCACGCGCTGGGCGCGGCGGCGGCGTTAGAGGCGGCGGCTACCGTATTGGCGCTGCATCATGGCGTGCTGCCGCCTACTGCGAATTTCGGCGAAACCGATCCGCAATGCAACTTGGATGTGATCGCCAATCAGGCGCGACAGCAGCAAGTGGAGTTCGCCTTATCCAACTCGTTCGCGTTCGGCGGGATGAATGCGGTGCTGGCCTTCAAGTCCGTGGCTTAGTTATTGCTGGGCGGGCGCTTGTATTTTTCGTTGACGTACTTGCCGGCTTCCTCGAGTGCACCCTGCGTGTTGTCTTTGGTGCGCAGCGCCTGGCGATATTCGTTCACCGCGCGGTCGCGTTGATCGGTGATATCGAAAATTTTTCCCAGGTTGATATGGGCCCACACTTCAGTCCATTTGGGATCCAGGTCACCGTTCAGAGATTCGCGGAATTCGTTGGCGGCGGATTGATAATTGTTCTGCAGAAAAAACAACTCTGCGATGCGATAGTGCGCCAGCGAACTGTTGCGGCGCACGTCTACCGCTTTCTGGTATTCTTTCAGGGCTTCGGAGAATTCGCTCACTTCGGCGAACTGCTCACCGCGCTTGATGGCCACCGCCACGCGCATCGGATTATCGAAACGCAGAACGGATCCCTTGGGGTCCAGCGTCACCATCTTCGGTTTGCCGAAGGTCTCCATGGCGAATTCAGACGACGTGCCCACCACGTCAATGGTTTTTTCTTCCGGATTGCCTTCGGTTTCCACGTGCAATTTCACGGGCATGCGAAACGTATCCAGATCCTGCGAAACCTTGCCCATCACGCGGAAACCCTTTTGCGTGCGGAACACGGTGTACTCCATTTTCAGTTCCGGCGCGCCGCTGGATTCTATCCATTGCAGAAAGAAGCCCTGCAGACTTTGCCCGGCGAACTCCTCGGCGACCTTACGAAAATCCTCGGTATTGATGGATTTCCATGCAAAGCGATCGGGCACCGCCTTCAACATCTTTTGGAAGTTTTCGTCTCCCATGATGCCGCGCAGCATATGGGCCACCGCCGCGCCTTTTCCGGCTGTGGCCGCCCAATATTCCGGCGAATAATCTTCCAGGCGGCCCGCTTGAATCAGCGGCGGCTGTTCCACCGTCAGCGCTTCCACATAAGTATCGTGCACTTCGCCTTCCAGCGCGCTGGCCCCGTTCAGGCTTTCCAGATACATGATTTCCGAATAGCGCGCCATGCCATTTTGAATCCACATGTGATTGCGGGTAGTGGGCGAAACCAAGGCTTCCCACCATTGCCGCGCCACTTCGTTGGCCACCAGTTTTTGGCTCACGGGAAGCGTCAAACCGCGGGGCGAAAAGAAAATGATGCCCGGTGCCGCGTATCCGTTCGGCGTGCCGCTTTCGGTTTCGATCACGGTGAGATTTTTTTTCACCGGCAAGCCGTAGATTCCGCCGAAAAACACCATCGCCTTGGCGATTTCGTCGCCGTAAGCCTGCACCACGGCGCTGGATTCACGAACATAAAATTGCGTAGACACCCCGCCTTCGGAGTTCACCGTTTTGGGTTCGCCCTTGACGATGGCAATGCTGCCGGGGAAGGACGCGTTGGTGAACTGGAACCGCTCCGTTCGCATACCGGCCGCCGATTTTTCCACGCTGCTGTTGCCGCTGGCAATCACCCGGTAGCTATCCGGCACCGTGATCTTGAAGTCCGACGCGAAGCGGTCCACCGAGTAATCGCTCACCGGAAACCAGCGCGCCGGGTACATCAGATACGCATAACCGGCCTGAATCGCCGCGAATTTAATGCCGAATACGGGCGATTCTTCCTGGCCAGTCAATTTGCCGCCATAAGCGAACGTCAACGTGGAGGACTGCCCCTTCACCAACGGACGCGGAAAGGTCAGCCGCACGCTTTGATCCTCTTGATAGCGCGACGCCATCACCTGGCGGCCTTCGCCATCGGTTACGCCGTTCAGGTTTAGCGCGTTGTTCAACTCAAAAGTTGCGCTGGAGGTATTTTCCGTTGGAATGAACGTAATTTGCGCGGTTGCGGTGATGGTTTGCGCTTGCGGATCGATCTGCGCTTGCAGGGTGAGCGTCTGCACGTCGACGCGTGCGCGGGCAGCGGCGCTGGCACTGCGCTCCTGGGCACCGGACTGTGTTCCGCTCTGCGCTAACAGCAGAACCGGAGCCAACACATGAGCCAACAACCCAATCATCACCAACGCCCCATGCGAAAACATTTTCATATCTTGACCAAATCCAGGTTCTTTTGCGCTACCTTTTCGATCCACTCCGCCGCCGTCTCCATCGGGTCACGATCGCTGGCCAACTTGGCCTGTACTTCCTGCAAGTCCGCTTTCATTTTCGCCCGCGCGGCGGGATCTTTCAGCAGGCGAAGCGTTTCATCCGCCATGCGCTCGCCCGTCATATCGCCTTGAATCAATTCCGCCGCCACCTGACGCCCGGCCACCAAATTCACCATCGACAGGAATGGCGCCGTCACCAGCCAGCGCCCCAATATCCAACTTAACGCGTTTACGCGGTAAAAAGTCACCATCGGCGCTCCCAGTAGGGCTGCCTCAATAGTAACGGTACCGCTGGCCGCCAAGGCCACTTCTGCCTGGGCCAAGCAATCCCAGGTGCTTCCCTCTATGACTTGGATGCCTGCTTCCGGGGTACCTAATGCTTGGATGGATGCCGTGGAAAGAGGTTCCGGAAAATTTGCATTTTTCAGGCCAAAACCGCCCGGCAAGGCGCAAATCAGCCGGACTTGGGCAGCTTTCTGAATCCGCCGCGCCGCGTCGATCAAAAACGGCATATGCCTGGCCACCTCGCCATGGCGGCTGCCTGGCAGCAAAACGACGATCCGGTCAGATTCCTGAAAACCAAACTTTCGGCAGAATTCCGCGCGGCCCATGCTGGGTTTGACGATCCTGGCCAAAGGATGCCCTATGAATTGCGCAGGCACGCCGTGTTGGCGGAAAAACGCTTCTTCGAAAGGGAAAATACACAAAAGCTGCTGAATGTTTTGGCGCATGCCGCGCACCCGGCCTTGCCTCCACGCCCAAGCCTGCGGGGCGATCAGGTACACCACCGGAATCCCCAATGCATGCAGTTTTTTCGCCAACCGCAAGTGGAAGTCGGGCGAGTCTGTGAGGATGGCCAGATCCGGCTTTTCACTTTTTGCCGCCCGCACCAGCTTGCGAAATTCCCTGTAAATGCGCGGGATATGCGCCAGGACCTCCACGATCCCCACCACGGAAAGTGACCGTGCATCGACGATGGTCCGCACGCCCTCCGCCTGCATGCGCGGGCCCGCACAACCGAAGAAGCTGATTTTGGGGTGCCGCGATTTCAGCACGGCAATCACCCGCGACGCATACAGGTCGCCTGAGGCTTCACCCGCTGAAATCAGAATCCGCACAAACACCAGTCTAGCGGGTGGCGCGGCATGGTCAAAAGACTGAACAAGTCAAAGTTGCAAGTAACAGCACGGTAGATTTCAATCCCGGCGCGGCGACGCTGATAACTCATCCGGGCCGTCTGCATCTTCGGCGGTCAATCCGGCCTTGCTTAATAATCGGCGTAAGGACCGTTCGCCGCCCGCGCCTTTTTGCTCCGCCGCCGCGTGCCCCTGACGATCGATCACCGCATAGTGCGGAAAACTTTTAGGAGCGAACCACGCCGCCAGATTGGTGTCGGTCATCAGCACCACTTTGGCTTCTCGCGGCGCTTTCGCTAGAAAGCGGGTCACCGTTTGTTTGGATTCCGCCACGTCCACGGCCAAAACCAATAAGCCCTGGTCTTTGAACTCTTCGGCGAGTGAATCTACCGCGGGCGCATCGCGCTTGCAATAGGGGCACCAGGTGGCCCAAAACTCCACCAACACGACTTTGCCATTGGTGGATTCGCTGCTGAAAGATTCGCCGTCTAAACTCTTGGCCCTGAATCTTACCTTTGAATCAACGGCCCAAAGATTGGGTAAAACCGAATCGGCAAAAAAAGCGGAAATCGCCAAACCCCGGCCGGCTTTGGCCAGCATCCCCCTCCGAGAAATAGCCATATGCGGGAATGTTATCACACAGAACCAGCGCTAACTCAGGTTGTCGTACGCTTAATCAGGAAATGCGCTGCCGCGAATCTTGTTCCCTTGCACATCCACCTGCTTACAATCCACTAGCTTACGCAACCACCAGCTTACACATCCACCAGGGAAACCGAGAAATGATGATCCGGCTCCCGCACAATCCGCTGCAACTCTCCACGGTCCAGCCAATTCACGCAACAGTCTGAGCACGAATCGATGATCACCGCGCCCGGCCCCGCATACGGATGCGCATCCATCGGCGCGTCGCACAGCGGGCATTTCACTAAGCGCTTCAGCTGGTCCCAATCCGGCTGCTTGCCCGGATATTCAGACGTCAAATGATGCAAGCGCATCTGCTCAGCCACTTGAGAAACGACATCCGGGAACACGCGTATCCGGATCAGCAAGCCGTGGCATACTTCGCAATAGAACACGCGCTCGCCTCCCACCGACGCATGCACCAGTTGCTGCGTTCTGCATTGCGGACACGAAAAATCGGAAGGCACACCCAACACGCGGATGCCCTCGGCATTCGGCTGCGGGAAATAGAGCGCTTCACAATGGTCGCAGCGCAGGAAATCGTTTTCAGTCTCGTGCTGTGTTTCAATGGACGAATTTTTGCAGGAAGGCGGCGCACCGCATTGAGGGCAGGTCATGACATTTTTACGGGGATCAAACAACGTTCACTCGCTCTATCGTCCGGAACTGAATTATCCTTGAGATATTTCCATGCCTACTTTCAAAGCCGTACTCGCCCAGCAGGTCGACGACAAAATCCAGGTCTCGGTTCAGCAACTCGATCCTTCCGCCCTGCCACAAGGGGAGGTACTCATCCGCGTCAAGTACTCCTGCCTCAACTATAAAGACGGCGCGGTGCTCAAAGGCTGGCCCGGCTTCATCCGCAAATTCCCCATGGTCCCGGGCATCGATCTCTCTGGCGTGGTCGAAGAATCCGCGTCGCCCGAATTCAAGCCCGGCGATGAAATCGTCGTCACCGGCTGGGGCCTGGGCGAAACCCAGTGGGGAGGCTACGCCGAACTCGCCCGCCTGGACGCCAAGTTCCTGGTTCCCCTGCCCAAAAATCTTTCCATGAAACGCGCCATGGCCATCGGCACCGCCGGCTTCACTGCCATGCAGTGCGTGATGGCGCTGGAACAACAAGCTGTGCAAAAGAGCGAACACCCGGTTCTGGTCACCGGCGCCGCCGGAGGCGTCGGCAGCGTCGCCGTCGCCATCCTCTCGCACCTGGGCTACAAGGTTGCCGCCTCCACCGGGCGCCCTGAACTTGCCGACTACCTCAAATCCCTCGGGGCCAGCGAAATCATCGAGCGCGCCACCATCACCGCGCCCACCAAAGGCCCCATCTCCACCGAACGTTGGGCTGGAGTCGTCGACACCGTCGCTGGCGAAACCCTCGCGGGCGCGCTCAAGTCTGTCGCCACCAACGGAACCATCGCGGCGTGCGGCATCGCTGGCGGGGGCCCCTTCACCACCCACATCGTCCCCTTCATCCTGCGCGGCGTGAAACTGGTGGGCATCAACTCCGTCTACGTCCCCAAACCCGAACGCCTGGAAATCTGGCGCCGCCTTGCCGCCGATCTCCCTCTCCCTATTCTGGATTCAATGACCACCGAACATCCGCTCGAAGCCGTCTTCGCCCTCGCCGACGAAATCCTCGCCGGCAAAGTCCGCGGCCGTGCGGTCATAAAACTCTGACACCGGAAACTCCGACAGGCATTAACCCACTTTCATCGGTCGTAGGGAAACTATTGCCCTCCGGTTGGCATCTTCCTCTATCGAAGGCTTTATGAAAATATCGAAGGCTTTATAAAAATAGAGGGCTTTATGAAAAACTTGCAAACATTCGCCGCCGTGGCAATCGCCAGCGTAATCGGTATTGGTAGTCTGTCTGCCCAGCCGCAACAACCGTATCCACAGCAGCAACAGCAATACCCGGCACAGGGCCAGTATCCGCAGAATCAATATCCCCAGCAGGCCTATCCACCCGTGCCCTATCCACAACAAGGCTATCCTGCCTACGCCGATCTCACTCATTTGGTCGACCGCGTCGCTCTGTACCCCGACGCCCTTCTTTCGAACGTCCTGGTAGCCGCCACCTACCCGGAACAGATTCTGGATGCCGAAGCCTGGGCCCATCGCCACACGTATCTGCGCGGCGGCGACCTCGCCCGGGCCATCGCCGAAGACCGTTTGCCCTTCGATCCCAGCGTGCAAGCCCTGCTGCCGTTCCCTCAAGTGCTGGACACCATGGCCCGCGACATCGATTGGACCCGCGCCCTCGGCTACGCTTTCCTGAATAATCAGGCCGCCGTGATGGACGCCGTCCAGCAAATGCGCCACCGCGCCTACGACGCTGGCTACCTCCGCACCACTCGTGAAGTCATCGTCCGCAACGGTCCTTTTATTGAAATTGTGCCTGCCAACGGGGAAATGCTCTACGCGCCTTTGTACGATCCCGCCGTCATCTTCGTGGGCCGCCCTGGAGTGCGCATCGGCTTCGGCATCAACTGGGGTCCTGGCATCCTGCTCGGCGCCGCCTTCGCTCCCTGGGGTTGGGGCCACGACCGTTTCGGTTGGGAAGATCATCGCGTGTTTATCAACGATCGCCCGTGGGGCCGTACGCTCGACAACCGTGGAGCCTACGTTCATCCTTATGAAGCGCCGCGCTACCCGCAAGCGGGCGACCGCCGCGAATCCCACGACCGCCGCGAAGTCCCCGCAAGAGGCGGCCGCGACAATCGCCGCCAAGAAGATCGCCACTAACACCGCCACTAACGATCCCCAGCCCGCTCCGGCCAAGCGCCAGGGCGGGCCTTTCATCGCCCCACCCTTCAAGGACATTCCGGCAACCCTCCCTTGACACCCTTCCCACCAAAGCCCTAAACTTCCTCCATAAGGGGCTTTGTGCGGTATGCTGACTTCGTTTCAGCTAACTTCACAATGGCAAACTGAGTTTCACGTGCCCAGTCGGCACAAGGGGGATTTATGCAAAAGTACCTACGGGCAGCGCTGCTGTTCATCTTCACCATCGCGTTCAGCTTGAACGCTTGGGCCCAAGCCACATCACAGATTCAGGGAACCGTCCAGGACGCCTCCGGTGGCGCAGTCCCCGGCGCTGAAATCAAAGTCACGCAAACCGAAACCGGCTTGGTCCGTACCGTGAATAGCGGAGCCGACGGCGTCTACGTTCTGCCCAACTTGCCCACCGGTCCCTATCGTCTGGAAGTCGCCAAGGACGGGTTCACCAAATATGTGCAAACCGGCATCGTGCTGCAGGTGAACGTCAATCCAACCATCGACATCGCCATGAAAATCGGCGCGGTCACCGATCAGGTGCAAGTTGAAGCCAACGCCACTCAGGTGGAAACCCAGGCCACCGGCATCGGCTCCGTCATCGAAAACCAGCGCATTATTGAACTCCCCTTGAATGGCCGCAACTCCACGGATCTGGTTCAGCTCTCGGCCGGCGCGGTCTTCGTCGCTCCTCCCGTCAGCCGCTCCTTCGGTGGCTCCAACGGTGGCCAAGCCATCGCCGTCGCGGGCGGTCTCTATTTCGGAACGTCTTATTTTCTCGATGGAACTTATCACAACAATCCTTATGACAACCTGAACCTCCCGCTGCCCTTCCCCGACGCGCTGCAGGAATTCAAGGTCGAAACCAGTTCGCTCACCGCGCAAAACGGCGTGCACTCCGGCGCCGCGGTCAACGCCGTTACCAAGGGCGGAACCAATAACTTCCACGGTGACGCTTTCTACTTCGTGCGCAACGCCCAGTTCAATGCCCGCAACTTCTTCCAGGCCAACCGCGATCAGTTGAAGCGCAACCAATACGGTGGCACCGTCGGCGGGCCGATTAAGAAGGACAAGCTCTTCTTCTTCGTCGGCTATCAGGGCACCAAGACCCGTTCGGCCCCGGCGGCCGCGCCCGCAACCGTTCCCACTGCGGCCATGTTGACTGGCGATTTCAGCCAGTGCAGTTCCATCGCGGCGATTCGTAATCCAGCCACCAACGCCGCCATCCCCAGCAAAATTATTCCATCCAGTTTCTTGAGCTCCGCTGCGTTGAAGATCGCCGCTAAGTTGCCCAAGCCGCAGGATTCCTGCGGTACTTTCAACTACGGCATTCCGCAAAACGACAACGAATATCAATTGGTTACCCGTGCCGACTATCAGCTGTCCTCCAAGCAAACCCTGTTCGGCCGCTACGTCGCCACCGCGCTCACCCGCGTCATTCCCTATACGCTGGCACCCGACAATATCCTGGTTACCGCTTCCGGTGGCCGTGACAATCTGGCGCAATCCGCCACCTTGGGTGATACGTATGTACTGAACGGCAGCATGGTGAACGCTTTCCGCCTGGCCTTCAACCGCACTGCCATCGCCCGTTCCAGCGTGCCCGACTTCGGTCCTCAGGACGTGGGCATCAACGCGTTCAGCTACACTCCAAACTATTTCCTGCTTTCCATCACGGGTGGCTTCGCCATCGGCAACGGCACCGAGAGCAACTCCTCGTTCCACACCACCACTTATCAATTGAACGACGATTTCAACATCGTGCACGGCGCGCATCAAATCGCCTTCGGTGTGGTCGGCGCCAAATGGCCTTCCGAATCCTTGGCCAACGTGCGCTCCCCCGGTACCTATAATTTCAGCAACACCTACACCGGCTATGCGCTGGCGGATTTCCTTACCGGCAGGCTCGGCAACCTGGACCAGGCCGCGCCCAACAACCTGTTCATGAAACAGTGGTACCTCGGTCTGTACGCCCAGGACACCTGGAAAATCTCTTCCCGCCTCACGGCCAACTATGGGGTGCGCTGGGAGCCCTACTTTCCCTCCTCGGTCACCAACAACGCGATTTACAACTTCGACGTCAACCGTTTCAACGCGGGCACCATCAGCAGCATCTACTCCACCGCGCCTCCTGGCCTCACTTATCCGGGCGACGCCGGCTTCCCCGGCCAATCCGGCATCAATAAAAAATACAACGACTTTTCGCCGCGCGTGGGCTTAGCGTTTGATCCCAAGGGCAACGGCCGTACCGTCATCCGCGCCTCGTTCGGCATTGCGTACGACTTCTCCGACGGCCAACAATATTTGAACACCGCCATCGCGCCGCCCTTCGGCAATGAAGTCATCCCCACTCCGTCCCGCACCATTGACGGACTGGTGAATCCTTACCAGGGCTTCCCCGGCGGCAATCCCTTCCCCATCAGTTTCGATCCCAAGAATGCGCTGTTTGTTCCCTTCGGGCCCTACATCGCCACGCCCAAGAATCTGAAAACCACCACTTCCAATTTGTGGAACCTCACCATTCAAAAGCAGGTTCAATCCTGGGTTCTTTCGGGCAGCTACGTGGGCAGCCAAACCTCCCATCTACTGTTGACTGAGGCGCTGAATTCTTCCATCTTTATTCCGGGAACTTGCTCGACTGGCCAATACGGCCTAACCGCACCCGGCAATTGCTCCAGCACCAGCAATTACAATGCACGGCGGCCCCTGTTCCTGGCCAAGCCCACCACCGGTGGCCAATACTTCGGCTATACCGATCTCTACAACGCGGGCGGCAATCAGAGCTACGACGGCTTGATTCTTTCCGCCGCTCGGCCTCTCATCAAGGGAGTCACCGTCAACGCGAACTACACCTGGTCGCATTGCATCAGCAACGATCGTTGGGGCGCCGGTGGCACCACCCAAAATATCCGTCAGACGGTCCTCAATCCTCTGAACTTCAACTACGACCGCGGCGATTGCAACTTCGATAAACGTCACATCTTTAACCTCACCGCTGTCCTCGCCACACCAAAATTCAGCAACAAAACTCTGCGCATGGTCGGTACCGGTTGGCTGATGAGCTGGATCGTTCGCGCTCAATCAGGAGCCGCCCTCACCGTAATTGACTCCGTCGACACCCAGTTGACCAACGTCGCGGGCCAGCGTCCGAACCTGGTCGATGGTAACGCTGTCTATTCTTCCACCCCTGCCTGCCCGGTCAACGTGGCTCCTTGTGTCGGCTTGCTGAATTCGGTGGCCGGCTCTGCCTTCGCTCTACCGGCGCTTGGCACCCTCGGTAACATGAGCCCGGGCGCTATCCGCAGCCCTGGCTTCTCCGACATCAGCATGTCCTTGTCACGCACTTTCCCCATCACCGAAAAAGTGAAGTTCGACGTCCGCGGCGATGTCTTCAACCTCCCCAACCACTTCCGTCCCGGCTGCCCCACCGGCGCTCTCTGTTCCGGTGTGAATCTCTCCGGCTTCGGCGGCTTCGTCGGCACCAACTTCGGGACCCCAACCTTCGGCCGCATCACCAACGCCATGGACCCGCGCATCATTCAATTGGCCGGCAAGATCATTTTTTAGCCACAACCAACACAAAACCCGGCGATCAGGCCAAAACCAAAGGCTCCTCGTTAAGGGGAGCCTTTTTCATTGCCAGTAGCTCCGGTCGCCAGTAGCTCCGGTCGCCAGACCGGAGGACGGAAAGCAATCGCTAGCTCAGGTCGCCAGACCGGAGGACGGAAAAGCAAACCCCTCAGCACGCAGCGGCGACCGGTAGGGAGCCGTAATAACCACCAATCCCCAAACCAGCCGCACCTCAATCTCAAACCGAATCAGACACATGGAATCATGGCGGAGCCTCAACTCCTCCCCATCCCATTACATTGTGAGCAAGGAGTTCGAAGCGCTCACCTGTCAGAGGGCTTGGACCGACCAACGGCGGGAATACTAGTAAAACTCGTCGGGGGTTTGCGAGTGATGGGCGTCACATCGGAACGATATCCGGTCCGTGCTATGCGGGTGACGATAGCCGCCGGCCTGACGGCGTACTCTTTGGGATCGAGGGGCCCCTTTAAAAATGCTTCCGAGCCGCGACCGTAACCGGGCGGGTAGAAAATAGTGAGCGATAGCGAACCGTTACAAGCGATACCGGCATGGCCCAGCCGCGCCCAAAAACTAACCCTTGCGCACCGGCGCTTCTTCGCGCCAAACACCCAAATACTGTTGCAGCGGACGATCCGAGGCGCTGAACAAAACAGCATCATTGTCAGCTTCATGCGAAACCGTCATCCACGATGGCGCCATGAAAATATCGTGTTGCTTCCACTCAAGCGTCGTATGGCCGATGTGTGTCCGCCCGCTGCCCTCCACCGCGCAGTAAATCGTCGAATCCGTAAAGCGATGCTCGGCGCCCCTGAAACCCTTGGGCAGCAATTGAATGAAAGTTTGAATCGACGGCATGGGCGGCCCGCCGGTTGCCGGATTCACAAACCGCATCTTCACTCCATGGCACACATGCACGCCGCTGTTTTTGTGCATCGCCTCCAAAACTTCCCGGCTCCGCGAATACGGATACGAAAACACTGGCGTCGAGGGCCGCTCCGGCTGATAATCCACCGGAAACAGATTCGCCCCATAGCGTGCATAAGCATCGCCATCGGGATGCGTCAACGGCTGGATTTCCTGCGTATGATGTTCCGCGAAACCCGCGTCCATGAAATTGATCAAGTGCAGATCCAGCACGTCCATCCAGATCACCGGGCCAATTCCCGAATTGCCATGATCGTGCCAGGTCATCGATGGGGTGACGATGAAGTCGCCCGGTTGCATCACCGTGCGCTCGCCGTTCACCGCAGTGTAACCGCCGCTTGATTCCATCACAAAACGCAACGCCGATGGCGCATGCCGATGCGTCCGAGCGACTTCGCCCGGCAAAACCAACTGCAAGCCCGCGTACAAACTGCCGGTGATATGCGCGGTGCCTATCGTGCCCGGATTCTCCAGCATCAGCACGCGCCGCTCCGCTTCATCGGCAGTGATAATGCCGCCGGCTTCCATCAGCATCGGGCGCATCACATCGTAGGCCCATAGGAACGGCACGCAATGTGGCCGCGGTTGCGGCGGCACTACTTCGCTTAGCACTTCCCACAACGGTGATGCATTTTTCACCAACAGGCGTTGGTAAAACTCTTCGCGCTCCGGCGTACGGGCAGGTTTAACGTCCAAGGCTGATACGGACATGCGGTCCCCCGGCAGGCGCTTAAAACGCCCGAACTTTCACTTCCATCGTACCCACTTTTTCCACCGTCGCCACCACCGTATCGCCCGGCACAATCGGGCTCACACCCTCCGGCGTTCCGGTGCTGATGATGTCGCCGGGATACAACGTATAAAAGGACGACGCCAGCTCAATCAGCTCCGCCGCTTTCAAAATCATGTACTTTGTGTTGGAGCTTTGCCGCGTCTCGCCGTTCACGGCAATGCTCAAGTCCAACGCGTCCGGATTGCCCACTTCATCGGGAGTCACCAGCCACGGCCCCAGCACCGTATAGGTATCCGGCGATTTACGAAAGCTGCGATCTTCGGTGCCGCGAATCGTGATGTCCAAGCCGATGGAATAGCCCGCGACATAATCGAGCGCATTTGCTTTGGACACCTGGCGCGCCTGTTTGCCGATCACCACCGCCAATTCCACTTCATGGTCATTGCGGCGATCAAGAAAACGCAGCGCGATGCCCTCCCCCGGCCCCACAAGAGAGCTATTGGCCTTCAAAAACAATCCCGCTTTTTGAATGGTGATGGTGTGCGCCACGTTGCCCTGGTTGAGCGCGGCGTCGCCCTTCACTTCTTCCAGATGCTTTTGATAATTCACCGGAGCCGCGATGATCTTGCTGGGATTGGCCACCGGGCTCAACAGCTTCAGGCCCGCCAGCACTAACCTGGGGGCAGAGGTTTTAATTTCATGAATGCGCCCGATCACCGAATCCAGGTGCTCGATGAAAATATCGTGCTTGGGCAACGGATAGCGCACCGCAGGCAACACATCCAGCGCCGCCGTGACATCTTGAACTTCCAAACCTTCCACTACACCCAACTGATTATGCCCAAAACGGCAAAGCCGCATTCTGTTTGCTCCCGAAAATTGATGATGATCGACGCCGCGCGGGTGTCCTATCACATGATACTGGCTTTCAGTCTTCCGAATACACTCGCTTCACATAGTTCGCAATTCCATTCGGATTGGTGTAGCTGGGGTATTTCGTCTTCATCTCCGCGGTCATGATCGCGGCAGCCTCGTCGGCGGATTTGCCTTCGCGTTTCAGCGCCAGCGCCCGCGTTTGGGTCTCGGTCATAAATGTTTTTTGCTTGGCCACCAAACTGCCGTCACCGAGCGGTCCATGATCTGGCACCACCAAACGCGGGTTCAGTGGAGCGATTTTATCTAAGCTTGTTAACCAGCGTTGCGCGCTGGACGCTTCACCAAAAATGGCGGGGACCAGATCCTTTTCCACTAAATCGCCGGACATCAGCGTGCGATCAGGTTCCACGAAAATGAATTCGTCCCCCAGTGTATGGCCGCCGCCGGTCCATAGCAGGCGTGCGGTCACCCCACCACCCAGGTCCACTTTCATGTCGCCATCGAACACCACGTCTGGCTGGCGGAACCCTACACCGGCCAGCAACTCTTTGTTTTGCGCGTTCATGTTACTGAACGTCTCCACCATCTGCATGCCGTTTTGGTTCATCTCGTCTTGTTGTACAGACGGCCGAAGCAAGACGGTGTTCGCCGGAAAGCCGGCTTCTCCGCCGGCGTGTTCGGGATGAAAGTGCGTTGTGGTCAGAAATAGTTTTTGGGATTTTGCCAGCTTCTGCACTTCGCGCATAATGATTTGACCGTTGCGCGGGCCGAGACCGGTATCGACAACCAGGGTTGCATTGCTGCCCACGACAATCGCGATGTTGGGAAAGCCCATGATGGCCCAAACATGATCCGATACCTTTGTTGTGGCGTTTTCGGGCAGGATGGCGCCGCCGAATTGGCCGAAAGCGCATGCGGACAATAATAGGATGGAAACTGTTTTCACGAAACGCACTCCTCTGCAACATCATCGTACTGCGCTTGACCCCACGTCCGCACGGCCCTAATCTGAACAAAGGACAAAGAAACAGGGTTTATGAGCACAATCAATCTTAAAGTGAACGGCCAGCCGCATGCGCTGGATCTGGATCCGGCGACGCCGCTGTTATATGCGTTGACCGATGAAGTGGGCGTTGGTGGTCCGAAGTTTGGCTGCGGCCTGGGCCAGTGCGGCGCGTGCACAGTGATCATCAAGGGGCAGGCGGTGCGGTCCTGCGTCACCACGGTAAAGGCAGCCCAGGGCGCCGACATCGTGACCTTGGAGGGTTTGGGCACGCCCGGAAAGCCGCATCCGCTGCAAAAAGCTTTCATGGATGAAAACGCCGCGCAGTGCGGGTTTTGTTTGAACGGAGTGATCCTGACGGCGAAAGCGCTTTTGGATAAGAACCCCAAAGCCAATGAGGGGGAGATGCAACAAGCCCTGAGCAACGTTTTGTGCCGGTGCTTCACGCACACGCGGATGCTGGCGGCGATCAATACTTATGCGAAGTCGAAGGCAGGTGCGCGATGAAGTTCACCGCGGAAGCACAAATGGCGCTCTCTCGCCGCAATTTCCTTAAAACATCCGGAGCAATCATTGTTGGATTCAGCGCGGCGTCACAAATTTCATCCGACGCTTTTGCGCAAGGCGGCCCGTCACCGGGTGCGCCCGCCATGGGTCAAGTGGATTCGTGGATCGCCATAGCGGCGGACGGCAGCATTACGGCGTACAGCGGCAAAGAAGAATTGGGCCAAGGAATTTCCACGGCGCAGCAGCAGTTGGTGGCCGAAGAGCTTTCGGTTCCCTTCGAACGCGTGAAGCTGATCTATTGCGATACCGCGTTGACGCCGGATCAGGCACACACGTCGGGCAGCCAGTCTCATCCGGTGAATTTCAACAACTCGAATTTGGGCCAGGCGGGAGCCACCGCGCGCGAGGCTCTGCTGCAGATGGCTTCGCAAAAGTTGGGCCTGCCGGTGGATCAACTGACGGCAGCGAAGGGCGTAATTCAAGCCAGGAACGACGCGTCGAAAAAAGTTACTTACGGCGAATTGGTGGCCGGCAAGAAATTCAATCTCCCCCTTAGCAAGACCGCCAAACGCAAACACCCGCGCGAATGGACCGTTTTGGGCCAGCCGCTGCAGCGTCCGGACATGCCGTTGATGGCTACTGGCACATTTGAATATGTTCATAACGTGAAGGTGCCGGGGATGCTGCATGGGCGCGTGGTGCGACCGCCGGTTCCCGGAGCGACGGTGGTCAACGTCGACGAGGCTTCGATCAAGGATCTAGCCGGTGTTGAAAAGATCGTCGTGCGCAAAAACTTTGTCGGCGTGGTTGCGCAGAAACAATTTCAAGCGGTGCAGGCCGCAGCCAAGCTGAAAGTGGAATGGAGCAAAGGCACCGGCATGCCGGATCAGGCCGGTTTCCTGGAAACCTTGCGCCAAGCCCAACCCTCGCGTGATATTTTGCTGGTGGATTCCGGTGACAGCGCGGCGAAGATCAGCGGCGCGGCGACGGTGGTGAAAGCCAGTTACATTCATCCGAATCAGATGCACGGATCATTGGGCGCATCCTGCGCGGTAGCGGATGTGCAGGGCGACAAGGCGACTATTTATTCCGCAACCCAAGGCGTGTGGTACCAACGGAGCGCGTGCGCGACGCTGCTGGGTTTGAAGCCGGAAAACATTCACGTTATGTTTCGCCGCGGGTCCGGTTGTTACGGACTGAACGGCGCGGATGCTGCCACCTATGATGCGGCGATTTTGTCGCAAGCCGCGGGCAAGCCGGTGCGGGTGCAGTTGACGCGCAAGGATGAGATGGCCTGGGAAAACTACGGCCACGCGCATGTGATGGATGAGCGCGCTGGACTTGACGCGCAGGGCAACATCCTTGCCTGGGAGCATGAAGCGTGGATTCCGGCGAAGGGGAATCGGCCGGGGGCCGCGCGGCCGGGCAACATCGTCACCGGTAGCTTGCTGGGTTTTGAGCCGGATACTTTTCAACCGCGCACGCCGGCTCCGGCACCGAACGCATATAACAACAACAGCAATGGCATTCCGTCTTATGTCGCCGGGCGAGTGAAGGGAATGAATCAGGGCACCGGAACCATTGCGAGCGAACGTGTTTTGGTGCACAATTTGCAATCGCCGGTGTTTACAGGGCCGCTGCGGTCTCCCGCTCGTTTGCAGAATACGTTTGCGCACGAAAGTTTCATGGATGAACTGGCCGCGAAGGTGGGCGCCGATCCGGTGGAATTCCGTTTAAAACATTTGAAGAGTGAACGTGTGATTGGTGTTTTGGAAGCCGCGGCAAAGGCGGCGAAGTGGGAGAAGCGGGTTTCACCTCGCGCGAACGCGAAGACGGGAACCGTAACGGGGCGCGGCGTGGCGGTGGTGGCGTATGAGGGCGACAACGGCTACACCGGCATTGTGGTGGAAGTGAACGTGAATCAACAAACCGGCAAGATCGATGTGAAGCGCATGTGGGTGGCGATTGACGCGGGTCCGATTTCGAATCCGGATGGATTGAAGCAACAGGCCGAGGGCGGCGCTTTGCAGGGGATGAGCCGCGCATTGGGGGAAGAGGTGACGTGGGATCGCGAAAAGATTACGTCGGTGGACTGGCGGACGTATCATTCGTTGCCGGTGGGGTTTGAGATTCCGAAGATCGAATGTGTGTTGGTGAATCAGCCGGATGAAGAGGCGACGGGCGCGGGGGAAACGTCGATCACGGTGATTGGCGCGGCGATTGGCAACGCGGTGTTTGACGCGACGGGGGCAAGGCTGCGGCAGATTCCGTTTACGCCGGAGCGGGTGAAGGCGGCTTTGAATGCGCGGGGTTAGTCTCCTTGTTCTTGCCGCGACTGCGGCCCATTTGCATGGGGCTCGAGTTTTGTTTGAGGGGGCTCGCGTGATTGTGGATGCGCGGAAGGCTCCGATTGAAGACGCGGCTTTTGTGGTGGATAACGGGCGCATTGTGAAGATGGGCAAGCGGGGATCTGTAAATGCCGCCGGAGCTACGCGCGTCGATCTCACTGGCAAAACCGTGATGCCGGCGCTGCTTGATCCGCATGTGCATCTGGGCTACCAAAAAGATGGCACATATGCGGCGGAAAACTTCACACGCGAGAACGTGATCGATCAGTTGAATCGTTACGCCTATGCGGGCGTGGCGGCGGTGATGTCGTTGGGGACGGATATTAACGGCGCGGAGTTGCAAGTGCGCGGCGAAGCTAAAACCGCTGCGCGGTTGTTTACCGCGGGACGTGGATTTGCGGCTCCGAATGCGGGGCCGGGGACGCCGGCGATGCGCGGATCGTCGGTTGGAGTGACCAACGAAGCGGAAGCGCGCCAGGGCGTGCGCGATCAGCTTGCCAAGCACGTGGACATCATCAAGATTTGGGTGGACGACCGCAATGGGACAGTGAAGAAGCTGGAACCCGCGCTGTATCGCGCCATCATCGACGAGGCGCACAAGCATGCAGCGCGCGTGATTGCGCATGTGTACTATTTGGAGGATGCCAAGGATCTGGTGCGCGCTGGAATAGACGGGTTTGCGCATTTGGTTCGCGATAAAGAGATGGACGATAAGACGGTTGCGCTGATCAAGCAGCGGCGAATTTTCAACATGCCGAATATGGGGCTGGCGGAAACGCGGACAACGATGACGCCGCCAGCGTGGCTGGACGATCCTTTATATAGGGCTGTTACGCCGGCGGCGGTGATCGATCGCGTACGGGCGTCGTATGCAGGGCGAACGGCGCAGGCCACCGAAGCGGCGCAGAAGACTTATCAGATCATGGAACATAATCTGGCTAAGCTGAATTCCGCTGGGGCGCTGATTGGTTTTGGCGCGGATTCGGGCGCGGTGCCTGATTATTTTCACGCGTTCACCACGCATCGGGAATTGGAACTGATGGTGCATGCGGGTATGACTCCGGCACAGGCGTTGACATCGGTTACGGTGAACTCGGCGGCGTTCCTGAAGCTGGGCGATCACGCGACGCTGGAGGCAGGCAAGAGCGCTGACTTTGTGGTGCTGGATGCGAATCCACTGGAGAATGTTTCAAACACGCGGAAGATTGCGCGTGTGTATCTGCGCGGGCAGGAGTTGCGGCGCGAAAACCTTTTCGCGAGATGAGTCGCGCTGCAGGTTCATTAATAAGCCGCGGCACTTGGCGACGAACGAGGTTACGGTGAATCCACCGGCGCGCAGGACCTGATGGTGTTCTGCCCAAAGCAGAGCGCAGGTTGCCAGCAGGAGTGCGCGCTGGAAAGTGCGCGTTAGCGCGATGAAAAGTGGCGACCGACGTTTCTGAAGCGAGCGCAAGGTGGATGCCTGAAAACGCAAGTGCTGGGCTTCTTCGCGCAGGATGCGAACACAAATGGCGCGCAGCACCGGACAAGCTGATAGGCGATGGACCGCGGCGTAGTAGGGGACGGCCATGATTTCGGCGATAACCAGAACCGTCACCATGCATTCGAGACCGGCCAGCTTGCGGATGCGGCGGAACATTTTGTCCACCCAATGTTTTTCGATGAGCGGCACGCCAATGCTGCGCAAATAGCGGCACAGCAGGGCGCTGTGGCGCTGTTCCTCTGCAATAAACAGTGCTAGAGCTTCGATAAAGTCGTGGTCCGCAGAGGCGACCGCGTGCCTGCGGCCAAGTTCCAAAAACGTCACGCCGCTGGCGCCTTCGCCTAATTGAAATTGCTGAAGAGACGGGATGAAGAAGTGGGCGATTTCATTCGGTGGAGCTTGTGCGCGGTCCCAAGGGATTTCGTCGGGTTCGGATTGATTGGCGCGAAAGTAGGAAAGCCAGTGCCTATTCATGCATTTACTTTACACAACAAAGTACATTGCGTCAATAGAAATTTTGGGGATCGTGGTCTTAGTCGATGGCGCTCGCTGACGCTCGCGAGTGGGGAGGAACAGCATTACACACCGCTCTCTTTGGTCGCGGCTCGGTAATCGCGGCTCAGTAGGGGCAGATGGGTTCAGGAATAGCGGCACCGTCAGCTCTTGGATCTGACGCGGCGTAATTTGTGTTGGTGCTGGTGTTGTGAAGAATAGCCTGGCCGCGGCCCATCTCTTGCGTATAGTTTCGGCGGGCGAGAACTTCGTGGCCCATTTGCGATAGTTCGGTGAGGGTGGCGCGCGGGATTCGCGATTCGATCAGCACGTCGTTTCCGGCGGGCGAAAACTTTGTGAAACGCGGAAACTCCATGGCTTGCTGCAGATTCATTTGGAAGTCGACCAGGTTCGAAACAAACTGTGCATGGGCCATGGGCTGGTTGGGTCCACCCATGATGCCGAAGCCGATGTACTCGCCCCTATGTCCATCGCCGCGCTGCATGAAGCCGGGGATGATGGTGTGGTAAGGGCGCTTGCCACCGGCGAGTACGTTGGGGTGGCGAGGGTCGAGCGAAAAACCGGCGCCGCGATTTTGCAATTCAAAGCCCGCGCCTTCGACGCAAACACCGGAACCGAAATTGCCGAAGATGCTTTGGATCCAACTGGCAATGTTGCCTTCGCGATCAACAACGGTGAGATAGACGGTATCGCAGCCTAACGTTTCGGCGGGGGCCACGGTTGGGTTCGCTCGTTGTGCATCCATTAATGAAGCGCGTTGGCGGGCATGGGTCTTCGAAAGCAATTCGGCGACGGGCACTTGCACCACGCGCGGGTCTGCGTTATGACGATAGACGTCGGAGTAGGCGAGCTTCATGGCTTCGATACGTTTGTGGAGTTCCTGCGCGGTGGAGGGATGAGCGGGAGGGAAGCATTCCATGATGTTCAGCATTTCGAGCGCGGCCATGCCCTGGCCATTGGGAGGAAGTTCGAAGATGCGCCAGCCGCGGTAGTCGACGGAGATGGGTTCGACAAATTCGGCGGAAAATGTTCGGAGGTCTTCCGCCGTCATGGTTCCGCCCAGGGCTTGCGAGGTGCGCAGGATTTTCGCGGCGATGTCGCCTTCGTAATAGGCACGGGGGCCTTGCTGGGCGAGCGATTGATAGGCGCGGGCGAGATCGGGATTGCGAAAGACTTCACCTTCGCGCAAGGGCGTCGCATTCGGCAAAAAGACGCGGGCGGATTCGGGATGGCTCACCAAGCGCTCGAGAGAAATGGGCGCGGACCATAATTCGGCGATGCCTTCGCTGACGGGGAAACCTTGTTCGGCGTAAGCGATGGCGCTGTTAAATAAGCTGGCCCATTTGGCTCTGCCGAAGCGTTGATGCATTTTCGCCCAACCGTCGACGGCTCCGGGAACGGTAACGGCATGAATGCCGAAGGCCGGCGTGGTGGTGATTCCGTTGCGAGCGAGGAACTCCGGCGATAGCGCGTTTGGTGCGGGGCCGGACGCATTCAAGCCAGTGAGTTTGCCGCTGCGCGCTTCCCAATAGAGACAGAACATGTCGCCGCCGATGCCGTTCATCATGGGCTCGACGACGCCGAGGACCGCATTGGTGGCGATCGCGGCGTCAATCGAGGTTCCACCTTGCGCAAGGATTTGCGCTCCGGCTTGCGAAGCCAGGGTGTGGCTGCTGGCGACAATGCCTTGTTGCGAGATCACCATGGAGCGGCCGTAGTCGCGTCCATATTCACCGGCAAAACCGGAAAGCGGAGTCATGCGGACCAGCGTAGCGCAAAACAAAAGTAGCGCAAAACAAAATCCCCTCACGCGGGCATTTGGAATGCCGTTGTGAGGGGTTTCGATTGCGTCTTATCTCAGGGTTGGGTTGTACCCTCTGCGGGGCTTGTTGACTTAGTTAGGCATCACGACGGTATCGATCACGTGGATGACGCCGTTGGACTGGAACACGTTGGCTTGGGTGATTTTGGACATACCGCCCTTTTCATCTTTCAGGACGATGGAGTTGCCGTCCAGCATGGCCCACAGCCTGCCGCCTGCGACGGTTTTGAGTTCCGCCGTGCCGTTACCTGCTTTGATTTGCTTTTTGAGATCGACGCTGGAGAGCTTGCCGGCGACGACGTGATAGGTGAGGATTTTAGTTAAAGTAGCCTTGTTTTCGGGCTTCACCAGAGTGTCCACGGTACCGGCGGGCAGTTTGGCAAAAGCCGCGTTGGTGGGCGCGAAAACCGTGAAGGGGCCAGCGCTTTCCAGAGTGTCTACCAAGCCGGCGGCTTTCACGGCGGCCACCAAGGTGGTGTGATCGGCCGAGTTCACGGCGTTTTCAATGATGTTCTTGTCCGGGAACATCTCCTTGCCGCCCACCATGGGGTTCTTGGCGAGAGCGGTGGTGGAGATGAGCGCGGCCGCGCTGAATATGGTCAATAAGAAACGTTTAAACATGGGTGTCCTCTTTCTCTTTCTGGTGTGATTTGAATCTTGTGAGCCTGTTTGTTGGCTTCAACCAGGTCTACGCAAACGCGGCGCGATTGGATTTGGGACGCTATCAAAAAAAGAACCGGTGGGGTAGAATCAGGCGGTGCGGTTGGCGGGGTTGCTTTGTTTGATTCGTGGGCGTGATTCGACGGCGAGATTTGTTGGCAGAGGAGCTTTGCGATGAAGTTGACCAATACTGGGTTTACAAAGACAGGGACAAGAGTGAAGATGTTGGTGACGGCCGCGGCGTGCACGGTGCTGGCGAGCGCCGCATTTGCCGCGGACCCTCCTGGCTGGGCTTATGGATTTCCACCGGCGGGAACGCCGGTTGCGGCTCCGGCGCCTGCGCCGCCTACACCGCCACCACCGGATACCAGCATGAAGAGCCTGCCCGGAGCAAGTGGACAGTTCATACGTGCGCAAATTGGCGATCGATTTGGGCCGGCCGATTGGTATCCGGGGGATCATCCGGCCATGCCCGACGTGGTTTCGCATGGCAAGAAGCCGGAAGTGTTTGCGTGCGGGTTGTGCCACTATCCGAACGGCAAGGGGCGGCCGGAGAATGCTTCCGTGAATGGGTATCCAGTAGAGTATTTCATCCAGCAGATGAACGACTTCAAGAATGGCAATCGCAAGAGCGCCGAACCGCGCAAGGCCAACACCAACTTGATGATGCAGTTCGCCAAAAACATGACGGATGCCGAAATCAAGGCGGCGGCGGAATATTTCGCCGCGATGCCGTATACGCCGTGGATTAAAGTGATGGAAACGGCGACGGTGCCGAAGACACGCATTCAGGGTGGAATGTTTTTGACGCTGGAGGGCAAGGAGACGGAGCCGATTGGCAACCGCATTATTGAGACTCCGGTGAACGCCGAGGCGACGGAGGTTCTGCGCGATCCGCATTCCAGTTTCATTGCTTATGTGCCGATGGGTTCGGTGAAAAAAGGCGAAGCGCTGGTGACCAAGGCGAACGGCAAAACCACGCAGTGCGCGGTTTGCCACGGCGCCGATTTGAAGGGGATTGGGCCGGTGCCGGGACTGGCCGGCCGGTCGCCGAGCTATGTGTTCCGGCAGATGAACGACATGAAACAGGGCATGCGCAAAGGCACCTGGACGCCTTTGATGAAGCCCGTGGTGGAGAGTCTGGCCGAAGATGACATGCTGGCAATTGCAGCATACACGGCGTCGTTAAAACCGTAGCCACGCCGAAACCCGAGGCACGAAGGAGCCCCGGGACGGCCGTGTTCGTCGTCGCTCACATATTGATATATCAGTTAGTGTCTAAACCCTCGTCCGCGGCTACAGCCAAATTAGGACGGCGAATCCACGCCGATGCTAGGTGGTGGGCCCCAGAAACGGCAGGCAAAATTGCGGCCTCCACGGCGTTGAGGAGCCAAGGGTGGCGGACAAGCCTTAAAGGTAGCCTGGGGTTTGCGCTGGCGACGCCTAAGGCGCTTCTGAGGGTAATCCGGTAGAGAGACTGAGGGTTATAGAAACAAAAATGCCCACTTTGCAGTGGGCATTTTCACGACCCTGTTTATCAGACAGGGGATGTACATGGGAGAATCAGTTCCAACGGAATCGCGACCGTCAAAACCTTTGTGATAGGATCTTAGGATTTTCAGGGCAGGCAAGTCAAGAAAAAAAGCCAGCCAGGCGGAACGTGGCGCATATGATTGATTACAAGAGCTTTACAGAAAGTGCTTGACAACCGAATTAATTTGGAAGTCAGGCGAATTCGGCGCAGCTGTTTGCCTTCTTTTCTTTCTAAACGGCAGGAACATCGCCACTTACTGGCCCGTGGGCGGGCGATTGCCCGTGTCGTGAACGGGCCCGGCTTGGGCGGTGTCCCGGAGGCCGAGAACGATCATGGCGTCGGGGTCCTTTTTGTGGAAAAGCCTCTTTCCAACGACCCGAAACCAACCGAATCCCACCCCGGCGACCACACATAAGCAGAGGACAATTCCGGCCAGCGCGAACATGTTCAGCAGGGACTGGGCGAAGCCTTTTATCTCATTTTGCGGGACTTTTTCGCCTTCGGTGACGGTGGCTACGTAGTTCACCTTAGCCAGAATCCGTTCGGCGGAGTCGGCGTCGGCCGGGGAGATCGTCATCGCAACGAGGGGGCCGGTGCGTTTGACGAGGGCTCCGGGGATCTTCTGCATTTCGTTGGCCTGCTCGCGGGCCATACTAGGGGTGGGGTAGTTGAAGACGATGAGATCCAGGGGCCCTTTGGGCGTTTTGTATTTTGCCGTCTCGGCCTCGGCTCCCAAGTGGAAAGCGGCGGCTGAAGGAGAAATGCCCGGTGCGAAGCGCTGTAATGAGGCGGGGCCCAGGATATAGCGTTCGGAGTTAGGGATCAGGGTGGCATTGGGGAGGCTGTCAGGCAGATAACCGGCCAAGGCGGGGAGCGGCGAATGTTCAAACTTGGTTAACTGGCGATAAAACGCGGGCAGGTCTTTTTGTTCCGGCTGGCCGCCGGTGAACTGGAAGACGTAATTACCGTAGGCGAAGATGACACCGTCGGAGGTGTGGACGGAGAGCTCGGCGAAATTGGCCTTGGTTGCCCCGGGTGGACGGCGCGATTGAAACAGTGCCAGCGCGCCAGTTGAATCGTGCAGGCGCCAGGCACTTGCTGAAAAGCGCTTGGCCGATTTTGTCTTCGAGGCAGGATCGTTCAGGGTGTAATCGGCGGATTCGGCGGCGTCCAGGCCATATTCGTCGTAGAGAGCCTGATCCGGGATGCCGATCGTTTTGGGCGCGGATCGTTGGTAGAGCCCGATCTGATCGGGAAAAATAGCGGCACTGAGCGATGCCCCCGCTAGCAGAATCAGCAGCCCGGTTCTCATGACACGCCGTGGCATTTCTTGTATTTCTTGCCGCTGCCGCAAGGGCAGGGGTCGTTGCGGCCGGCTTTTTCCTTGGCGATGACGGGTTGCGCGACGGCGGTGGATTCGCCGCCGGCAAACTGGAGTGCCGCCATTTCGCGTTCCTTCTTGCGTTGGATGGTGCGCGTGAGATCGAGGACGGAATTTTGTGCGGCTTTCTGGCGAGTGGCGTCAATCGCGGGAGCAGCGGCGACGCCGACCGCTTCACTTTCGTCCTCGTCTGGGTCGTCAGCCCACAGTTCGGGGTGGGGAACGTTGGTGGGCGTGCCGTCCAAATCGGTTCCGCCGTTAGGACGCTCTTCGCGCTGCATGAAGAAGAGGAAGCGGACGGATTCGTCCTCGATGCGATCCATCATGTCCTGGAACAGGACGTAGGATTCCTTCTTATATTCGATGAGCGGGTCTTTTTGTCCGTAGGCCCGCATTCCGATTCCTTCCTTCAGGTGATCCATCGACAGCAGGTGGTCCTTCCACTGATTGTCGATGACGTTGAGAAGAATCACGCGCTCCATTTCGCGCATGAGTTCGGGGCCGATCAGGTCTTCCTTTTCCTGGTAACGTTTGACGATTTGCTGATACATTTCGTCCTCAGCGCCGCGGCGGTCGAGCGTTTGCAGTTGCTCCGGATGAATTTTCACGCCGAACTGATTCAGAACGTCGGTCTCGATGCCGTGCCAGTCCCAGGTACTGGAGTGGGTCTTTTCGGGCATACGGAGGTCGACGAAGGTATTGAGAATGCCTTCGATTTCCTCGAGAATATGGCCTTTTTGATCTTCGCCCTCCAGCAAGCCACGGCGCATTTTGTAGACCGCCTGGCGCTGCTTGTTCATGACGTCGTCGTATTCGAGGACGTGTTTACGGGAGGCGAAGTGCTGGGCTTCGACGGCCTTTTGCGCGGCGGCGATGCGCTTGCTGATCAAGCGGCTTTCGATGGGCACGTCTTCCTCCATGCCTAGCTTCAGCATCAGATTCTGCATGCGGTGGCCGCCGAAGATGCGCATCAAATCGTCCTGCAAAGAGAGATAGAAGCGCGCGCTGCCGGGATCACCTTGACGGCCGGCGCGTCCGCGCAACTGATTATCAATACGCCGCGATTCGTGGCGTTCAGTGCCGACGATGTGCAGACCACCCAGCGCCACCACTTCGTCGTGATCCTTCTGCCATTCATCGCGGAACTTGCCGTAGACCTGATCCCATTCCAGGCGCTCCGGGCTGCCCAGGGCGCAGGTTTGCATGTAATCAGGATCTTTGTTTTGCTTGCGCAGAAATTCCTTGGCCGTATATTCCGGGTTGCCACCCAGCAGAATATCGGTACCGCGGCCGGCCATGTTGGTGGAGACCACCACCGCGCCTTTATGCCCGGCCTGCGCGATGATGGAGGCTTCGCGTTCGTGATTTTTGGCGTTGAGCACTTCGTGGCGCACGCCCATCTTCTTTAAGATGGCGCCGAGCTTTTCGCTTTTGTCTACCGAAACGGTGCCGACAAGAACGGGCTGGCCAGTTTTGTGGCGCGTCTCAATCTCGATGGCAGCGTTTCTAAATTTTTCTTCCTCGGTGCGATAGACGATATCGTCCATCTCCATACGGCGTAGAGGCTTGTTGGTAGGGATTTGCACCACTTCCAGCTTGTAGGTTTTTTCAAATTCGGCGGCCTCGGTGTCGGCTGTGCCGGTCATGCCCGCTAGCTTTTTGTACATGCGGAAGTAGTTCTGGAAGGTGATGGTGGCCAGGGTTTGATTTTCGCGCTGGATCTTCACGCCTTCCTTGGCTTCGACGGCCTGATGCAAACCGTCGGACCAGCGGCGGCCGGGCATCATGCGGCCGGTGAACTCGTCGACGATGATGATTTCGTCTTCTTTAATCACGTAGTCGCGGTCGCGCTTAAAAATCACGTGGGCTTTCAGCGCCTGTTGCACGTGATGGTTCATGTCCATATTGGTGGCGTCGTAGAGATTGCTGAGGTTCAGCAATTTTTCGATCTTGAGAACACCTTCTTCGGTGAGGGCGACGGTGCGGGTTTTTTCTTCCACCGTGTAATCGCCGGTGGTCCATTTCTGGCCGGGCTCCTTACCTTCGATCACTTCGCCGCGGATCAGGCTGGGGACGATGCGGTTAATGCGATAGTACTTGTCTGTGGATTCCTCGCTGGGGCCCGAAATGATGAGTGGGGTGCGGGCTTCGTCGATCAGGATGGAATCGACTTCGTCGACGATGGCGAAGAAGTGTTCGCGCTGGGTGCAATCGGAGAGGCGGAACTTCATGTTGTCGCGCAGGTAGTCGAAGCCGAATTCGTTATTGGTGCCGTAGGTGATGTCGCGGCCGTAATTGTCGCGGCGTTCGTCGTCGGAGAGATCGTGAAGAATGTTGCCGACGCTCATGCCCAGGGCTTTGTAGATGCGGCCCATCCATTCGGAATCTCGCTTGGCGAGGTAGTCGTTGACGGTGACCACGTGAACGCCTTTACCGGCGAGTGCATTCAGATAAACCGGCAAAGTGGCCACCAGCGTTTTGCCTTCGCCGGTTTTCATTTCGGCGATTTTGCCACGATGGAGCACGACGCCGCCGATCAACTGGACGTCGAAATGCCGCATGTTCAGGTAGCGGCGGCTGGCCTCGCGCACGGTGGCGAAGGCGGGGATGAGGAGATCGTCAAGCGCGGCGCCTTGCGCGATTTGTTCGCGAAATGCCACGGTTTGCGCGGCGAGATCGTGATCGGTAAGTTCCTTCATGCGGGGCTCCATCTCGGTGATGGCGGCGATGATGGGCTGCATGGCTTTGATATCACGCTCGTTCTTGGTGCCAAACACTTTGGCCAGGACGGTATTAATCATAAAATTCCTTCCACGTTTTTTAGACGGGTTTTGAGATAAATATGTGGTGACGGAAAAGCAACGCCGGTACAACGGGGAAACAGCAGGGAACACAGTTCAGCAGCGAAGGAGGAGGCGGTGACTTTGCCGGGAAAGCAATTGCAGGGACGCGGCCGTTTCCGGTGGATGCGCTGCAAGCGAGGGGCGGGCATGATGGACGGGCGCGAAAATGGCCAACGGTGCGCCGTGGGCATGTGGCACAGGGGCGACCTGGGATTCACCCACGGTTGAGACCGGCGCGGCCATCAAACGAATAAAATCGGAAAGGCCCAGAACCGCGAGGCGGTTTAAGCTGGTTTGTTTGAGATCAGGCTGTTTGCTTTCAGCGGGCGTTTGGGCTCGAACCGCTGGGGAAGAGCTGAGCAGCGGGGCCAAAAGTGCAAGGATGATCCGTCCAATACGCATGTAACTAATGCAGGAGCCCAGGGGAAAATCAGGCCGAATAGCACCCGATTCATCCATAGGAAGTGTAGCATGAAGTGGGACGTGGCTTTGATTGCGGCGGCGGTGGTTGTTGTGGCGGGGGCTGGCGTTCGCTTGAAGGTGGCGGCTGAAAGAATGAGCGAACGTCTTGAGGTTCGCGGTGAATAATGAAGAATCCGTTTCTGCAGAACGCGCCCAGTTCGCGCCCGTTGAGTGCGCGGCAGTTTGGTTCGCGGCAATTTGGGAAACCGAGGGCGCTGCGGTCTGGGTCGCAGCCATCGAACCAAATTCGCTCTGGCTTTGAGCAATTCGTGTTGTTTCGCTTTCTGCGCGCGGTCCTGGCGATTTTAGGCGCGTTGGTGGTGTTGGCGATGTTGTTGCCGCCGCGCTGGTATCCGGAAATGCTGGCGGGGGAGTGGCGGGATCCGAAGGGTCCGGTGCTGATCGTATTGGCGGCGGACACCAGTTCCTCAGGGTTAGTGGGGGAATCGTCGTACTGGCGGGCGCTTTACGGGGTGCGGGCGTGGCGCGAGGGCGGATTTCAAAAAATACTTCTGAGCGGAGAAGCCGCTGGCGCGATGCGCGAATTCATGATTGGCGAAGGCGTTCCGGCGGATGCGATTGTCAGCGAGAGCCGATCGCAAAGTACTCGCGAGAATGCAGAATTCGCGGTGCCGGTGCTGAAGCAGTTCGCGGGTCCATATGTCCTGATGACCAGCGATTATCATATGTTCCGCGCACACCGGGCTTTCAGCAAAGCGGGATTGACGGTGTTGCCGCGGCCGTTTCCAGATGCCATGAAACGCATGAACAGCTGGCGGTGGCGCTGGACCGTCGCGGTGGAGCTGGCGGTGGAGACGGTTAAGATCGGGTACTACCAATTGCATGGCTGGATTTAGTGTGCGCATGTCATACTAAAGGGAATCTCTGCTTAAAAAACTTTGCATGCAGCCATCCAATATTGCTGTCTTCGGGCTGGGCTATGTCGGCTCGGTTACCGCCGCCTGTCTGGCATCGCTGGGACACCGTGTTATCGGCGTCGACCGCGACGATCATAAAGTTAATCAAATCCGGGCCGCCAAGGCACCCTTTTACGAACCGGGCCTGGACCAAATCATCGAAAGCACGGTAGCGCGGGGCCTGCTGACGGCCACTTCGTCGACGGTTGAGGCCATCGCCAACGCTGATGTGGCGCTGATTTGTGTGGGTACGCCTTCGGAGCGGAACGGCAATCTGGGCCTGGATCAGGTGCGGCGAGTTGTCGAGGAGATCGCGGCGACGTTTGCTGGTCGCACGAAGCCCTTGATCGTCGCCATGCGCAGCACAGTGTTCCCCGGGACGATTGAAGAAGTGATGATTCCCGGATTAGGGAATCACGCAGGCGTAAGCGTCGTTTCGAATCCCGAATTTCTGCGCGAGGGAACCGCCGTGAAGGATTTCATGGAGCCGTCGCTGTTAGTTGTCGGCGGGACGGATCAGGCCGCGGTGAAATACGTGGCTGGTTTGTACGAACCGCTTCCGGTGCAGCCCTGCTTAGTCGCGCTGCGCACCGCAGAGATGATCAAGTATGCCTGTAACGCGTTCCATGCGGTGAAGATTTCTTTCGCGAATGAGATCGGCGCGCTGTCGCAGACGCTGGGCGTTCCGGCGCAGGAAGTGATGTCGACATTGTGCCGCGACGAAAAACTGAATGTGTCGGCGGCGTATTTGAAGCCAGGTTTTGCGTTCGGCGGGTCGTGCCTGCCGAAGGATTTGCGGGCGCTGACGTATCGCGCGCAGCGGCTAGATTTGAAATTGCCGATGCTGATGAATACGCTGGAGAGCAATCAGCAGCATTTGGAGCGGGCGGTGCACGCAGTGATGGATTTGCACAGTCCACGACTGGGTGTGGTGGGGTTGGCGTTCAAAGAGAATACCGACGACCTGCGCGAAAGCCCGGTGGTAACCTTGCTCGAAAGCCTGATTGGCAAGGGCCGCGACATGCGGGTGTGGGATCCGCACATCCGGCTGGATAGCATTTACGGGAGCAATCGCAATTTTCTATTGAATGCGATTCCACATATCGGACGGGTGCTGGTGGGTGAGTTGAGCGAGGTTACGTCGTGGGCCAGCCATTTGGTGTTGACGCAGGTGCCATCGGCCGATGTGATGCGGCAGATTCAGGCGAGCGGATTACCGGTGCTGGATCTGGCGCGGACAAACTAACGTAGGTAAAACGGGTGGCGTTGCCCCGACGCCGGTTTTCCCGTGTCGTGAAAGGCATGGTTGTAGAGCACAAAGACGTGCTAAGCCGTATCAATGGGCTATTTCACCTGTGAGGCTTATTCGTTGGACAGCCGAAGCAGCTATCCAACTTGAAGCGGCTGTTGAGCACATCCAGCAAGACAATTCTACCGCTGCCCGGAGTGTCGCTCAGTCGGTTATTCATCGGGTTGAACGCGGCGCAAGACGGGCGCTGAGAAGAGCTTGCGCTATGGGCTTAATTCACCCAGCGGTCGTGGTCGTCCTTATGATTCAGGCCGTCTTCAGGCGGACCTTGCGTAACCCCTTGCTTTTTCAAATACACTTGAAAGCGTCTTTTGGCGCGTTGCAGTTTCCAGGAATGGTACGCCTGGCGCGCTTGTTCGATGGGTCCGGGACCGCGGCGGGTGTAGGCGGATGCGCCGGCCGTTGCAGATCCGCGCAAGACCCCCGGCATCTGCTTCAATAAAAGGTAGGCCACCAGCATGCCGCCCAGATGCGCGACATTGCTTACAGGACTATTGGAATTAAAGGAACTATAAAACGCAAAGGCGCCGATAATCATCACGAAATACTTCATTTTGATGGGGATCACGAAATACAAAAGCAATTGGCGATCTGGCCACAGCAGCGCGCTGGCCATCAGTAGTCCGTAGATAGCGCCCGAGGCGCCAACCGTAGGCGGCATGGGGGCTCCGGCAAAAATATGCGCGAGGTAATTACCCAGTACCACGCAAATACCAGCGCCGATGCCGCAGAACATATAAAAGCGCAGGAAAATGCGCGTGCCCCAGGTGGTTTCCAAGTCCCGGCCGAACATCCAAAGGGCCAACATATTCCAGAAAATATGACTGAGATCGTAATGGACAAATAAGTAAGTGACTAGCTGCCAGACGAAGAGGCGAGTGACCACGGCGGATGGGCTGAGCCCGAACCAGCGGGTGAGGTCGTAAATAAAACTGTGAAACAGGAACGCGACCACATTGGCAATCAGCAGCCAACGAATGCCGACGGGCAATCCGCCGGAGCCGGCGTAACCGCGTGCGTAGGTTCTGGTGCCGATGCTCATGTGAATAGGTGTGCAGCGGAGCGGCGGTTTCTCAAATAATGTCAGCCGCGCAGTGCGCTGGTGTCCTGCTCTTCTGATGCCAGCATAACATCCTGTTCCAGGAGGCGCTGTTCCCTGCACACGGCTGTTCCCTGGAGACGATTGAGCGTTTCTGCCCGCGATATAATTTCTATGTGGATATTTACGGCGAAATCGTGCGGCTTCGCAAGCAAGGGCAGAAGTGTGCATTGGCGACGATCGTGGAAGTGAACGGGTCGATCCCCAGCTACGAATCCGCGAAGATGCTGGTGCGTGAGGACGGGAGCATGATGGGGACGGTGGGCGGCGGGTGCGTGGAGGCCGAAGTGTGGACCGCTGCGCGCGAGGTGATCGCCACCGATAAGCCGAAACACCTGACGTTCAGTTTGGGGCAGGACGCGGCGTACGATAACGGCCTGATTTGCGGCGGGCAGTTGAACATCTTTATAGAGCCGGTGGCGCCGCAGCCGCAGGCGATTATTTTTGGCGGCGGCCATGTTTCGAAAAGCATTTCGAAGGTAGCGAACATCGCCGGGTTTTCGACGATCGTGGTGGACGACCGCGAAGCGTTCGCCAACGCCGAGCGCTTTCCCGAAGCCGAAGCCACTTACGCGGAAGATTACGAAAGCGTTTTCCCGAAGCTAGGGGTGAATACCTCGAGTTACCTGGTGATTGTCACCCGCGGCCATCGTGACGATATGCGCGTGTTGCGTTGGGCCGTAGGCACGCCGGCGCGCTACATCGCCATGATCGGCAGCAAACGCAAGACGATTTCCGTGGTCAAGGAACTGGAAAAAGAAGGGCTGCCGCGGGAAGCTTTTGCAAAGATTTTCGCGCCCATGGGGTTGGAAATCGGCGCCGAATCGCCTGAGGAAATCGCGGTTTCGGTGGTGGCGGAAATGATCGCCGTGCGCCGCTCGCCGGATGTGAATTGGAAGGCGGTTTCCAAGTCCATCTTTGCGCACGAAACTTTGCGGACGCTTTTGAAGTAAGTTTCCGTGGCAGTTTCAGCTATCATCCTCGCCGCAGGAGCCTCCAGCCGAATGGGCAGTCCCAAAGCGCTGCTGGCATTGGGGCAGGAGACCTTCGTCAGCTGGCTAGTGCGGGTGTTGGCACAGAGCTGTCATCCCGTGATCCTGGTGGCGGGCTATCACGCGGAAGCGATTTGCGAACACGTGAGTACACTGCCGCACGCGCCGATGATCGTTATCAATCCGGCTCCTGAAAACGGCCAGCTGAGTTCGCTGCAAACCGGTTTGCGGGCAGTGCCCCCGGATGCGGACGGGTTTCTTTTTGTGCCGGTGGATTGTCCGGCGGTGAAAACAGAAACCGTGCATGGCGTTGTGGAGGCGTTTGAACAACGCTCTTATCAAGCTGCTGAAACTGAATTTGTGGTGCCCATTTTTCAGGGGCGGCACGGGCATCCGGTGTGCGCGACGCTGAAGATTGCGCGGGAACTGTTGGCGCTGGCTCCGACGGCCAGCGCGCGTGAAGTGGTGCATGCTTACCGCGGGCAGACAAAATATATTGCGGTGGACGATCCGGGAATCCTGGCTGATATCGATGATCCAGCGGCCTATCGGCGTCTGATCGAGACGTTAACGCACAAGACGTTTACGCAAAGGTAGCGCAGAAAATGAAGAAGACCCTTTGGATTTCGATTCCCCTGTTGTTGGCTGCCGCCTATGCGGTGACGTTTCTTCGTTTGGATTTTCTGCAGCCATCGATTGCGCGCAGCATGGAGGGCAGTCTAGGCCGGCGGGTGGAAATTGGCGGCGTTCATCTGACGCTGACCAATGGACCGGGCGTGGCGCTGGATCGGGTAACCATTCACGAAGATCCGCGCGCTGGGATGGAACCGTTCGCCTACGCCGAGACCGTGCAGGCGCGGTTGGATTTGCTGGCGCTGGTGAGCGGGCGCCTGCGTTTTTCCAGCTTGCGTTTCGACGATGCCAACCTGAATCTGGTGAAGCCGGATAACGGGCCGTGGAATTTTCAGATGCTGTTGGCGGGGCCGGGGCCAGTGGCAGCCAGTGGCGGCGAGGAAATGGATCATGCGCGTCCGGCGGTCCGGATGCGCGCGGGGCGGGTGAACCTGAAATTTGGCTCCACGAAATCGGTGGTGTATTTTGACGATGTCGATCTGGATGTGACTCCGCAGGGGCAGGCGCTGGACCTTCGCTTCTCTGGTGTTCCAGCACGGACCGACCGCACGGTGGCGAACCTGGAGCACTTTTTCATCCGCGGGACGTATGAGACGCAGACCACGCAGTTGACTCTGAAGGCCGAACTGGAGCCCAGCCCGGTGGATGCGGTGGCGCGATTGTTTGTGGCTGGTAGCCTGCCGTTGAACGGCGCAGTGGCCATGGATGCGGAAATCTCCGGCCCGCCCGCGAAGTTGGCGATCAATGGAAAAATCACGCTGGATGGCACATCGCGTTGGGCGTATACGGGGGAGTTGAATTTGCGTGACCAGCAACTGCAATTGGAAAACGTGGATGGGCCCGGCGCGGTTCACTTGCATGTTTGGGACTTACTGAAGGTGCCGCATTGGGAAACCACTTTGCAACATGCGTCGCTAGAAACGTTTGTGGATCTGGCACGCCGCCTGGGAGCGCCGGTGCCGGAAAAGTTTTCGGCGAGCGGGACGCTGGAGGGAGGAGTGGCGTTGCGGGATGAGAAGGGTCCGGAGGGGCAGTTTGAGATTCGGGATGCGTCGCTACAATTTCCCGCGCTGGCGCCGGTGAAAAATGAAACAGCAGAAAAGCAAAATGAAGCATCGCCAGACGACGAGCATGCCGAACCCGTCCCGGTGCAGATACCGCGCGCCGCGTTTTTGATTCAGCATCAAATGCTGACTTTCGGCCCGGTGGCAATTCAGATTGGCGGGGCCAGTGTTCCCAATACAAGTGGCGCGGGTGGCACGGCGGAAATCAGCGGGCAAGTACCGCTGGGTTCGTCGAACAATCTGGATCTTCGGTTTACCAGCCGGGGACTGAATTTGGCCAGCCTGGATACTCGCATGCTGGCGTTTGCTCCGGTGATTCAGCGGACGGCGTCGGCGTTATGGCGAGGGTCGGTTCGCTATCGGGCCGGAGGCAATCCGGCGCCGAAGGACTTGGGCTGGACCGGCGACTACGAAATTCTGAATGCGCGGGTGACGCTGGACGGCATTGCCGATCCGCTGCGTGTGCAATCGGCGAAAGTGAGCCTGCAAGGGGATCGCGTTACGGTGACGCGGATTAATGCGCGCTTGGCAGGCGTGCCGATCAGCGGAGAATACGCCTGGAACTTGAATCCGAATGACCATCCCCAAAAAGGCGGTCCCAACAACGACGCCGCGCAAACCTTTCGCTTGCAGGCCGGCGATATATCGGTGCAAGAATTGGAACGATTGTTCACGCCAACGCTTGCACGCGAGAGCGGTTTTCTTTCGAACACACTGCATCTGGGAACGTCACAGTCCGCACCCACATGGCTGGCACGGCGGAAGGCGGAAGGGGTGGTGAGTGTGAGCGGGGTGACGTTTATGTCAAGGGGGAGCCCCGCTCATCGGTTGAAAATCGACAATGCCCACGTGATTTGGGATGGAAAACTGGCGCGGGTGACGCTGGGGGCGGCTCCGTCGCGCAGTACGTTTGACGATTCGCCGCTTGCGGGGGAGCTACGCGTGGATCTTGCAGGCCCGGTTCCAGCGTATCGCTTTGAGGGGAAAATCGAAGGGCTGGTCTATAAAAGCGGAAGACTGAATGTCGATGGAACGATTACCGCCAGTGGGATTGGGGCCAAGGCGCTGGCGACGGCCCGCGCGCAGGGAAAATTCGCCGGCCAAAATCTGGCGTTCGGCCCCACCACCGTATTCCAGAGGGCCGGCGGGAGTTTTGAATGGAGTATGATAAACGCGGCGCCGCACTTGAGCGTTCCGTCGGTGGAAATGAAGAACGCGGCGGATACATTTGCGGGCCAGGGTGCAACGCAGGCGGATGGCAAGTTCGCAATTGATCTGGTGCAAATAGGTTCGAGTGGGGACGGAGCCCCGCACCTTCACCTGACGGATGCGTTGAGTGGCCTGGCCGTGCTGAATCGCTGAGGCGCGGATTTGATGAGACAATAGACGAAAACATGTTTAAGCGTAAATGTTTCGCTGCATGTCTGCTCGGAGGACTTGCGATTGCGTTGGGCGTGGCAATGCTGGCCGGCGCGCAGACTTCGTTGACAGAACTGAAATCCGCCGTGATTGCGTTGGACCTGAAACCGGGCGCAGTGCGGCTGGAGCCGAAACCAGCTACGGCGCCACCGTCGTCTTTGAAAACGGCGGCGAAAACGGCGTTGAGAACGGCGGCGGCGCGCAATCCGCAGCTTGCAGACTACGCTGCGTTTCTACTGGCCACGGCGCAGTTTGACGGGCAGGATTATGCCAGCGTCCCGGTGACCGTGGAACGCATTTTGACGCAGGTGCCGGCCTCGCCGTTAGCTGGGCAGGCAGTGTTGTTAGGGGCGAGAGCGCTGGAAAACAATAACCGTGCGGCGGATGCGGTAACGCTGTTGCGAACCCGTTCGCGCCTGCTGGCGCAACCGCAGGGCGATCTGGAAACCTCCCGCGCAATGCTGGCGGCGGGAGATCAGGCAGGCGCGGCCATTTATGCCGAGCGCGTTTATTACGGTTACCCGGCATCGATGGAAGCCGCGGACGCACAAGTGACCATTGCGGCGGTGCAGGCGAATTTGGGGGAACGTTATCCTCCCGTGCTGGGTTCGGCGCGGTTGTCGCGCGCGCTGAAACTTTTGGATGCGGGCGATGCGCTCAAGGCCAGGCGTGAATTGGTGGCGCTCTCTGAAGCAACGACATCGCAGCTTTCCGGAGCCGAACGCGACACGGCGCGCGTGAAGATCGGCGTGGCGGATTACGTGGCGCGCAACAATTTGGCAGCGCAGCGTTACCTGAAGGCGTTGGCGGTGGAGTCTCCCACAGCTGACGCCGAGCGCATCTACTACCTGTTTTTATGCGCCCGCCGCGCCAGTGACCGCGCAGCCATGGACGCGGCATTGGCCCAGTTCGCGCGGCTGTATCCGTCGTCGCCTTTGCGTGTGGATGCGTTGATCGCGTCCGCCAATATCTCGCTGGTGGAAAATCAGCCTGATCTGTATGAGCCGCAGTATCGGGCCTGCTCTCAGAGTTCCGCGCTCACGGTCTCGAAAGACAAGATCGCGCAATGCCACTGGCGCGTGACCTGGCTGCACTATCTGCAGCGGCGGCCGGATGCGGCGGATCTGTTGCGCGAGCACTTGCGGCTGTATCCCGATTCCGAAAACGCCTCGGCTGCATTGTATTATCTTGCTCGCACGGCGGAGGACAAGGGCGATCGTACCAGCAGTGCGGCTTACGATCGTGAGATCGCGCGGCGTTATCCCAATCGTTATTACGGAGTGCTGGCGCAGGTGCGGACGGAAGAACAAACAGGTGCGGGCCAAACCGGTGCTCAGGCACTGGCTGATTTTCCTCCGGCGCCGCTCGCGAAAGTGAAACATTTCGAGCCCAACGCCACGTCGCGCTATCGGATGGAACGCGCCCGCTTGCTGGCGTCGGCTGATCTGGTGGACTGGGCCGAGTACGAATTGCGCTATGCAGCCGCGCATGAGGATCAGCCGCAGGTTACGGCCTTGGAACTGGCTCGATTGGAGGCGCGGGAAGGCTCGCCCGATCAGGCCTTGCACGATCTGAAGCATTTTGTGCCGGACTACCTGTCGTTAGCCTTAGCCACGGCACCTTCAGTGGCGGCGACGCCGGATTCCTCACAGACTGAATTCTGGCAGTTGGCGTTTCCCTTGCCGTATCGCGGGGAACTGGAAAAGCTGGCACGCGAATATAACATGGACCCGTTTCTGATGGCTGCGCTGATCCGCCAGGAATCGGAGTTCAATCCCAAGGCGGTTTCCTCCGCCAACGCGCGTGGGCTGACGCAGATCATGCCGGCGACTGGCCGAGACCTGAGCCGCCGTTTGGGACTGCGTACTTACACGCTGGACCAGTTGTTCACGCCGCAAGTGAATTTGCGCATGGGGACGTATTATCTGAAATCCATTGCCGATCATCTTGCCATGGGAACGTGGGGGGCGGCGGGCCGGTGGGAGGCTGCGCTGGCGGCCTACAACGCCGGGCTTGGCCGCGTGGACACTTGGTCGAAATGGAGCGAATTCCGCGAGCCGGCCGAATTTGTGGAAACCATTCCGTTTACCCAAACGCGTGAATACGTGCAAATCGTGATGCGCAACGCCGATATTTACCGGCGGTTGTATCCCGCCCCGGCGGGGCTGCCGGTGGCTCGCGTATCCTATTTGGTGAAATGAGTTTGCTGAAATGAAGACAGCCAGCGCCACGTCCGTGCCGATTTCTGAAACTTTAGACCGTCCGCGTTTCCGCAGCCACCGCGCCGGCCAGTTGGTTGAAAGCGTGATTCGCGAGATGTCGCGTTTGGCGATCCACCATGGCGCGGTGAATTTGGCGCAGGGCTTTCCGGATTTTCCGGCGTCAGACATATTGAAGCGCGCTGCGCACGAGGCGATCGACAACGAGTTTAATCAATATTCCATCACCTGGGGCGCCAAGGTTTTTCGCGAAGCCATCGCCGCCAAATATCAAAGGCACTATGGGCTCTCGTTCGATCCCGAACGCGAAATCACGGTTTGTTGCGGCGCAACCGAGGGTATGATTGCGGCCATGCTAGGCGTGGCCAATCCGGGCGACGAAGTGGTGAACTTTGAGCCTTACTACGAAAACTACGGACCCGATTCTGTCTTAAGCGGCGCGGTGCGGAAGCTGGTGACGCTGTATCCACCCGATGCAATCCATGATGACTGGTGGTTTGAGCGCGACGAGTTGCGGCGGGCGTTTTCACCGCGCACCAAAGCCATCATTCTGAATTCGCCCAACAATCCCACCGGCAAAGTCTTCACCCGCGAAGA
>JANXYJ010000142.1 GCA_025350105.1 Terriglobia bacterium | reverse complement strand
TAGCGTGGGACCAGATATCGTTCCGATGTAACGCCCATCACTCGCACACCCCGACGATTTTTACTAGTATTACCGCCGCTGGCTGATCCAAGCTCTCTGACAGGTGAGCGCCTGAACTCCTTGCCCACAATGTAAGTGATGCGGCAGAGGTTTCGCAGTGACTCAAGGTCACAAGTGATTCAGAAGATTCACACATAGACTGGAGGCATGGGCGGTTGGTGGCCCGCCGCTGGATCAGATTCGTGAAATTCTAATTTGGTTGAATCGTAATTTGGGTGAGTCGTGGTTTGGAGCAGGCCGCTAATTATGCCAGCTTCCATTCATCCCCGGTCTGCGCTGGCCGATAAGTCCCACTGATGTCTGTGCACCCACTGATGTTTTCGAGCCTGGGAATCCTACTGCTGATCGGATTGGTGATGATTTGCGGTTTGGGGTGGCTTACTGAACGGCTGCGTTCCGCTGTAATCCGGCGGGAGCGCACAGTGCAGGAACGGACGTTGCGGGTAGTGGATGAAGAGCGGGGCATCCTGCGCTTGATCACGGAAGGGGCGTCCCTGCAGGACATTCTTAATCAACTGACCGGCGCGATGGAGCGTTTGACGCCGGATTGTCTATGCTCGGTTCTATTACTGGATAAAGACAAGCTACGCTTGCGCGAAGGCTCCGGTGGAAGTTTGCCGCGCGAGTACATGCGGATGGTTGACGGGCTGGCAATTGGTCCTGAGGTTGGCTCCTGCGGCACAGCAGCCTTTCGGAACGAGACCACGATTGTCTCCGATATTGCCACGGACTTCCGGTGGGCAGCGGCGAAGGATTTGCCGCTCGGGTTTGGCCTGCATGCCTGCTGGAGCGTGCCCATCCGGAATTCGGCGGGCGAAGTGCTGGGTACTTTCGCCATGTATCACCGGAAACCCACGGTTCCCGAGGGGGGCGATTTGCGCACAGTGGAGGCTGCGGCGCACTTGGCAGGCAATGCGATGGAGCGGTTGACGGCACTCACCCGCGACAAACAGATGCGTGAGGAGTTGGCCAAGAGCGCGGCGCGCATGCATGTGGCGGAAGAAGTGGCGGGTTTTGGTGTCTGGGAGATGGATATCGAAAGCGGCAACATGCGGTTTTCCGAACACGCCGCGGCGATGCACGCGCTGCCGCGGGAGACCCGTTCCGTGAACCGGCGGGAACTGCGGAAACTGATTCATCCTGCCGACCGGAATGTGTTCGTGGATGCGATCAACCGTACCAACGCCGGCGCATGCTTTGAAGTGGAAACCCGAATGATTTTGCCCGGCGGGGACCTGCGTTGGTTTCGCAGCCGGGGCCGGGTAGAGGTGGCGCCGGGGAGCGCAGGACGAATTATAGGCGCCACCATCGACATCACCAAAGAGAACCAGATGTTGCAGGAACTGCAGCGCAGTGCCGAGCGGCTGGGTCTGGCGGAACAGGTCTCCGGGTTCGGCGTATGGGATGCGGATCTGGCCACGCAAACGGTCCGGTTGTCGGCCGGCGCGGCGGCACTGCACGGGCGGAGTGAGGCATTCGAGATGCGCCTGCAGCAGGCCGGTGAAATGATTCACCCGGAAGACCGGGCCGCCTACCGGGCCGCTGTGGCCAAATCTGTGGAAACGGGCCACTTTGACGTGGTGTATCGTCACCGGATGCCCGACGGGTCGATCCGCTGGGTGCGCAACCAGGGGCGGACGGAATATGAACAGGGCCAAGCCAGGCGCAATATTGGCGCGTTGATCGACATCACCCAGCAAAGGTTGCTCCTCGAAGAACTGCAGCGTAGTGCGGAACGAATGCGCCTAGCCGAACAGGCAGCGGGTTTTGGGGTTTGGGATCTGGATTTTAAGGCGGGCACGCTGGCGCTTTCCGAAGGCGCGGCGGCTCTGCATGGACGGGTGGGACCGTTGGTTTTGAGGCTGCCGGAAGTAAGGGCGTCGATCCACCCGGAGGACTTGAAGATTTTCGACGAGGCGGCATTGACGGCCGACGAGACCGGCGAGTACTGCGCGGAGTATCGCGACGTGCAACCGGACGGCAGCATTCGTTGGCTAAGGAACCAGGGTCGCCTGGAGATGAAACAGCAGAGAGCCACGGGAGCCGTCATCGATATTACGCAACACAAACTGACCATGCTTTCGCTGGAAAAAGCGCGTTTCGATGCCGAAGCTGCCGCGCGCGCCAAAAGCGAATTTCTGGCCAGCATGAGCCATGAAATCCGCACGCCGATGAACGGGGTGATTGGCATGACGGGTTTACTGCTGGATTCGCCGCTGGCTCCCGAACAGCGGGAGTATGCCGAAACTGTGCGTAGCTCCGGCGAAGCGCTGCTGACGATCATCAACGATATTCTGGATTTTTCAAAAATTGAAGCTGGCAAATTGAATATCGATTCCCAGCCGTTTGATTTGCGGATGGTGGTGGAAGAAGTGGCCGAGATGCTGGCACCGCGTGCGGAAGAAAAGCACTTGGATCTGATCGTGCAATATCCCGCCCACTGCCCCGCGCATTTTGTGGGCGACGGGGATCGCATTCGCCAGGTGGTCACCAATCTGGTGGGCAATGCGGTGAAGTTCACTGCCAGCGGGCATGTACTGGTGTCGGTGGAGTATCGATCGGGTGAATCGATCGTCTCGGTGACCGACACGGGCATTGGAATTCCGGCCGACAAAATCGGCCTTCTGTTCACCAAATTCAGCCAGGCGAATTCCTCAATCACGCGGCGTTACGGGGGCACCGGCCTGGGTTTGGCCATATGTAAACAACTGGTGGAACTGATGGGCGGAAGTATTGCGGTAGAGAGCAGGGAAGGAGCGGGCTCCACCTTCCGGTTCCAACTGCCCATGGCGCTGGATCCGCAACCGGCGGTCCCCTTGGCGGGCGTGGATTCGCTACGGGGACTGCGGGTGTTGATCGTCGACGACGTTGAAGTGAACCGCCGCGTGGTGCATGAACAGATCACCAGTCTGGGAATGCGCAACGGCAGCTATGCGACGGCCGAGGAGGCCCTGGTCGCCATCAGGGAGGCGAAGCGGCAAGGCGATCCGTTTGACATTGTGATTTCCGATTACCAGATGCCCGGCATCGATGGCGCGACGCTGGCAGCCCGCATTCAAGCCGATCCCGCGATTCATGACATCGCCTTTATCATGCTGACCTCGATTGGTGACTGGAAGGAGTTCAAAGGCATGGACGGCCAAGCGGTGGACGCGTGCCTGGTGAAACCGGTGCGGCCCAGCAAACTGGTCAAGACTCTGTTGGCGGCGTGGGCGAAGAAGCGCGCCGGCAGGCAGGTAAGCGATGCTGCTTCCCTCGAGGCCTTGCAGCAGCGTGTGACGCCGCACGAACCGCATGCCGATTCGCCAGCGGCTGCTTCCTCAAGCATCCGGGTCCTGGTGGTGGAAGATAATCCAGTAAACCAGCGGGTAGCGCTGCGCTTACTGGAACGCATTGGCGTGCACCCGGACATGGCGTCGAACGGTCTGGAAGCAATTGGGATTTTGCAGACCAAACCCTACGATCTGGTGTTTATGGATTGCCAGATGCCGGAAATGGACGGCTACGAGGCGTCCAGCAGAGTCCGCCAAACGCCGGGGCCCAATCAGAATGTGCGCATCATTGCGCTTACTGCCGCAGCCATCAGCGGCTGTCGTGAACGCTGCCTGGGAGCTGGCATGGATGCCTTTATCAGCAAGCCGGTAAGACTGGAGGATTTTGTGCGCGTGCTGAAGGAAGTGCCGGTGGCGCAGCCGTGCTGAACGGTTGGCCGAGATTCACGGAAAAGTTGCAGTCCTCCTGCTGGGCCGAGATAGAGGCATCGGTTCCGGCTTTGATTTCCTCCATGATGGCCGCTCCGCTTGTGCGTTAAATGGCACAATGTCTGCCTTTAAGCCGTCAGCCTTTCAAGCCGTCGAACGCCGCTTCAATTTCTGCTTTGGCTTCCGCACCGATCACTGTCAGCGGTAAACGCGGTGGACCGCCATAGTAACCGTTCAGATCCATGGCGTGTTTCAGACCTGGGACTCCGTATTTCACGGTCACCAGTTGAGCGGCGCGCAGGATGCGATTCTGCCAGTCCATGGCCGCGGGGATTTCGCGCGAGCGGTGGGCTTCCCAAATGGTTACCACTGAATACGGCGCGGCGTTGGCGAATGCCAGCACGGCACCGGCGCAACCCACCGAAAGCGACGGCGAAAGAATGGGCGCGGAGCCGGTAAGCACTTGAAAGCCGGGCTTCACATCCTTGATCATCTGGATCATCTTCTCCAAGTTGCCGGAGCTTTCTTTGATGGCAAAGATGTTAGGGTGCTGGGAAAGCAAGACCACCGCTTCGGCGGCAATATCGATGCCGGTGACCTGCGGCCAGTTGTAGATCATCAGCGGAATTTTGCTTTGATCGGCCACGGTGCGGAAATACAGGACCTGGGCATTTACGTTATTCAGGAGCCCTTTGTAATAAAAAGGCGTGCGGACCATGGCGGCTTTGTAGCCGCGCTCCGCCGCAGCGTTGCACAGGGTGACGGTTTCGCGGACGCTTTCCATGCCGGTGCCGGCCACCAGTATTTTATCCGATGCCGCGTATTCGGCCACCCAATCCCACAGCTTCAACTTTTCCTCAGTAGTGAGGTAGACGCTTTCGCCGGTGGATCCGCAGACGACGTAACCGGCCAGTCCTGTTTTATTCCATTTTTCGACGTTATGCTGAACTTTAACCTTGTAGAGTTCGCCCGCATGATCGAACGGAGTGGCGATGGGAGGGAGAATGCCTGTCAGCTTAAACATGAGTGCCTTTATGTGTTTGATGAAAACAGAAAACGGGGCGGGTTTGGCGCCCGTTTCTCGTAAAAACGGGGCGGCTTTAAGCCCGCCCCGTTGTGCTTCTCCGCTCCCTTACGGTCGCGGCTTGGTGCTAGAGTTCACCTATTTTACAAAGATAATCAAAAGGGTGAAGATGGCCAGCGATTCGATAAACGCCAAGCCCAGCACCAACAAGGTTTGGATACCGGCGCGGGCGGCTGGGTTGCGGGCCACGGCTTCCGCCGCACTGGATACCGCTTTACCTTGGCCGAGTCCGCACAATCCGGACGCGATGGCCATACCGATGGCAGCGCCCACGAACCGAAGTCCGTTGTCGCTGATCCCGGTGGAGCTGCCTTGGGCAAACACGGGGCTGGCGGCCACCAACAAGAACAGAGCAAGAATTACCAACATTTTCAAACGCATCTTTTAGACTCCTCTTTCTGCTTCCATAAATTGCGCTCAGGCGGTGGTTCCAGCCGTCGCCGGGGGGCCCGGTGGCTCACATTGAGCGGGTACTGCATTCTTGCAACCGCTTCCTCATGGTCGCGGCTCAGAAACTTTGAACTACCGCTTCCTCACGGTCGCGGCTCCATTTTGGTCGTGGCGCGAAATTACGTTAAATGACTTCGGCCTGCACTTCATCCTCGTGATACGTCGCTGCACTGATGTAAATCGTCGTCAACAAGGTGAACACATACGCCTGCACGAAGGACACAAACACGTGCAGCCCCATGAAGATCACCGGGATCACCAGTTTGGTTAAGCCCAGGAACACGTTGGTCACCTGCTCGCCCGCAAACATGTTGCCGTACAGACGAACCGTTAGTGACAGCGGCCGGATAAAGGTGCTGATAATTTCGATGGGCAACATGAACAGGATGATGAACACATTCGCGATGGGATTCGGGAAGCGAACCGGACCAGCGAAATGCGCCAGGTACCGGATGCCCTGCGCCTGAAAGCCTGTGTAGTTGAAATAGATGAAAGTAACGATGGCCAAACCGGCGGGGACCCAGGCGGCCATGGTGGGCGCTTCAAAGGCCGGGATGATGCCGATCAGGTTCATCGACAAGATGAAAATGAACACGGTGCCGATGTAGGGCAGATACTTTTCGCCATGATGGATGCCCACTTCGTGAATGGTGTTTTCGAAAAACTCGTATAGCATTTCAAAAACGTGTTGCAGCGGGTCGGGCTTATCCACCGAAAGGCGGGAACGCAGCACCAGCACGGCGATCACCAGCAGCGCCACCACTAGCAGCTCCATCACCAGCCAGTTTTCCCACGGCCGATCGCTGGTCTTCATGTTGACCATGCTGAGCACGGCGTTGGCCGGACCGCTGAGATAATTGTTAAACAGGGCTGTGAGCCCGAGCTCGTGTTCCATATTAATTTACGACGAAATGATTTACGACGAAAAGAATGACAGTTTACTTGGACGTTTTGGGGCCGGCGAGTCCGAACAAAAGCTCCAGCACAACCGCGGCAAAAGACACCAATAGCCCGGAAATCAAGGCCACCGGAGCGCTTCCCAGAACTTTTATGGTAGCATACACGGCCCCGGCGATCAGCAGATAGCGCAGCACCAAAAACGCCGCCGCGCCGCCGCCGGGAAGGCCGCCATCGGCTCCTAGGCTATTGGCAAGTTTGAACCAGGAACGGATGGTGATCAGCGAGAGTGCCGCACCCACCAGAAAGCCAGCCGCGTTGCGCGGACCCGCGATAGCGAAGGCCGTAATGGTGCCCACCGCGCCCAGAATCAGCGCAAAGCGGGTAATGCGGCCGATGTTCAGGTCCAGGGCGAGATTGGGCAGGGTGGTCATTGATTCAGGTTTTGATTCAGGTTTTGCTATTCATGTCGCGCATCAGCTGGCGGATCAGTTCATAGAAACCAGCGATGACGCCCAGGATCAAAAACACAATGTACAAATACGTTGTGTGCAGCCAGGAATCGAGCATTTTGCCAACCAACCAGCCGGCAAAGACGGCCGCGGGCAAGGTCATTGCGATGGCGGTGTAGCGCGCCGCCGTCGCCATAAAACCATCGGGCTTTTTACTAACTTTGCCAGCCAAGGCGTTTAGGTCTGCTTTTTCTTGCCCGCGCCGCCGCGTCCGCCAGGATTTTCGCCGGGAAGTTGTACCAGGCTGCCGGGAGCCAAACGCAACTGGCCCTCGGTCACCACCGTTTCCCCAGCTTCCAGGCCTTTTTCGATGACCAGGTCCGGGTCGCGGCGCATGCCCACCACCACGGGGCGAACCTGCGCGTGGCGATCGTCACCAATCACGTAAAGATACGTTCCGTCCTGCCCGGTTTGCATGGCCGCATTGGGCACCACCACGGCATTGTGCAGCGTGGAAAGCTTCAGCACTACGTTCACATATTCGCCGGGCCACAAGGAGCGTTTTCCGTTGGCAAACGTGCCTTTCAATTTAATGGTGCCGGTGGTGGAATCCACGTTGTTGTCGACGAAAGTGAGCGCGCCCACTTCCGGTTTCACGTCATCCTGGGTGTTGGCCTCCACCGGGAGCTTGCTGCCCGACATGTAGCGCTGCACTTCACTCAGCCGGGCTTCGGGAATGGAGAAGGTAACGTAGATGGGCGATACCTGGGCAATCGACAGCAACTCGGTCTGGTTGGCGGTGATAATGTTGCCGGCTTTGATGGTGACGTTACCGGCGCGCCCTTCAATCGGCGAGTAGATGGTGGTGTAACCCAGTTGGAGTTTGATGTTGGACAAGCTGGCATCATCCGCCTGGATTTGTGCCTGGGCGCTTTCGATGCTGGCTTTGTCGGCGGCCACCGATTGGCTGAGCGCGTCCGCGCTGGCGGCGAAGCGATCCTGATCGTCGCGGGAAACCACGCCTTCCTTGAACAAGGTCGCATAGCGGGTGGCCTGTTCGCGGGCATATTTTTCGTTCGCCACATCGCGGGCCAGGTTTGCCGTCACCTGGCTCAGTTGAGCGCGATCCCGCGAAAGCGTGGCTTCCACCTGCGCCACCTGGGCTTGCAGGGGTTTTGGATCGATCTGAAACAGCTTCTGGTTCTTCCTAATGTACTGGCCATCTTCGACGAAGACCTCTTGCAGCTGGCCGCTCACCTGGGGACGCACCGAAACCGTCGAGTAGGCTTCCACGTTGCCCACGGCGGTCATCTCAATCGGCATATCTTTTGCGATGGACTTTACGGCCACCACCGGAACCGGGCCGAAATCGCCGCCCTTGCCGCCCTTCTTTTTGCCGCCCTTCTTGCCGCCGCCCTTGTCAGCATCCTGCGCGTCGGTGGAGCTTTTGGTGCAGCTTTGCACGCCGAAAATCGCCACTGCCAGCAGCAGCACGCCGGCGGACCTGACGCCTGACCTAACACCTGACCTGACGCCTGAACTGGCACCTGACGTAACGACGTTACGACGAAACAATTGGCCGTTGGCGCTCAGTTGCGGATCACGGCGGAAGAAGTCGGGTTGAGAATTCACGCTAGTCTATTTGCCTTACCTAATGATCTACGCGTGCCGCGTAGTGGAATTGATTGTAAGCTCCAGTATACCTTCCATGCACCGGAAACAAGCCCTGCCGGATGGGATAGGGCCGCCAGTACTGCTGTAGGGTACCCGGGCGTTCAAAAGCCTCCATAACGTGGCGCATGTCGCGCGGCGTTGGTTACACGGTGGGTCCCTATGCCGCCACAAACCGCAAAGCCGATTCATTAATGCAATAACGCAAACCGGTGGGCGGTGGGCCGTCGTCGAAAACGTGGCCCAGGTGCGCGTCGCACAAACGGCACAGAACTTCGGTGCGCGGTTCCGGTAGGCTGCGGTCCTCCTTCGTGGTGATGTTTTCCGCGGCCAGCGGCAGCCAGAAAGCGGGCCAGCCGGTGCTCGAATCAAATTTGGATTGCGAGCTGAACAACGCCGTGGCGCAACAAATGCAGCGATACAAGCCGGCGTCATGCAGTTGATAATACGTACCGGTGAAAGGCGTGTCGGTGGTGCCGCGGCGGGTGGAGAAAAATTGCTGGGCGCTTAGTTTATCGCGCCACTTCGCGTCCGTGCGAAACACTTTGTGCGCCGCCAACGGCCCCAAGCGCTTGCCGGCATCGTCAAACTGAATCATGGTGATGACTTGTGCTGGATCGTAGTTGGTTTCGCCAAAAGATTTTCCCAGCAGCCAATAGATACCCGCCGCGCCGCCGATTCCCAGCGGAACTGCCGTCAACCAACCGCGGCGCGATGTGCTTTGGCCGACTGCCTGCATGAGTTAGAGAACCCCGTAGAGGCACTCCCAGGTGAGTTCGGTTTCCTGGGTGCGTGGATTTTCGCTGAGGGTAATGCGCAGACCGAACCCGTCGACATCGGCAAAAATATCCGGAGCGCCACTGAGCTTCCGGGTGTACAGAAAACGGCAGCCGCGGGCGTCCGTCAAAATGGCTTTGACGATGGGCAGCAGCCCGGGGTCGATGATGTAGGACTGGATGCGTTCCTCGGCAACGAAGCGCTCAATCGCCACATAGGGCTGGACGGTCTTCTTTACTTTATCGATCACCACTTCTTTACCGCCGTCATTTCCCGTGTAGACGATGAATTTGCCGGGCTGCTTTCCTGCAACCGGATCGTAAATATGTTCGGCGCTTTTCAGTTTCAGCAGTTCTGGCAAACGCCGCTTGGCCAGTTGGGCAAACAAATTGACCATCGCTTGTTGCGGTGTTCGCTGAGGTGAGGTAACTGGCGGCATAAACTGCGGTGGTGCGATTATTTGGGCCGGGCTGTCAAGCATGACTCCGTCTGCAACCATAATAGACGTATGAGCAAACTTCAGAACAAGATCGCACTGATTACCGGAGGCACCACGGGTATAGGCTTGGCCACCGCCAAATTATTCCAGCAAGAAGGCGCGCAGGTGATTGTCACCGGACAGAGCGTCGCCAACGTGGCCGCCGCGCAGAAAGAACTGGGCGACGCGGCCCTGGCCGTCACCGCCGACGCCAGCAAGTTGGCCGAGACGACGAAACTCATGGAGCAGATCCGCGCCAAATACGGGCGCATCGACGTTTTGTTCGCCAACGCCGGCATTGGCAAATTTGCGCCAGTGGAGCAGGTGACCGAGGAGATGTTTGACGCTCAATTCAACACCAACGTGAAGGGCCTGTACTTTACTGTGCAAAAGGCGCTGCCGCTGATGCCCGATGGCAGCGCGATTTTGTTGAACGCCTCGGTTGCCAGCAAAAAGGGCTTTGCCAACGGGTCAGTTTACGCGGCGACCAAAGCAGCGGTGCGCAGTTTTGGGCGAACGCTGACTGCAGACCTGGTGGGCCGGCGCATTCGCGTGAACACCATCAGCCCCGGGCCTATCGATACGCCGATTTTGAGCAAGACTGGTATGCCCGCTGAAGCGATTCAGCAGATGAAGGACGGCATGGCGCAGAGCGTTGCGCTGAAGCGTTTTGGGACCGCGGACGAGATTGCCCGCGCCGCGCTGTTTTTGCTGTCCGACGACGCGTCGTATGTGTTGGGCGTGGAGTTGTTCGTGGATGGTGGTTTAGCGGAATTATAACCGCAGCAAGAGTTATAACCCGAACGCCTCCGCCAGCAATTCATAGGAACGCACGCGCGCGGCGTGTTCGTAAATAATGTTCACCACAAAGACTTCCTGCGCGCCGTAGTCCTCCGCGACGGTTTCAATCGCGGCGCGCACTTTGGCGGGCGAGCCCGTGATCACCCTTCGCCCGGCCGGGAGCGTTTCCAGCGGACCGCCCTCGGCCGCCAAAAACGTTTCGGCGGTTTCAATCGACGGAACGGGAATCAGCTTGCCGCGAAACAGGTTCAACATCATCATGCGGGCGCTTAGTGACAAACGTAGCGCAGCTTCGTCGGTTTCCGCGCACACCGCCCACACGCACACCGAAGTGTGGGGTGCCGGCATCTTCGCGGTGGGGACGAATTGATCGCGATAGAACGCCGCGAACGGTTCGCCGCTGGGGTTGATGAAGTCCGCAAACACATACGGCAGGCCCAGTTCCGCCGCCCACACCGCACTCTGCGGTGATGACCCCAACAGCGCCGGCGCCGGCGGGCACGCCGATTTATCGATGTAGCCCAGCAATTCCGTCAACTGCTGCGGAAAATCGTCGGGCGGCGGTTGACGGCGATCGCGCTGCAGAAGATGCGCAGTGCGTCCGCTGGTACCCGGAGCGCGGCCCAAGCCCAAATCGATGCGGTCCGGATATAAACCAGACAACATCAAAAATGTTTCGGCCACTTTTAGCGGACTGTAATGCGGCAGCATGATGCCGCCCGTGCCCACGCGAATCCGCGCCGTGGCCGCCGCCACCGGCCCCACCATCACCTCCGGACTGTTGCACGCCAAGCCGGGGGCGCCATGATGTTCCGCCAGCCAATAGCGATGATAGCCACAGCGGTCGGCCGTCTTCGCCAGATCGATGGAATTGCGCAGCGCATCGCCGATCGACTGGCCTTCCGGAATCGGCGATTGGTCCAAAACATTCAGCTTCATGTGTTCAGTTTCACAGCTGCACGCGGCTGACGGTGATGGCTCCGCGAAAGCAGTGGTCGATGTCGCGGTCCGGGGTGAACGGCCGCGCACGATAGGTGCCGCTGTAATGCAGCGCATTGCCATCGCGCTGAAAACGCACGTCCAGGGGCAAGTTGTCTGGCTGGCAGCGAACCACCGGCGCCACTACGCCCATTTCCAGATGCGGCAGATTTACGTTCCAATGACTTTTTCCGGCCAATCCCTCTGCCATCAATTGTTGGATCACAGGCCGGGCCATTTCGCGTGTATGCTCCCAATTGAGCGCCAGATCTTGCCGCAAATATTGTGAAATCGCCAGCGCCGGTCTGCCCAATAGCGCCGCTTCGCGCGCGGCCGCGACGGTGCCGGAGGTGAACATATCCACGCCCAGATTCCCGCCGCGATTAATGCCGGCCAGCACCCAATCCACATCCGGAAACACGTGCGTCAGCGCCACGCGAACGCAATCGGCCGGAGTGCCGCTCAGGTGAAATTCGCGCGGGGAGGTTTCTTCCAAATGCAGCGCCGCGTCGGTGGTCACCCGATGGCCTGCGTAGGAATGAGGATCGCGCGGCGCGATGACGAACACTTCGCCCAACTCTGCCGCCAGCGATTTCAGCACCGCCAGACCGGGCGCGTCCCAGCCATCATCATTGGTTAGCAGAATCCGCATCAGGGGAGTGGCAGGTGTGTTGCCCGCCTTCGGTACTTTTACAATACCCGCTTTTTACAGAAGTTGAAAAATCTTCAGTTCCACGTGTTGCGGAAAGCGCTGGCCCATCGCAATGAACAAATGTTTGTTCAGCCAATCATATTCCGCCGAGGCAGTTTCAAAACGCACCGCGCCGCGAAAGTAAATTTCTTTGGGGTCCACCGGTTGGCCGCGCTTCAACCGCTCCATTGCTTCCGGCGAGCCGTGGCGCATGGCGTTGTTCTCCACGTAAACCAACCCGCCGGCGTCGAGTTCGATCACATAGCGCGCTTGCAGCTCCGCTACGCCGTTGGCGCGGATAAACTGAAAGTCCGCACCGCCAGGGACAATTTTTCCGTGAATCTTCGGACCCAGCACTTGGCCGCCCGTGATGGTGATCACGCGCCGCGTGGGGCTGACTTCGCGGGGCGTATCCACCGTCGCGGTGATGTCGGCGACGTGTAGAAGTTCGGGTTGGTTGAGGCTTGACATGAGTTGATTGGCTCGTTTACCACACTACACCGTTGGTTGGACTAACCTGTCGGAGCCACCCCCATACGGTGATAGAATCGACCCGTATGATCGCATCGGACGCCCCTTTAAAATACAGCGAGAGCTACGCCGTGGGACCGGACTTTGAACTCTACGAGCAGACCACACACCAACTGCTAATGCAAACCGCGCAGCGTTTTCCGCAGCGCCATGCGCTTATCGTCCCGCACCAGAACCTGTGCCTTACTTGGGACCAATTGCGGCACGAAGTAAGCCGCACTGGGCAGGCCTTGCGGGCACTCGGCCTGGTGCCCGGTGACCGCGTCGGTGTGTGGGCCACCAACTGCGCCGAATGGGTATTTTTGCAACTTGCCTGTGCCGTCACAGGGTTGATTCAGATCAATGTGAACCCCGCTTATCGTTCACACGAACTGGCCTACGTGCTGCAAAAATCCGGCATGAAGGCGCTGTTCCTGCATGCCTCCGATGAGCGCTCGAACTATCGCCACATCCTGGAACAGGCCATCGAACCAGTACGCCGCGGGATATCGCTGCGCGACATTATCTATCTGGGAGAAGACTCCTGGGACAGCTTCATGGCAGGCGCGGGCGGGGACAACCCGGTGGAAGCGCTAACCGATCCGCACGCCGTCATCAACATCCAGTACACCTCCGGCACCACCGGTTCCCCCAAAGGCGTTTCGCTTACCCACCGCAATCTGATTAACAACGGGCGCGTGGTCGCGCACGGCTTGCGTTGCACGGAGCATGACCGGATTTGCGTGCCGGTGCCGCTGTATCATTGCTTCGGTTGCGTCATCGGAACCATGACGTCGCTGGCCACCGGCGCGGCCATGATTCTCCCCGCGCCCGTGTTCGATCCGCTGGCCACCATGCAAGCCATTTCACAACAGCGCGCCACCGTGGTCTACGGTGTACCCACCATGTTCATCGCGCAACTGAATCACCCCGAGTTCGCGCGCTTCGATTTTTCCAGCTTGCGCACGGGTATCATGGCCGGATCGCCTTGCCCGGTGGAAGTGATGAAGCGCGTGGTCAGCGAGATGCACTGCCCGCAGATGACCATCGGCTATGGACAAACGGAGGCTTCGCCCATCATTACTCTGGCTGGCGTGAACGATCCGTTGGAACAGCGCGTGGCGACGATCGGTACGGCGTGCCCCGCCACGGAGGTGAAAATTGTGGGCCACGATGGCGCCACTGTTGAGGTGGGCGAAAAAGGCGAACTGTGCGCACGCGGCTACATGGTGATGCAGGGCTACGACCAGGACATTGAGGCTACCGGCAAGGCCATTGACTCCGAAGGATGGCTGCACACGGGCGATTTAGCCGCCATGGATTCCGACGGCTATTTCCATATCGTGGGCAGGCTGAAGGACATGATCATCCGCGGCGGTGAAAATATCTATCCCAAGGAGGTGGAAGAGTTCCTTTTTACGCATCCTGCGATTGCCGACGTGCAGGTAGTGGGCGTGCCGGACGAAAAATTTGGCGAAGCCGTCGCCGTTTGGATTCGCCCGAAGCCCGGGGCCGTGGTGGGCGAACCAGAAATGCGCGAGTTCTGCCAGGGGCGCATTGCCTACTACAAAGTCCCTAAATATTTCCGCTTTGTGGACGCGTTTCCCATGACCGTCACCGGGAAGATCCAAAAGTTCAAAATCCGGGAGCGCGAAATTGCCGAACGCGGATTGCAGGCGGCGGCCGGAATTCAGACTGCCTAGTGATAGGGCGGAGCCTACAAGTCCAGCCGCCCCGTGCTATCGCCAAGCGCGTTCATCTCCAGGCCGGTTCGGTCCACAATAGACAACAACAAATTTGCCAGCGGCGTACGTTCCGGAACTTTCAAATGCCGTCCGCCCTGCAGGCGGCCGTTCGCTCCGCCGGCCAGTAACATCGGCAGCGGCGAATGATTATGCTCATTCGGATTTGCCATGGAACTGCCGTACATGATCAGCGTGTGATCCAGCAGATTGCCATCGCCATCGGGGGTGGAGCGCAGCTTCTCCAGAAAATACGCGAACAGGGTTATATGATACGTGTTGATCTTCTGCAGCTTGCCAATCTGCACCGGGTTGTTGCCGTGATGCGAAACGGTGTGGTGCGGCTCCGGCACGCCGATCTGTGGAAAGGTTCGCTGGCTCAAATCCCGCGCCAGCATAAATGTGGACACACGCGTGATTTCCGATTGATAGGCCAGCGCCTGCAGGTCGAACATCAGTTTCGCGTGTTCGTCGAAGGAATCCGGCACGCCAATGGGCGTATCGGGCACCACCAGATTTTCGCTGCTCTGCTTTTCGGCGCGTTCAATGCGGCGTTCGATTTCGCGCACGTTGTCCAGATATTCGCTGACGATGTTGCGGTCGCGCTGGCCCAGTCCTTTGTCCAACCGCGCGGCTTCGCGGGTCACCGAATCAAGTATGCTGCGGTCTTCCTTCTTGCGCTGCAGGCGTTCGGCGGCGTTACTGCCATCGCCAAACAGGCGTTCAAACACCACCCGCGGATTGATCTCCATGGGCAGCGGAGCCCCCTCCGTCCGCCAGGCAATCGAGTTCATATAGGCGCAGCTGTAGCCCACGTCGCACACGCCCACCAGGCCGGTATCTTCGGTGCCCAGCTCCAGCGAAGGAAGCGGGGTGTCTTGCGAAATCTTCTTGGCGGCAAGCTGATCGACGGTGATGCCGGCGCGAAGGTCCTCGCCCTCGGTGCGTTTCGGATGCACGCCGCTTAAGAAGGAAGGCGCGCTGCGCGCGTGGTCGCCGCCGCCATCGCCTTGCGATTCCGCTGCGCGATTTGCCAGCCCGCTGATGATGTTCAAGCGATCGCGAAACGGTTCCAGCGGCTGGAGAATCGGCGAAAACTTGAAGTTCTTGCCGTCGCCAACGGGGGTCCATTTATCCATCACCGCGCCGTGCGGCAGATAGATGAAACCCATTCGCAACTTGCCCACGGCTGCGGTTTTCGATTGCGCGGTCAAAGCCGGAATCATGGCGTCCAGCAAGGGCAGGGCAATGCTGGCACCGGCCACGCCCTTCAAAAACGTGCGGCGATCTAAATGTCTTTTTGTGAGAAACATGGCTATTGGCTCTCCGAACTTCAATCTTGTTCCGACCTGCGATTTTCAAACGGTAAACTCTTGGCAATGCCCAGCACCAGTGACGAAAACTGGTAGTCATTCGCCGCAGCCTCTTTGCTAATTTTACGCACAGCCGGCATATCGTAGGATTCCAAACCGCGGCCCAGCGCGTAGGTGAGCATCTTCTCGGTCATGGTGCTGACGAACACCTGGGGGCGGCTGAGCAGATCCGCGCGCAGGCTGGCCACGCTGTCTACTTTCGCTCCATCGGGCAGCACCACGGCGGAATCGATGGGCTGGCCGGCTTCGCTCAATTCACGATACGCCCCGATGCCGTCAAAATGATCCAGCGCAAATCCGTAGGGGTCCAGAACTTTGTGGCAACTGGCGCAAGCCGGGTTGGCGCGGTGCGCCTCCATCCTCTCGCGCACCGATTGCCCTTTTCCACCAACGCCGTTTTCCTTCAGCGGCGGCACATTCGCTGGCGGCGGATTGGGCGGCGTGCTCAAAATGTTTTCGAGTATCCATTTGCCGCGCTGCACCGGAGAGGTGCGCGTGGCCACGCTCGTCACCGTCAGCAAACTGCCTTGCCCCAGCAGTCCGCGCCGCGCGTCGTCGGTGATCATCACCTTGCGGAAATGGCTGCCGTATACGTTGGGAACGCCATAGTGCCGCGCCAGACGCTCGTTCAAATAGGTATAGTCCGCGCGCAAAAGATCCAACACATTGCGATCTTCCCGCACAATTGATTGGAACAAAAGTTCGGTTTCGCGTTTGAAAGCCTGGCGCAGGTTGTCGTCAAAGTTAGGATAGGTTTCCAGATCCGGCGCCACCCCGCGCAGGTTGCGCAGGTACAGCCATTGATCGGCGAAATTGCTCACCAGCGCCTCGGCCTTAGAATCGGCCAGCATGCGCTTCACTTGTTTTTCCAGCACGCCCGGGTCTTTCAATTTGCCTTGCGATGCCACGGTCAACAGTTCCTCATCCGGAATGCTGCTCCATAAAAAGAATGAGAGGCGGGATGCCAATTCCAAATCACCCACGCGATACAGAGAATGGGGCGGTGCACCAGCCGGGTCCCGTTCAAAGCGATACACAAATTGCGGCGACGCCAACATCCGCCGCAGCGCCATTTCAATGCCCGCTTCGAAGTTGCCCTTCTCTCCATTTCGCCCAGTCTGATAAAAACTGAGCAGCGTTTCCAAATCATTTTCGTTTACTGGCCGCCGGTACGCCCGCCTTGCCAACGCAGAAAGGATCTTGCGCGCGCACGGCAGTTCTTCCGATAGCTTGGCGGGTTTGCACACGAAAATCTGCTGGCGGCTGGGTGTTTCGCCAGATCCAAGCGGATGAAAGGGTCCGCCGATGCTTACGCTGAGTACATGCGGCAATCCGCGCGGATCGCTAGGGTCGATGGTGCTGCGCAAAAACGGCTGCATTAAATCTTCCGCCGGAGCCGCCGTCCGTTTCAAGAACGCCACCGTCATCACCTGCGGCCCGGCCTTCACCGGAACGCGCACTTCCAAATTATCGGGCGGCTGGGCTTTGTCCAAGTCCTTCACGGCCGCTGGATCAAACTTGATCACTTCCGCGCTGCCGGCCGCCGCCGCTGGCTTGGCCACTTCTTTGGGACGCGGATTGATGGTCAGCGTTTTCAGGCGCTGGCCATTCAACGCAATTTCCAGCACCTCATTGGGAGCCGTTCCGCCAAACAGCAAATCCACGGTGGACTTCAGCATCTTCACTTTGATGACGTATTCGCCATCCAGCGGGAAATTGTGTTCGATGCGAATGCCGCCCCGTGTCCCCAGCGGCAGGCCTTCAATATGATCGTTCTGCGTGACGTCGGCCCGCACGCGGTAAGTGTCCACAATCGGACTGATGGTGGGGCTGCCCACCGCGGCGCGGGAAATTTTCCCCGCCGCCGCCATGTAGCGCTCCAGCAGCGCCGGCGAAACCGTCAGCACGTCGGCAATGTTGTCGAAGCCGTAGCTGGCGTCGTCGGTGGGCAACAGCGCGGATGCGTCTACGTCCAAGTGCAGCAGATCGCGAATGGTGTTGCCGTATTCGGTGCGGTTCAAACGGTGCAGAGTGGCCCGTCCCGGATTGGGCTTGGCCGCCGCCGCGCGGTCCAGCGTTGTTTCCAGTTGCGCAATCAAAGTCGCGTATCCGGCATCGCTTGGCCTCGGCACACCCACCGGAGGCATCGCTCCGGTGCGCAATTTCTTCACCGCTTTTTCCCACAGGGGAGCCGACATGCTGTCGATATGCTCCGGGTCCAAATTGTCTAACGCAAACCCGCCGGTTTTCAGCTTGGCGTTATGGCAGGTGACGCAATATTGGTTGATGACCGCTTTGGTTTGACCCGTCGCCGGGACGCCGATCAAACACCCGGTTGCAATTGTGAAGGAAAACAGGAAGGCTCTGTGCATACACCCTCTCCAGTTTAAAGCCCAGCGGGCAGGTTTGCTGGAGCAAATTGCAGTCAAATCCAAGGCAGCTTCAAATCCACAGAAATGCGGTGCGATACAATACGGGTGCGGGGGAGAGTTGCGCATGCGAAAGTCCGGTTTTTCACAAATCCTTTTGACCGCGATCCTTCTAACGACGGTCGTACTAAGGACGACGCTTGCCGCCGCCACGCCCGATACCCGCCTGGCCGACGCCGCAGAAAAGCAGAACGCGGCGCAAGTGAAAGCGCTGCTGGCCAAAAAAGCCGACGTCAATTCACCGCAGCCTGACGGCACGACAGCCTTGCATTGGGCCGTGCGCTGGGATGATACCGAATCGGTCCAGCTTCTGCTGCAAGCCGGAGCCAACGCCACGGCCACTAACCGCTTTGGAGTCAGTCCTTTAGCCTTAGCCGCCACCAACGGGAACGCAGTCACGATTGCGGCTCTTCTAAAAGCCGGGGCAGACGCGAATGCCACGGTTTCCGAAGAGGACGATACGGTCCTGATGGTGGCCGCGCGTACCGGTAAAGTGGACGCCTTGAAAGTGCTGATCGACGCTGGCGCAAAAATAAACGGCGCCAACCCTCGCGGGCAAACGCCCCTGATGTGGGCGGCTTCGGAAAAGAATGCCGCAGCCGTCAAATATTTGTTGGACCGCGGTGCCGATGCGAACGCCAAAACCTTGCCCTTGCCGCCGCCCCGCATGATGGATCTGATCTTTTCCGCGCCCACGCCTGCAGGCGGTTTGTCGGCGCTACATTTTGCAGCCCGCCAGGACGATCTCGAATCGGTAAAGGCGCTGCTGGCCGGCGGGGCGGATGTGAACAGCGTCTCCGTCGACAAAAGCACGGCTCTGCTGGTCGCCATCGTCAACGAGCACAATAATTTAGCCGCGTATCTACTGGAACACGGCGCCAATCCCAGTCTGGCCGACGACAAAGGCCGTGGACCCCTTTATGCCTCCATCGACATGCGGAATCTGGAATGGTCCACCCGTCCGGCGCCTCCGGGGCGTGACAAGATGGACGATCTGGACCTGATCCAGCTGCTGCTGGATCACGGTGCGGATGTCAACGCGCGGTTGACCAAAAAATTGGCTCTGCGCGGACAGCCTTCCTTTGACGGGCGCTGGGCGAATCAAACCGGCGCAACTCCGTTCTGGCGCGCGGCTCAATCGGACGACGTCACCGTCATGAAGCGATTGCTGGAGCACAAGGCGGATTCCTCGATCGCTTCCACTGATCATACGACCCCGTTGATGATGGCGGCGGGAGTCGGTTGGTCCGATGGCCAAAGCCATGGCGCTTTGACCGATGCGCCCGATGCCATTCAGTTGTGTCTGGACCACGGCGCGGATGTGAACGCGCAAAACGACGAGGGCTCTACCGCCCTGCATGGCGCCGCGTTCCGCGGGGCCAACAATGTCGTGGAACTGCTGGTGGCCAAGGGCGCCCGCATGGATATCAAAAACAAGGAAGGCCGCATGGCTGTCAACATGGCGGAGGGCATGCACATTGGCCCCGGCGGTTGGGTGGAGCACGAAGACATCGTCGCGCTGCTCAAAAAACTGATGGCGGAAGCCAAAACGCAAGCCAAGAACTGACCCGCTGGAATTTGGCCCATTGAAATTTGGCCCATTGAAATTTGGCATGATAATAGGTTGATCGCGACACCCCGTTCTTGATCGACCCAACCGAGTCCGCCATCAAACCGATCTTTCCCTAGGAGTGTGAAATGCACGTACGAAGCAAGTGGCTGGGCGCCATGTTAGCGGCTGTGATGGCTTTCCCCGCCGCCGCGCAAATGAACATCACCGGCGTGTGGAATAACAAGCTGCACGAAGATTGGCCGGATCGTTTGCCGGGGCCTGAACTGGGCGATTACGCCGGCATTCCGTTGAATGATGCCAACCGTCTGCGCGCCAAAACCTGGGACGCGTCGCTGATCACTCTGCCTGAATACCAGTGCCGCGTGCATCCATCCGACTACGCTTCCAGCTTTGCCGATATTCGCATCTGGCAGGACATCGACGCGCCGACACAACAGGTGACCGCCATTCACGTCCACCACTTCGCGTGGGAAACCGAGCGCACCATCTGGATGGACGGCCGCCCGCATCCGCCGGAGTATGCCCAGCACACCACCATGGGCTTTTCCACTGGCAAATTTGATGGCGACAAGTTAATGGTGACCACCACGCACTTGAAAGAAGGCTGGATCCGCCGCAACGGAGTGGCCCGCAGTGACCGCGCGGTGGTCACCGAATACTTCATTCGCCATGGCAATGAACTCACCTGGGCCGCCTTGATTCACGATCCAACGTATTTAACCGACACGTTTATCCGCTCGCGCGATTACCAGTTCGCCGTGGCCGGACAGATTCCACCGTATCCATGCGAAAGCGTGGTGGAAATTGTGCGCCCGCGCGGAACCATTCCGCACCACCTGCCGGGCACCAACACGTTTTTGAAGGAATATCAGGATGCCCACGGCATTCCTGAAGAAGCGGCCATGGGCGGCGCGATGACCATGATGCCTCAATACCGCGCGCGGGTTTCCGAACTGATCAAAAACGCCAAGAAGTAGCCGAGAACAAAAACATGAGAAAACTGAGCATATTTGCGGTATTTTTACTGGCGCTGGTTATCCCTTCGTTGGCGCAGCAGAATAACGACGTCAAAGTGTGGCCGGTCCGCGACAATATCTATCTGATTTACGGCGCTGGCGGCGACATCACCGTGCAAGTGGGCAAGGACGGCCTGCTGGTAGTGGACGCCGGCCTGGCCAACATGAGCGACAAAGTGTTGGCGGCCATCAAGACGATTTCGCCGCTGCCCATTCGCTATTTAGTGAACACGCATTTTCATCCCGATCACGTGGGCGGCAACGCAGCGATTCGTCAGGCGGGCGCGACCATTGCGGGCGGCAACGTCACCGGCGATCTGGGCGCCGCCGCCAGCCAGGGCGCGCAGGTGATTGCGCATGAAAACGTCCTGAACCGCGTCAGCGCGCCTACCGGCAAGCAATCCGCGCTGCCCACCAACGGCTGGCCCACCAGCACGTTTTTCAACGACGAAAAGAAAATGTACTTCAACGGCGAAGGGATCGAGATCATCCATTTTGCCAACGCCCACACCGACGGCGATAGCATCGTCTACTTCCGCAAGTCCGACGTCATCGCCACTGGCGATTTGTTCACCACCATCATGTATCCGGTGATTGATACGGCCGCCGGCGGCACCATCAACGGCACCATTGAAGCGTTGGACAAAATCGTCGACATGATGATTCCCGTGTATGGCCAGGACGGCGGCACGCTAGTGGTGCCCGGCCATGGCCGCATTTGCGACGTGGGCGACGTGCTGAACTTCCGCGAAATGACCATCATTGTCCGCGACCGCATTCAGGACCTGATCAAAAAGGGCATGACGCTCGAACAAGTGAAAGCGGCCAAGCCTACTTTTGATTACGATCCGTTGTACGGCAACAACTCCTTTTGGGGCACGGACAAATTTGTGGAAGCGGTTTACACCACGCTAAAGAAGAAATAACGGAAAGCCAGAATCAACATGAAACGTTTAAAACATTTTGCAGGCAGTTTGGCTTTTCTCCTTCCGGTCCTCGCAGGGTTAAATTTGCATGCCCAATTCGGCCCGCCGCCGGAGCCCGGGCCCCCGCCCATCGCCAAACAGGTGGCCCCGTTTGACCTCACCGGCTATTGGGTTTCCATCGTCACCGAGGACTGGCGCTTTCGGATGATCACGCCGAACAAAGGCGATTATCCGGGTGTTCCCATCAACAAAGCGGCCACCAAGATCGCCGAAGCGTGGGATCCGGCGAAGGACGAAGCTGCGGGCGAGCAATGCAAGTCTTACGGCGCGCCCTCCCTCATGCGCGTGCCCGGACGCTTTCACATCACCTGGCAGGACGATAAAACACTGAAGGTAGAGGCCGACGCGGGCACGCAGACGCGCATTCTGAATTTTTACGGAACACCGTCTGCCAACCCCTCCTTGCAAGGCTACTCCGTCGCCACCTGGGAACCAGTGGCCGGTTTCAATTTCGGTCCGCCGAAGTTCGGGCATATGAAGGTGGTCACTTCGCGCCTGCGCCCTGGTTACCTGCGCAAAAACGGAGTCCCCTACAGCGACAAGACCACCGTCACCGAATACTGGGACGTGTTGAACGATCCCAATTCCACCACGGGCGAAGTGTGGCTGATGATCAAAACCATTGTCGACGACCCCACCTATTTGCTGGAGCCCTTCGTCACCAGCACGCACTTGCGCAAGCAAGCCGACGGAACAGGCTTCGCGCCTTCGGCCTGCGCGGCGCGGTAGGTGAATCCGCGCTTTTCGTCCCGCTTGCAATGGGACGCCCAGCCCAATCCGCTCACCCAGCTACTCGAACGCAAGTTGCAGCAAGGCGCGCGGGTTTTGGATTTGACCGAATCCAATCCCACCCGCGCCAAGTTCGACTATCCGGCAGACGCCATTCTTGCGGCTGCGTTCGACGAAAGCGTTCTCACCTACGACCCCGATCCCAAGGGTTCACTGCAAGCGCGCGAAGCCGTGTCGGAGTATTGTGCGAAGCGTAATTCTGATGTGGCCCCGTCGCAAATCATCCTCACCGCCAGCACCAGCGAAGCCTATTCGTATTTATTCAAACTGCTCACCGACCCCGGCGACGAAATTCTGGTCCCGCGCCCGTCGTATCCGCTCTTTGAATATTTGGCTGCCATGGAGTCTTTGCGCGTGCAACCGTACCCGCTTCACTACGACGGTCATTGGCGCATTGATGTGGACGCTCTGGTAAAACTGGCCACTCCACGAACGCGCGCGCTGGTGTTGGTGAACCCCAACAATCCCACCGGCTCCTTCCTCAAGCAAGACCAGTGGCTGCAATTGGAAAGCTTCGCGGCGGCGCGCGGCATCGCCATTCTTTCGGATGAAGTGTTTTCGGACTACGGGTGGGGAGGCGATTCGTCACGCGTGTCGTCGTTAACACGTGTTGCCGGAAATGTTCTACGCTTTTCCATGTCCGGCTTATCCAAAGTCTGCGGGCTGCCGCAAATGAAACTAGGCTGGATTGTCGCTCAAGGGCCTGGCCATGAAAAAGCGTTGACCGGATTGGAATGGATCGCCGATACGTTTCTTTCCGTTTCCACGCCAGTGCAAGTGGCGCTGCCGCGGCTGTTGCATTTCGGCATGGGCGTGCAGCAACAAATTCTGCGCCGGACCCAGGATAATTTCGCGCGACTGCGCCACGCATTTGATGGCGAATCAGCATGCCAGGTCCTAAACGTGGAAGGTGGCTGGTACGCCATCTTGCAGATCCCGCAGACCCGCGACGAAGAATCCTGGTGCCTGGCGCTGTTAGATCAATGTAACGTGCGCGTGCAGCCCGGCTTCTTTTACGACTTCGAAAGCGAAGCGTTTCTCGTGCTCAGCCTGCTTACCGAACCGGGCTTGTTCGGCGAAGGCGTGAAACGCATTGCCGAATTTGTGCGCTAGCATTCGATTATGCTTCGCTTTTGCTGGGTGCTATTGGGTTCGAGCTTGCTGCAGGCGCAAACTCCACAAAAATTTGATCTCACCATCGATAACATCATGCGCGGCCCCGGCCTGATCGGCCACGAACCCACTGAGGTCCGTTGGTCCGGCGATAGCCAGCGCATTTACTTTCGTTGGAAACAATACTCCGACCCCATTCGACTGCCGCGCGATACGTATACGGTGAACCGCGACGGCACCGGCCTGCGCAAGTTGAGTGATGACGAAGCCAAACTGGCCCCTCCGGTCCCCAACTTCGCCAACCACTCCCGCACACGAGATCGTCAAAGAATGGTTTATAGCCAGGACGGCGATATCTTTCTTTACGACTTCGCCGCGGGCAAAGCGCGGCAATTGACCAAAACCGCCGAGGTGGAAAGCTGGCCTCATTTCACTCAGGACGAAACCCGCGTTGCGTTCATGCGTGCCAACAACCTGTTCACGATTTCGTTGGCGGCTGGTGTTATTCAAGAATGGACCAACATCGGCAAAGCGCCCGAGGAACCCAAGCTCACCCCCGAACAGGAAATTCTAAAAAAGCAGGAACGCGAACTACTGGAAACGGTGAACGACCGCGCCAAAACCCGCGAGGAAACCGAAGCCAAAAAGAAGCGCGAAAATCCCCGCAAGCCCTTTGAGTTGCGGCCCGATCAAACCTTGCTCACCTTGGAATTGTGCCCCAATGAAAAATGCGTGGCGGCCCTTATCAGCGAAGGCGCCAAGGGCGCGAAGAATCAAAACGTGCCCGCGTATGTCACCGAATCTAGTTTCCCCGAAGAAATTCCCGGCCGAAGTAACGTGGGCGATTTGCAGGACCGCCAGCGCATCGCGTTGATCGATACGGCCACGGGCGAAGTCACCTGGGTGCAATCGCCAACCGAAAGCAAGCCCGCAACTAAGCTTGAAACGAAGCCGGAAGCCAAGCCTGAAAGTAAGTCGGAGACCAAGCCCGAAAAACCACCAGACCGTGAAGTCGAAATGTTCCCGCTGGCGTGGAGTGACACGTTGAGTGACGACGGCACCAAGGCCGTACTGATCGCCCGCGCCATGGACAACAAGGACCGTTGGATCATGGCGCTGGATTCCGCTACCGGCAAAACGCGCGTGCTGTTCACTGAACATGACGACGCCTGGATCGGCGGGCCATCGGAAGGGATCGTAGGTTGGCTGAAAAACAATCAGGACATCTATTTCACCAGCGAACGCGACGGCTACGAACATCTCTACACGTTGAGCATCACCGGCGGCGAACCGCGTCAACTCACTGCCGGCAAATTCGAAGTTCTCGACGCCATGCTTTCGCCCGATGGAGCGAAGTTCTATCTCACCACCAACGAAGGCAGTCCTTTCGAGCAGCATTTTTATGAAATGCCGGTGACGGGCGGCCCGCGTACGCGCATCACCAAAGACCCAGGCAAGCATGACGGCGTCCTCTCGCCCGACGGCAAATGGCTGGCCGATGTGCACTCCTTCACCAACCGGCCGCCGGAATTATTTGCGATGGAGAACCACCCAGGCGCGAATGCGAAGCAGTTGACCCATTCACCCGCGCCCGAATTTTTCGATTACGCCTGGCAGGACGTGCCCATCGTCGATATCCCCGCGCGCGATGGCGTCAAGGTTCCCGCGCGTATGTATCGTCCCAAGACCTTCGCACGTGGCGGCCCCGCGGTGATCTTCGTGCATGGTGCCGGGTATCTGCAAAACGTGCATCGCTGGTGGTCGCAGTATTCGGCAAACTACATGTTCCATCACTATTTGTTGGAGCGCGGTTACTTGGTGCTGGACGTGGACTATCGCGCGTCATCCGGTTATGGCCGTGATTGGCGGACGGCAATCTATCGCCACATGGGCGGCAAGGATTTGGAAGATCAGGTGGACGCCGCGGCGTGGTTGGCCTCCACGCAAGGTGTTGACGCCAAGCGCCTCGGCATTTACGGCGGAAGTTACGGCGGATTTATCACGCTGATGGCGATGTTTACAACGCCCGATGTTTTCGCGGCGGGCGCGGCGCTGCGGCCCGTCACCGATTGGTCGCACTACAATCATGGCTACACCGCCAACATTTTGAACACGCCGGAGAAGGACCCAGAAGCGTACAAAATCTCTTCGCCCATCTATTTCGCGCAGGGGTTAAAAGGCGCGCTGCTCATCGCTCACGGCATGGTGGACACGAATGTCTTTTTTCAAGATAGCGTTCGCCTCACTCAAAAGCTAATCGAACTGCGCAAAGAAAATTGGACCTTCGCGCCCTATCCGGTGGAGGATCACGGCTTCGTTCAACCCAGCAGTTGGGCGGATGAGTATAAGCGAATTTTTAGCTTGTTTGAAGGGAATTTGAAGCGGTAGGTTACGCCGTGCCCTTATCAGAGTGGAAGAAGTTCGGTGCTATGAAGATGCCTCTCGCGAAGTGGCACAAACTTCTCGCTGAAACAAGAACCAAGGCGGAAGCAGGGGATGCTTACGCCCAGTGGGAGCTTGGTTCGTATTTGGATGGCGGCCTTTTAAACGCGCGTCGCGATGCCTTTGCTGTAAAGCCAAATCATAAGGAAGCTTTGCGCTGGTTTGGTCGCAGCGCTGAGGCGGGCAATGCGATCGGTCAAGTAGCGCTCGGTCAGTACTTATCTCGGAAGTCGGCCACGAAACAGGAAGAGGCTGAAGCAATTTCTTGGTTTAAGCGCGCGATGCACCAAAAGAGTGCGCACGCCGCGATCAACCTGGCTTGCGTATATCGCGATCGGAACGATCAACGCCGCGCTTTTTTCTGGTATGCGCGCGCCGCCAAGATGGGCGACGGAGGAGCAGAACTTGAAGTGGGCGTGCGCTACCACAAGGGCCTTGGAGTACGGCGCGATCCCAAGCAAGCCGTCGCCCATTTCCGTCGGGCGATTGGCGGTAGAGATATCAGTCAAGCTGACCGCGAAATGGCGATGTGCCGTTTGGGCGAGGCTTACTGGGAAGGTTGTGGCGTGCGCCAGTCGAGTGACAAAGCGCTGGAGTGGTTGTTAAAAGGGAATGTTGATGACGATATTCCCGCGGCCAGGAAGCTGATCAAGCAAATCAAGCGCGAAAGCAAGCTCTAGGTCATCACCTGCATCACCACACTCCGCTGCTGTTGCCCTGCCCGATGTTCGAACACATAAATCCCCTGCCAGATCCCCAACATCAAACGCCCGTTTGAAATCGGGATCGACAAACTAGTCTGCGTCAACGCCGACCGAATATGCGCCGGCATATCGTCTGGACCTTCGGTGGAGTGACGATACGGAGCGTCTTCCGGAGCGATCTCTTCGAAAAAATCAGCCAAATCGCGAAGCACGTCGCCGTCTGCGTTCTCCTGAATGGTCAGCGACGCGGAAGTGTGCTGGATAAAAATGGTCAGCAGGCCTTCGCGAACATTCAGGCCCGCAACAAAAGTGGCCACTTCGCGGGTGATGGCGTAAAGCCCCTTCCCGCGCGTGGCCACTTGCAACTGATGGGTATGAAAAGCCAACCTTACTCGACCGTAACGCTCTTCGCCAAATTCCTCGGCTGATCCACGTCGCAGCCCCTGCGGACCGCAATGTGATACGCCAGCAACTGCAGCGGCACCACTTCCAGAATCGGCAGCAGCAGTTCGTTGGTAGACGGAATGCTGATCACGTGCGCCGCCACCTTGCGTACTTCCTCCGCGTCGGCTTCGCAGCAAATGGCGACGACGATACCATCGCGCGCTTTCACTTCCTGAATATTCGAGAGTGTTTTCTCGTACAAGGTCCGGCTATTGGGGTCTTCCGGATCGCGGGTGCATAACACCACCACGGGCAAATTTTCGTCGATCAGCGCGTTGGGCCCGTGCTTCATCTCGCCCGCTGGGTAGCCTTCGGCGTGAATGTAGGAAATCTCCTTCAGCTTCAGCGCACCTTCCAAAGCGATGGGGAAATGGACGCCGCGGCCCAGATACAGGAAGTCCGTCGACCGGAACAGGATCTTGCCCAATTCGTCGTAATTGCCATCGTGCCGCAGAATTTCTTCCAACTGCCCGGGGACCTTTAACAATTGATCTACAAGTTTCAGCGACATCTCAGAGGTCAGCGTCTCGCGCGCCTGTCCCAGATACATCGCGACGATGAACAGCGCCGTCAACTGGCCAGTGAATGCCTTGGTCGACGCCACGCCGATCTCCGGCCCGGCGTGCGTGATGATGGTCCCCGCCGCTTCGCGGGTGATCATGCTGCCCACAACATTGCAGATAGCCAATGTTTTGGACTTCTTTCCCTTTGACTCGCGCTGCGCGGCCAGCGTATCCGCTGTTTCGCCGGATTGCGAAATCACAATGGTCAGCGTATCCGGACCGACGATGGGGTCGCGATAGCGGAACTCACTGCCGTAATCCACTTCCACCGGGATGCGCGCCAGGCGCTCAATCATAAACTTTCCGGCCAGCGCCGCGTGCCAACTGGTCCCGCAGGCCACGATCCGAACCTGGCGAAAGGCCTTAAAATCCTTGGTCGAAATATCCATTTCGTCCAGGAAAATACGCCCGCTCTCCTGGCCCACACGGCCCAGCGTGGTGTCGCGAACCGCGCGCGGCTGTTCGTGAATTTCCTTCTGCATGAAATGCTTGTAGCCGCCCTTTTCCGCCATGATGGGGTCCCACATAATGTGGGCGGGTTGGCGTTTCACGGGCTTGCCGTCGAAATCGGTTAACTGCACGCCGCCGCGGGTCAGCACGGCCATGTCGCCATCAGCCAAAAAAATCATGTCGCGGGTGTGGCTTAAAATCGCCGGTACGTCGGACGCCACGAAATATTCATCCGCGCCCAAGCCAATCACCACCGGTGGACCAAACCGCGCCACTACAATTTTGTGCGGATCTTTCTTGGAGATCACACTCAACGCAAACACGCCGGTCAGCTGGCGCACCGAATCGCGCACGGCGGCTTCCAAATTGCCGTCGTAATATTTCTCCACTAAGTGCGCAATGATTTCCGTGTCCGTCTCCGTTACGAACTTGTGGCCTTCGGTTTCCAGTTGATGTTTCAGCGAAAGATAATTTTCAACGATACCGTTGTGAACAACGACGATATCGCCGCTGCAATCGCGATGCGGGTGGGCGTTTTCTTCCGTGGGGCGCCCATGCGTGGCCCAACGCGTGTGGCCAATGCCATAAAACCCTTCCACCGGATCCAGGCGCAACACTTCTTCCAGATTGCGCAGCTTGCCGGAGGCCCGGCGCACGCCTAGGCTGTCGTCTTCTTCCAGCACGGCGATACCAGCCGAATCGTATCCGCGGTATTCCAGCCGCTTCAGGCCGTCAATAATGATAGGCACCGCTTTACGCGGGCCGACGTATCCCACAATTCCGCACATAGTTTTCTCCGAACTAGTTTTGGTTTAGTCTAAAAATTCGACGCGATATTCTTCAATCACCGGGTTGGCTAACACATCCCGCGCAATCTGGTCCATTTCGCGAATCGCTGAGTCGCGCGTGGCACCCGGCTTCATTTCGATTTCGAAAAATTTCCCCTGGCGAACCTCAGACACGGAAGTATGCCCCAAACCCGCGAGAGCTCCTCGGATGGTCTGGCCTTGCGGATCAAGCACGGTGGGCTTGAAGGAAACGTAAACACGAGCCTTCATGAACCTACTCTACTGGATTCGGCGGGTCCGGCGCTTGGTACCGGTGTCCTGATTTTGGGGAGTACTGGTTGGTGGGGTACTGGGGCCGGTTTGCGGGCCTCCCCCTGGGTACGCAAATCAAACTCGGCCCAAGGCCCGGTGCGTACGCCCTAAAACGAACACGATTCCAGCTACCTTCCCCGCCTCCACTATGATCGGCGCGGTGGTGAGTTGAACCTCCACCTGAGCCAGGTGGGGAGCGGTGAGGACACCGTCAACGTGTTGAACTTCCGCAAGACTTGCGTTTAAGACGTCGGAAAGCGCCGGCCCCGCTGGTTGGCCCGAAACTGTCGCCGTGAACGGCATCACCTCCAAAACATCCCGTCCGGTGGCATCCAGCGCACTCCAGTGGGTTCCGCCCGCGCAGCCGCCGCTCCATTTCTTGCTGCATCACCTGCACCGATCCGGGGCGCTGTAACAACACCAGAAAACCTGAACCCTGCCAGCGAAAAATGGGATCGGCCTGACCCAGTTTTTGCGCCAGAATCTGAATCATGGCCAACAGCATTTCCGTCCCGCTACTGGCGCCGAAACGGCTATTGATGGTTTCGATCCGGTCCACGACAACCGGCATCGCAGCGGCGTAGCTATTGGTTTGGATGGCGGTCTCGATTGCAAGTATTGCGGAATCCCTTCCCGGCAGGCCGGTGACCGGGTCCTGGTCTCCCGCGAAGGTTTTGACTTCAGCCCGAAGCACCGGGGCGCCCTCTGGGGAAGCGCCATTTTCAAACGCGGGCGCTACCAGTACTGCCGGTGGGGTTTTCATGCGAATCGTCGCCAGGCACTGTTCCAGTTTTCGCCGCAAGGCGGGAATCTGATCCATTTGGAACGCCGCCACCATTTGTGTCTCCAGGTCGTACATACCGGCAGCCGCACGTTGGTTGCCTTCACAAACCGCGGTCAATTCCGCTGCCAGCAAGCCGGCGATGGCGCTGAGTTCCTGGGTCCGTCTTTTGATGTGCCACTCCGTGTCTCTGGCAAAGGTTTCCAGCGTCTGAATGGCCGCGCCCGTCGCCACCAGGGCTTGCCGGGGCGTAATATCCCGGGTGATCAACTCCCGCGCATGCGCGCGAATCGCGGCCTGAAACCTCGCGTGTTTATCCTCATCCACTTGAATGGCGTGTAACGCGATCGCTTCCATCATTAGCCCCATCGAATGAATCAGAGGATCGCCTTCGCCGTTGTGGAAAAGATTCTTGATTAGGCTCATGCTTAGGGTCCAGTTACGCTACCTTTCCCGCGAACCCGGCCCAAATGCTCATATCGGCAGGCCGCAGTGTAATCGCAGTCATTTTCGAGGACCCAGTCAATCCGCACCGGAGGCCAGCGCGAAGCAGGCAGCCGGAAGCAAGCCTTGCAGGCCGCTAACACTCCCGGCGCGGCTTGATCGCACACCAGCCCGCCATTCGCGTATGTTAGCTATATGTTTTTCTTTTTGCGCTGGTTTGTGTTGCTGCGCTGGCTTGTATTGCTGGTGATGGTCTCGGCGGCGTTGCCCGCACAACCGGCTTTGCCGGTTCCTCCCCCTGCCCAGGACGGACCCAACTTCAACGCGCAAACCGCCACGCAGGCGTATTTGGATACGCTTGGTGCCCAGAAGACCGCGAAATCGGACGCCTATTTCGAAGGCGGCTATTGGCTGATCCTGTGGGATTTTCTATATGGCGCGGCAATGCTGCTGCTCTTGCTGAAAACCGGCTGGTCCGCCCGTTTTCGCGACAACGCCGGACACATCACACCAAAACAACCCCTCATCGACTTCCTCTATGTCGCCCAATTTGCCGTCGCCAGCTTTGTGCTGGGCGCGCCCCTCGCCGTCTACGAAGGCTACTTTCGCGAAAAACAGTACGGCCTGATGAATCAAACATTTTGGGCCTGGTCTGTCGATCAGCTTAAAAGCCTGGGCCTGGCCATTGTTCTCGGAGGCCTGGTAGCAATGGTGTTGATCCATGTGGTCCGCCGTCTCCCCCGCACCTGGCACCTCTGGGGAGCCCTCACCACCGTCGTCTTCCTGGCTTTCGGCACCATGATCTTCCCCGTCTTCATCGCGCCGATGTTCAATCAATACACCATCCTTACCGACGCCCACGTGCGCGATCCTATTCTCCGTCTGGCCCGCCAAAACGGCATCCCGGCCACCAACATCTATGAAGTGGACGCCTCCCGGCAAAGCAACCGCATCAGTGCCAACGTCAGCGGCTTTCTGGGAACTGAGCGTATCACTCTGAACGACAATCTCCTCAAACGCTGCTCGCAGGCCTGCGTCGAAGCCGTGATGGGACACGAGATGGGGCACTACGTGATGAACCATATCTACAAAATGTTCCCGTTCACGCTTATTGTCACCGTGGCGATGTTCGTCGGCTTGCGCCGGGGAATGGACTGGGCGCTGGCACGCTTCGGGGCATCCTGGCGTCTGCTTGGGCTTACCGATCCCGCCACGATCCCGCTGGCCTTGTTGATCCTCAGCGTGTTTTCTTTTGCGTTGACGCCGGTCAACAATACGCTGGTGCGCACCCAGGAATATGAAGCCGATATTTTCGGCTTGAACACCTCGCGGCAGGCCGACGGCTTTGCCGAAGCAGCGCTGCAATTAAGCGAATACCGCAAACTTTCCCCCGGCCCCATCGAGGAGTTTATCTTCTTCGATCACCCCAGCGGCCGCACGCGGATTTTTTCCGCCATGCGTTGGAAGGCCGAAAATCTGCAGGCTGAAAAGTGACAGCCGAAACCTTGCAGGCTGAAAAGTGACAGCCGAAAACTTGCAGGCCGAAAAGTGACAGCCGAAAATCAATGATGCTTGGCCTATTTTCCGCGGTTCTAAAACATTTTCTGTTTGCCGGTGGCTAGTGCGATGCTAAAGGCGACGGTTGCATTTGCGAGAATCCACCTCCCCTCTCAGGCTCATATTGCGTGAGACAACGTGAGACAAGAGGAAGCGCCTATAACTACGCTGCCTGGGTTACGATATTCTGTAGCCTTCACGATATCCAGGAGAGAATTCCATGAACCAAAAATTTGCCCAAGCATTCTTAGGCCTTGCACTGCTAACAACCGCTGTCCACGCCCAGCCCCGCGCCTTATATCAGCAAACCGAATACAAAGGCCAGGAAATCGGCAAACTCACCGGCGATGTCTACTATGCGCGCATGGACGATTATGTTTCGGCCTTCATGGTCACCCGCGACGGCATCATTCTGGTGGAACCCATCGGCGTGGAAATGGCCACTTGGATGAAAGGCGAATTCGCCAAGCGTTTCCCTGGCGTGCCGGTGAAGTATGTGATTTATAGCCACTCGCATTGGGATCACGCCTCGGGCGGTTCCGTTTGGGCCGATACCGCGCGTTTCATCGGTCACGAAAACATGCTGAAGAACATCGCCATGCCGCCCGCCAATACGCCTCTACCTAAAAATGTTTTGGCCCAGGATAAGAACGGCGATGGCAAAATTCAGCCCGACGAAGCCCAGGGCCAATTGAAAAGCATGTTCAGCATGTTCGACGCCGATAAAGACGGGTCCTTGAGCGGCGCCGAAGTGGTCCGTGGTCCACTGCAATTCGTCAGCGCGCCCGACCTTACTTATACAGACCGCATGTTCATCACGCTGGGGGGCAAGCGCGCCGAAATCATCCACATGCCCACCGTTCACGCCGAGGACAACACCATCGTCCGCTTCATTGACGGCACCGGCGTGGTCTTCGCCTCCGATTGGATCACCATTCACCGCTTGCCCTTCGGTCCCATCACTCCCGCCGAGATCGACGGCATCAAGAACGTGGAGGCACTGGACTTCGAATATTTTGTCTGCAGCCATGGCAAGCTGGGCAAAAAATCAGACGTGACCGCCAATCGCCGCTACCGCGAACAATTGGACGACGCCGTCGCCAAGGCCATCGCCGCCGGCCAGACCGTGGAACAGGCCCAGGCCAGCGTCACCATGGACGATTACAAAGACTGGGAATTTTTCGCCGTGCAGCGCCCGCAGAACGTGGCGGGAACGTATCGGGCGATGGCGGCAAAACGCTAACGGCGAAAAGACTGCGACCATAATAACGTGACGGTTACCCTCGACATTCCGAAGGAAAATCGTAGCGAAACTGCTTACAGAGTCGCAGGCCAGCGGGGTTGCGCTGCCGCAATTGGTCCAGGATTTCCTCAGCGAGCATTACGACGGAATCGCCGATTCTCAACTGGCTGAGGCGCGATTGGCTGATCCTTTGCCGCCGATCAGCGGACAGCAGTTGCGCGAAAACCTTGGCCTCAAACATTGAACGGGACGATTGAATACGATCCACGCGTGGCGAAGGATCTTCGCGGTCTGGATCCGTCGATTCAAAAAGAAATCATCGACTATCTGGAAAACGGATCGGGGCGCTGGTGGATCCAACTACAGCCGGAAAGCCGCTGCGGTACGCGAAAAAAGGCCTATGGCGCTTGCGGCTGCGAGATGATCGAATTCTTTGCCAGATTCAACAACAAAAATTAGTGATCTTGGTTATTGGCGTCGGTCACCGCAGTAGTGTCTACGATTGAGCTACTTCCCCAGCAACCCGTAAACGCTCACCCATCCCGAGTGCGTTGGCACATACACTTTCCCGTTGGCCACCACCGGCGTGGCGAATTTGGTGAACGCCCCCAACTGATCCCGTTTGAAATTCGTATCGCTGTTGTAGATTTCTTTACTCACGTCGGCCGCTGCGAACGCGCGCAGTGTCGCCGGTATCAGCGCCTGGTCGAATTCACCCGATACCGTCACCGCCCACACGATTCCGCTATCCAAATTGGCGCCGTCAGCGGAAACCGTCGGGCCTCCCGTGGCGATGGCCTTCGCACCGGTTGATGCGGGCGCAAGCCCAAGGCTTTTTCCGTCAAACAAATAAGCGCGAAGGTTGTCATTGCGGTCCCAAACATAGAACACGCCCGCTGTTTGCACAGGTGTTCCCCGGCTCCAGAACGCTGTGCCCAAACTTTGCGCCGCTCCCGCACAAGGACCCTGCACGCCGCATCCCTTCGCGGCCGGAAAGCGCTGCAGCGGTGGGCCTGATTCCGTTTCCAGATGCCCCATCTTCTCGCCGTCCATCAGATACACCACGCCCTCTTTGCCGCCGCCCAGCACCAGTGAGCTGCCCGGAATCAGCAGCACGCCTCCGCCACTGGGGTCCACGTTGTTGTGATACAGATAGTCGAAATTCGCCGGCGTGAACCAATCCAAAATGCGCAGCGTCTTGGCCTCCAGCTTCAAATAAGTGGAGCCCCAATTGGTTTGCCCATCGTAGCTGCCCCCGGCCGTCACCACGTAGATATTCCCCTTGCCATCCGCCGCCACGCCGCGTCCCGCTTGCCAAATGCCGCCCTTCAGGCCTGTCGGTGTGACTTGGAAGCTGGCTAAGCGCCGCCGCAAATCCGCCGCGTCGAAGGTTTGAACAAAGCCCTCCTGTTTCTCACCAGGAAGAATCGACGCGGTGGCAATCACCAGCACGCCGTCGGTTACCAACAGGCCTGGCCTTTGCAGCGCCTCCGGCACATCGGTCAAAGTGGTGCCGTCACGGAACGGATAGCTCAGCAGCTGCGGCGAATTGAACTTCGGCCGCCCCGTAATCGCATCCAACGCATGCACCGAAGTCGTGCTTTCTTTTCCGGTTTTGTTTTTGGAAACGGCGTAAATCGTATTGGTGATTGCATCGAAAACCGGCGTACTCAAAATGCCTAAATGCACCGGCCCGGTGTAGGCGCCGCTATCGGTGGGAGTCCCCAAATGGCGCACCCAGTAAGCCTTCTTGCGCTCCTTGCGGTCCGCATCAAAAGCGTAGACGGTGTTGTTCATCGTCGCGACAATCAGAATGTTGCGCGGCCCGTCCCCCAAGTCCAAACCGGCCAGAATCAAAGGTTCCGCGTACACGCTGTCGTCCACTTCGCGCTCAAACAACTTACCGAACTGGGCGGTATTCACGTTTCCCGGACGCAAAATGGTTTCGCGCAGGTTCGCGTTGCTGCGCCCAGCCTCGTACTGCGCCATCGGGACCGAAATCTGCCCGGAAACCGGTACCAGGGCGCAGGCGCACAGCGCAGACAGAGAAAGAACCACACTCATGCAAGACAGAATACTACGCGCCGTGGTACCCTATCGGCGATGAAGCGCGAGGCGACACGATATCTCACGCTCTGTTTTGGGCTATTACTGCTGGCGGTTGTGCTGGTGGTTGGTGTTAGACAAGTTTTGTGGGAGGCGAATACCGGAGCGCTCACCTCGGTAACCCGCTAGGGATTTTTGAAGGCCCCTGTAATATAGGCGATGTGCGTATCGTCTATCTACATGGTTTTGCCTCCAGTCCGCAATCCAGTAAGGCGCAGTTTTTTGCGCAACAATTCGCGGCGAAGCAGATTCCCTTCACCGCTCCACGGCTTGATGGCGGAGACTTTGAAGGTCTCACCATCACAGGACAGTTGCGGGTTATCGAAGCCGCGATAGGAGATGCCGCGGTGGAAAACCAACCGGGCCCGGTCGTGATGATGGGCTCCAGTCTGGGCGGCTACCTGGCCGCGTCGTACGCCTCCCGTCACCCAGAGCAACTCCACGTCATCGGTGTCATTATGCTGGCCCCGGCCTTCCGGTTTCTCGAACGCTGGCAACATCGCTTCACCCCCGAACAGATGCAATACTGGCGAACCCAAGGCAGCCTGCCTTTCTATCACTATGGAAGTAAAAGCCAACAGGCGTTGTCGTATCGATTCATCGAGGATGCCGGCGCCTATCCACCAGAGCCCCGTTTCTCCCAACCGGGCCTGATCCTGCAAGGCACCAACGATCCTCTGGTCCCCGCCACCGGTGCCCGCCAATATGCAGCGGCCAACCCGAACATCACTTTGAAACTATTTGAATCCGGCCATGAACTCACCGATGTCCTGCAACCCATGTGGGAAGAGGTTACGGCGTTTTTACAACTTCTTTACAATTGAGCGCGCTGCCTAACAGCGGTAGCACACCGGTAACAAAGACGAGCTATGCTAGACTCGAAAAAGGAGCAACGTTTCGGTTGCCGAATGCGTCATTATGGTCGAGGTCATCCTGTTGGCCATACGCGACGTGGCCGCAGGCGATCAAGCCACTCTCCATTGGAGATTGCGATCGGATAGAAAGTATGTCAGCAAGATAACGGTTGACGAGACAGAGGTTGAACGGCGTGCCAGACGAAAACATCAGTTCGGGCAGAAATCCCGGCGATCCTGACGATCACCTCAGCCATCTCTTGCCTTCTTCCGATCTGGAAAAGCCGTGGTTTTTAACCATCGGTCAAAGCATCAAGGATCTGATCCATCCGCCCCAGCTTCCTCCGCTCGAAATTACCTCCAAGCCAGTACCGATTGAAGAGCTGGGCATTTTTGCCGGGCAAACCTACTCTGGAAATGAATGGAAATCGGGCGTAGGTGCGCTGCTCATTCAATTTGGTGCCCTTGCGCTGCTCATCTTGCTGGCATCCCTCAAACCAGTGCAGGATCTGGTAAAAAAACAGATCGGCGAAAG
>JANXYJ010000140.1 GCA_025350105.1 Terriglobia bacterium | reverse complement strand
TAGCGTGGGACCAGATATCGTTCCGATGTAACGCCCATCACTCGCACACCCCGACGATTTTTACTAGTATTACCGCCGCTGGCTGATCCAAGCTCTCTGACAGGTGAGCGCCTGAACTCCTTGCCCACAATGTAAGTGATGGCCGGGGTGGCGGCTGTGCATCAATGTGCCAAGTGGTTGACGGCGTGGGGAATTTGGTTTTGTGGGATGCCAAAGAAGGCAAGCCCACGTGGCGTTGATTGGGCGGAAACAGAGGTTAACTAGCGCCGGTGCACTGGTGGTGATCTTTGTAGATTACTACGGCTCCTTATCAGTCGCCGCTGTGTGCTGGTTGATTGTGTTGATGGCGGGATGGTGTGTCGATCCCGCCTTAATGGGCGGGGTTTGGGCCGCGGAAGTGATTATAGCGTCGGCGTGTGTTCCGGTACTCGTTCACAGTGGCGGTGGCGCTCAAATCTCGGGGACACGGCGAGAGGACCGCTCCCTTTGGTCGCGGCTCGGAAGGTCGCGGCTCGGAAGGTTTGCGGGCAAGTTCACGGTTTCGTTTTTGTGGAGATTGGTGCGGGTTCTTACGGCTCCTTTACAGTCGCCGCTGTGTGCTGGTTTGGTTGGCTGGATGACCGCTGCTGTGTGCTGAGGTTGGAGGCACGTGCGCGCCAAACTGTGTATACTCACCGCAAGGGAAATTGAATTTATGACTCGTGTACTGGCTACCGCTTCTGTTTTCATTCTGTCAGCGGCGGCGCTTAGGGCGGCTACGCCTTGCGATCAATTGGCTTCGCTGCATACTTCGGAAATCACTGTCACCAGCGCGCAAAGCGTGGCGGCGGGGGCGTTTGTGCTGGCGGTGAATCCCAACGCGAAAGGGAAAGCAGCGGGCGAGAATCCTTACAAAGATTTGCCCGGGTTCTGCCGCGTTTCGGCGACGCTTACTCCCACCAACGATTCGGATATCAAGATGGAATTATGGCTGCCGGAAAATGGCTGGAACCAGAAATTTCAAGCCGTGGGCAACGGCGGATGGGCGGGCGTAATCAGTTATTCTGCGCTGGCGGAAGGAGTAAAGCGCGGGTATGCGACGAGTTCTACTGATACGGGGCACGTGGGCGGACGCGGGACGTTTGCGCTGGGGCACCCGGAAAAATTGATCGATTTTGGCTGGCGCAGCGAGCACGAGATGACGGTGAAATCGAAATCGCTGATCGAGAAGTTTTATGGAACTGCCCCGCGGCTTTCCTACTGGAATGGCTGCAGCACAGGCGGGCGGCAAGGGTTGAAGGAAGCGCAGAAGTTTCCCGGCGATTTCGATGGCATTATTGCGGGCGCGCCGGCGAATCGCACGGCGCTGGCGTTGTGGGTGGCGTTTGCGGAGTTCAAAGAACCCGGCAGCCACATCCCGCCGGAGAAATATTCGCTGCTCCATAACGCCGTGCTGGAAGCTTGCGATGCGACGGATGGATTGAAAGACGGGCTGATTGAGAATCCGGCGAAGTGCAAGTTTGATCCGAAAGTGATTCAGTGCAAAGAGGGCGACGGGCCCGGATGTTTAAGCGCCGCGCAAGTTGTCACCGCGCGGAAGATATACAGCGCGGCCAGCAATCCACGGACGGGGCAGAAATTGTTTCCGTCACTGGCGATGGGGAGCGAGTTGGGATGGTCGGTTTTGAGCACAGGTCCTGGGCCTTCGCCGATTATTGAAGACCAATATAAATATGTGGCGTTCAAGGATCCCAATTGGGATTGGCGAACGTTTGATTTTGACAAAGATATTGCACGGTCGGAGACGCCGGAAAATCTGGTGATGAACGGGACTGACCCCAATTTAGCGCCGTTCTTCTCTCACAACGGCAAGTTATTGTTGTATCACGGCTTAGCTGATCCGAACATCACGCCATACACGACCATTGACTACTACAACAGGGTGGTGGACACGCTGGGCGGAGAAAAGAAGACGGCGAACTCGGTCCGCTTGTTTCTGGCACCGGGCATGGGACATTGCGGCGGTGGCGAAGGGCCGAATAAGTTCGATGCGATCAGCGCTCTGGAAAATTGGGTGGAGAAGGGGAGTGCCCCGGTTTCGATGGTGGCTTCGCACGCCAAAAACGGCGTTGTCGATCGCACGCGGCCTTTGTGTGCGTATCCGCAGGTGGCGAAGTACAAGGGCTCGGGAAGTGTGGATGAGGCGGGGAATTTTGCTTGCGTGGCGCAGTAGCAGAATTGACTCATCATCACAATTAATGGACCGCGCAGCGGCAGGGTACTGCCACTGCGCCTTCTTTTGTGTGTTTTTGTACCACCGCGGTTCCCGGTACCGTGACCTGCGGCCCATCCCAGGTAAGTGCATTTCACGGCCACCTGAGGGGCGTCTGCGGATGTTATAAATCACGCTTGCGCCGCACAATGGACTTGCGTGAAAAATTTATCCGTCGGGATTTGTAATTTCTATGGAACGGCTGCCGTGGGCGGTCTATTGGCGGTGTTCGTGTTTTGCGCTGTGCCGGCGCGGGCGAATTTGGTGAGCAATGGGTCATTCACCGGGTGCAATGGGTCGCTGGTGGGAGGGTGTTCGGCCAGCAACTTTGCGATTGGAACATCGTCGAGTGGCACGGTCTACAACCTGACCAACTGGTCGCTGACCAACCTGAACAATCTGAAGTGCATCGCGGTGCAGACCGGCGGTACGTATACCAATAACTTCCTGTGCGGCAGCGGATGGACCGGGGGCACGACGAACCTGCAAATGTACGTGCTGCCGGGGGCGAGCCCCAATGGCGGGAACTATCTGATGAGCGACGGAGACCCGCTCTATTCGGGCACGCTGTATCAAACGATTGCGGGCCTTACCATTGGCAAGCAGTATACGTTAAGCTTCTACCAGACAGCGGGACAGCAGAAGGGGAACGTTGGAAACAGTACCGATTATTGGAAAGTAACGATGAGCTCCGGTGCGGCTTCTGCCGGGACTATCTACAACACTTTTGGCAGCACCGCGCAGAATGGTATAGCCGTGACCTCGGCCTCTCTCACCGCGATACCGTGGCAGCAGATCAGCTACACGTTTACGGCAAGCGCCACTTCGGAAGTGCTGAACTTCCTGGCGGTAGGCCAAAGCGGCGTGCCGCCGTACTTGTTCCTGGATGGAGTGAACCTGGATTTGGCCACTCCCGAACCGGGCACGTTGAGTTTGCTGCTGGTGGGTCTGCTGGCGATCCCGTTGGCGCGCAAGCATTTGAGCAAGCGCGGGTAAGCGCCCTGCAGGCAGAGGCAAGTTCCGACGATCATTCCTTGTGCGCGAAATTTTGCGGATCAGTGCGTTGTTGATTGTGCTGGTGGCCCTGTTTGGGATGCTGGAACGGGTGTGGGGCCTGCACCGGCAGAAGTTTTTGCGCAAGGCGTTTGCTACGGACCTGGCGTATTACTTCATCACCGCACTAGTACCGAGATTGATTTTGCTGGTGCCGTTGGCAGTGTTGTCCGCCTTCGCGCATCATTTGTTTGCCGGTACGTTGTATGAAAGTGTTGCCGCCTGGCCAACGGGTTTGCGGCTGCTGGCGGCCGCGGTGGTGTCGGATGTGGGGGCGTACTGGGGGCACCGCTGGTCGCACGAAATTCCCTGGTTGTGGCGCTTTCACGCGGTGCATCATAGCGCGGAGGAGATGGATTGGCTGGTGGGGTCGCGCGGGCATCCGGTGGATTTGGTTTTCACGCGGCTGTGCGGCTACCTGCCCATGTATTTACTGGGCTTGGCGCAACCCATGGGCGGGCCCAAAATGGATCTGGTTCCGGTGCTGGTGGCGTTTTTGGGAACACTGTGGGGATTCTTCGTCCATGCAAATTTACGCTGGCGTTTGGGGGTTTTCGAATGGTTGATTGCCACGCCAGCATTCCATCACTGGCATCATGACCGCGGAGACCAAGCCGGGGGAGCTGCCAGCCAGCTGAACAAGAATTACGCGGCGTTGTTGCCGTGGGTGGATGGTTTGTTTGGAACGCTGCATTTGCCCAAGCGCGAGTGGCCGGCGCAGTATGGCACGGACACGCGGGTGCCGGAGAGTTTACAGGATCAGCTGCTGCAGCCATTCGCGGGGCAGGCCGCGACAGTTGCAACAGAACAGATTCGCCCGGTTTAGTGTGTGTGCCGTTCCTCTATACTGAAATTCTCCCCCGCTAGTTCAAGCTGCGAGTTGTAAAAAGAGAATGGCCAATCCCTTCGTTCACCTTCATTGCCACACCGATTATTCCCTGCTGGACGGCGCCTGCGAAATTTCCCAGCTGATGAAGATTGTTGCCGAGCAAAAAATGCCGGCGGTAGCGATGACCGATCACGGCAATCTGTTCGGGGCCGTGGAGTTTTACAACTACGGCAAGCAGAATGGCGTGCATCCGGTGATTGGCTGCGAAGTTTACGTGGCGCAGCAGGGGCACACCAACCGCAGCGAATCCAATCGCTACAACCATCTGGTGCTGCTGTGCGAAAACCAGGAAGGTTACAAAAACCTGATTCAACTGGTATCGACCGGTTATCTGGATGGG
>JANXYJ010000138.1 GCA_025350105.1 Terriglobia bacterium | reverse complement strand
CAGAAATTCACTCCGCGCAAGGGGGCCAATCCGGCGTTTTTGGTTTCTAAGCCTATTTATTCGGCCTGGAAGTAAGTTATGAGAAGTAAGCTTAGTAAATGCAAGCGATGACTCTGCGCGCGGCGGGCGTGATCACTCATGACGATCTCGCGCGCCCCGTCGCCAAGGAAGATCAAGTGGTGGTCCGCATCACGCACTCCGGGTTGTGCGGAACGGACCTCAAAATTTTTCAAGGATCGATTCCTGCGCGTTACCCGTTGATCATGGGTCACGAGATGGTGGGCGAGGTGGTGGGAGGCTTGGCGTCTCTTGGTTTAACCGCGGGCCGCAACGTCATCATCGATCCGGTGTACTTCTGCGGCACTTGCTTTCACTGCCGCGTGGGGCAAACTAATCTCTGCCCCAACGGCGGCCTGATTGGCCGCGATATGGATGGCGGTTTTGCTGAATACGCGGTCTTCCCGGCCAGCCAGGCGTATCCGCTAGCCGATGGCGTCGACATGAACTCCGCCGCGCTGATTCAAGTGGCGACCACTTGTCTGCATGCGCAGCGCCTGACGCCGTTCTTCGTTGGTGAATCGGTTGCCGTGATGGGGCTGGGAGTGTCCGGTCAACTGCACGTGCAGATCGCCAAAGCGCGCGGCGCGGGCATGGTGATTGGCGTGAGCCGCAGCCAATACAAACGCGAAATGGCGGAGAGTCTGGGCGCGGATTTGACGATTGCGCCTGGCGATGCAGCCCATCAAAAGATTCTGGACGCCACCAGCGGCCGCGGCGCCGACGTGGTGATCGATTCCACAGGCGTGGTCTCGCAACTGGCAGAGGCGATCAGGTTCGTGCGCTTCGGCGGCCGCATTGTTATGTTCGGAATTGTTTCGGCGAAAGAAGGCGCCCTGCCCTTCTATCAGCTCTATTTCAAGGAACTGACGCTTTACAATGGGCGCGCCGCCAAAGCGGAAGACTTCACCAGCATGATCGATCTGGTGGCGCGAGGCGTGGTGAAACTGGAACCGCTGATCACGCATCGCATGAAACTCGATCAGCTTGAAAAAGCGATTGGCATGGTGGAAGATGGCGAAGACCGCCGGCTGAAGATTTTGTTGGATCACACGTAAAGATCAAACAGGAGCGAACCTTATGCGCTTGACCAAATCAATTCTGCAAATTGCTGGCGCGCTTGGCTTGGCGTTGCTCACAGCCCAGTCCGCTGAGATCACCAAAGCCACGCCGCCCGCTTCCATCCCAACTTTCTCGACCCAAGACATCGCGCGCACCGGCTTCTTCTACGCTGGCGGCAAGTACGTTGGCGAACCGGGCAAGGAAATCATGGGCCTGGACGCCTACGTCGAGGTGTGGGTGCCCAAACAGATTCGCCATCCCTATCCAATCGTTTATATCCATGGAGCGGGGCAAACGGCAACGGACTGGCAACAGACGCCCGACGGGCGTCCCGGTTGGGCCTACTATTTCGCGAAACAAGGTTACGTGCAATATATGGTGGATTCGCCCACCCGCGGGCGTTCGCCGTACGTACCCGATCACGATGGCACTTTGCAAATCCGCACGGCCGCGAATCTGGAAGCGACGTTTACGGCGTCAGCAAAGAAAGGCGATTTTCCGCGGGCAAAACTGCATACGCAATTCCCCGGCAGCGGCCTAATGGGCGACTCGATTTTTGATGACTTCGCTAAGACCCAGGTTCAGTTTCTGGGCGGTGGCGGTCCCGCTTCACAAGATGAACTGAGCCGCGATGCGTTGGTAGCGCTGCTCGACATGATCAAAACGCCGGTGATCATTCTTTCGCACTCGCAAGGCGGAGCAGCCGGTTGGCTGATCGCCGATGCACGGCCCAATCAGGTGAAAGAGATTGTTACGCTGGAACCCGCCGCACCGCCCATTCGCAATGTGGACACCGCGAAGTTGGTCTATAACGCCGCAGGCGGTTTGAGTTGGGGTGTGGCTTCCAGCCCCATCACTTACGATCCGCCGGTGAAAGCTGCGGCGGAATTGAAGACCGTTCTGGAGGAGAAGTCAGATATTCCGGGCGATGTGGTCCCTTGCTACGTGCAGCAAGAACCCGCGCGTAAGCTGGCGAACCTCAGCAAAATTCCAGTTGCGTTTTTGTCGGCGGAGGGAGGCTATCACCGGGTGTTCGACCATTGCCTGGCCAAGTGGCTGAATCAGGCTGGCGTGAAAACCCAATTCGTGCGCATGGAAGATGTTGGCCTGAAAGGCAACGGGCATGAAATGATGCTGGAAAAGAACAGTGACGACATTGCCAAATACATGGCCGGTTGGATGGAGAAAAATATTTCCGTGGCCCCGGGCGATAAGCCCAGCATGGCTATGCCGCCCGCGTCCATTCCGACTTTTTCTACAGATAAGCTGGGCCGCCAAGGTTTCTTTTATGCGGGCGGAAAATATGTGGGAGAGCCCGGCAAGCAGATCATGGGCGGCGCCATGTACACCGAAGTCTGGGTGCCCAAACAGATCAAACATCCTTACCCGGTTGTGTTGTTTCACGGCAATGGACAAAGCGGAGCCATCTGGCGGCAAACTCCCGATGGCCGTCCCGGATGGGCCTACTATTTGTTGGATCAAGGTTACAGCGTCTATATGGTCGACTATCCCGCGCGCGGGCGCTCCGCGTACGTGCCGGGCGTCGACGGCAAACTGGGCATTCGCACCGCGCAGGATCTTTCGCAGATATGGACCGGACCAACGCTTTCCGGCGGAAATTTTCCGCGCATGCAGAAGTACACGCAATGGCCCAGCGATGCGCCGAAGAAGGGCACGATGGGCGATCCCGTGTTCGACAATTTCGCGAAAGGGCAAGTCCAGTTCGTGAACAATCAAGCGGAACTGACCATCCCGGCGGGGATTGCGTTGCTGGATAAAATCGGCAGCCCAGTGATTCTGCTCACGCATTCGCAAGGCGGCGGTTTCGGCTTCAACGTGGCGGATGAACGGCCGAATCTGATCGCGGGGATGGTGGCGATTGAGCCCGGTGGCCCGCAAATTGGCAACGTGGATACGGCGAAGGTGGCTTACACGCGCGTGAATCCCAACTCCTGGGGACTGACTCCGAATCCGATGAAATATGACCCACCGTTTGCCAGTCCCGCCGACATCAAGGTGCACCTGGAACCATCGGAGCGCCCCGGCGACGAAGTGGGCTGTTACATGCAGGACCAACCCGTGCACAAACTGGTCAGCTACCAGAACAAGCGCATTCTTTCGATTTCGGCCGAAGGAACGTACCATCGCGTGTTCGATGTCTGCATTCCTAAATGGCTGAATCAAGCCGGCGCGAAGGACGATTTCGTCCGGTTGGAAGACGTAGGCATTCGCGGCAACATGCACGAAATGTTTTTGGACAAGAACAGCGACGCGGTGATCCGGTTCATTGACGGCTGGCTCAACAAAAACATTAAGTAATGTTTTTGGCCGTGCGGAACGTCAAATTGAACCGGCAGCGGCCGGTCAGCGGATGCACGCCGTCCTTCAGCGGCGCCACGCCGTGAAAAGCTAAACGCGCAGGTCCGCCCCATACGACGACATCGCCGCTTTCTAGAACGTAGCGGCGCGTCTTGGCGTTTCGTTGATCGCCGCCAAATTGAAACGTCGCTGGCAGGCCCAACGAAACCGAAACGATGGGCGCGCTGAAATCACCTTCATCGCGATCCTGATGCAAGGCGAGCCGCGCACCCGGCTGATAGTGATTGATTAAACAAACGTTCGGCGTGTGATTAGGAAACCCGGCCGCGGCCGCAGCGCGGTTGGACAGACTGGCGAACGACGCAGGCATGGCCGGCCACGGCTTGCCGCTCCGCGGATCCTTCGCCTCATAACGATAACCTCTGCGATCGGAAACCCAACCGGCCTGGCCGCAATTGGTCATGGCGACGGACATGCGAAACCCGCCCGGCGTGATCAAATGACGCAATGGAGCCGTCGCCAAAATTTGCTGGATTGTGTCGTAAACAGCCTTGATCTCCGCCAGTGCAAACCCGCGCAGTAACACCGCGCCCTGGGCGAGTACTTCCGTCTCTGCGTCAAATAGACGGCTTTGCGTCATCGCTACCACCCTCACGTTTGAGCAGTGCCCGCTTGCGTTCCACTCCCCAGCGATAGCCCGACAATCCTCCATCGCCGCGGACCACGCGATGGCACGGAATCACCACCGCAAGCGCGTTCGCCGCGCATGCGCCAGCCACAGCGCGTACCGATTTTGGCGACCCAATCTTTTCCGCTACACCGGCGTAAGATGCCGTGGTGCCAACCGGAATCTGGCGCAGCGCCTGCCAAACCCTTTGTTGAAACGCGGTGCCCCGCACATCCAGAGGCAAATTAAATTCTTGTGTTGGTGATTCCAGCGTCGCGATCACGCCCGCAAGCGTCTTTTCAAACTGCTCGCCGCCGCCGGCGATCTCCGCGCGCGGAAAGCGGTCCTGCAAATCGCGCGCCAGCGCAGCGGGATCATCACCCAATAAAATCGCGCAGATGCCCTTCTCCGTAGCGGCTACCAACACAGATCCCAACCAGCACTCACGCACCGCGAAACGGATGCAGGCGTTCTTGCCGCCGGCGCGAAATTCTTTCGGCTTCATGCCCAGCAGGGCGGAAGACTTGGCGTAGAACCGCCCGCTGGAGTTAAAACCTGCTTGGTAGATCGCGTTCGTCACCGTGGTGCTGTGCGGCAGTTCTTCGCGCATGCGTTTGGCCCGATGGGCATCTGCGTATGCCTTCGGCGTCACGCCCGTAAAGGCTTTGAAGACCCGATGAAAATGAAACGCGCTGATCCCCGCCGTTTGCGCCAGCGCTTGCAGGCTCGGCGGCTGCTCGCTTTGCTCCATCTGGCGGCACGCTTGCGCCACCAATGCGGCGTGTTGTTCGCCCAACGGGGCCTGCGTCGGTTTGCAACGTTTGCACGGCCGGAATCCGGCGCGTTCGGCATCGGCCCAGGTGGCATGAAACCGGACATTCTTCCGCAACGCCAAGCGGGCCGCGCAGGATGGCCGGCAGTAAACGCCGGTGCTTTGCACTGAAAAATAGAACACGCCGTCAGCGTGGTGATCCCGCTGAACCACCGCCTGCCAACGGGCGGCGTCGTCACCAAAGCCATTCATCTGTTTCATCATGCCACTCAAATATAGATCCTGTGCGCCGGCGAAACACTCCGTCTCTTGCTTTCAAATTCAGGTTGTTTTTGCGCGGCTATTTTCAATTGTCCCGCGTGGGATAAACTAATACGCTGAGTGAGCGAAACACGATCACGAGAAAGAGGCAACCCATGACCCACTTCAGCAGACTGGCCGAAACATTGGCAGCCGCGGCGCTTTCCATCGTAGTCGCGGCCGGGCCCGTTTCCGCGCAGAATCTTAGCAAATTCGTAATCTCCGACGAAGCGGCCAAGAAGACCATGATCAAGAACGAGATCAACGCCGACACCGCCGCGAAGATCGCGCAAGCCTGTGTCGATTTCGCGGTCAAGAACAATCAGGCCATCACGGTCTTCATCCTCAGCCCCACCGGGCAGATCGTGCACTCGCACCGAATGGACGGCCAGGTGCCCATCAATATTGAGACTGCGCTGCTAAAAGCGCAAAGCGTTCTTTACACCCGCGACTCCACGCATCAACGCGCCAACATGGTTGCCAACAACCTCTCGCTGCAAATGCGTTGGGCTCCGCTCGGCGTGTTCCCCACCGCGGGCGGTTTGCCAATCGTTGTTGATGGACAGATGATTGGAGCCATCGGCGTTGGCGGCGGCAACAAAGACGAAGAATGCGCTTATACCGCGCTCACTTCGGTGGTTGGTCCGCAACCGGCGCTGGCCGGCCCGCCGCCGGCTCCCGCGGCGCGTCCGTAATCATTCCGTTCGAGCAGGAAGGAGAGGCGCGCCTCTCCTTCCTCTTTAGCCACGTTCTGCATACGCCTCTATCGGCGGACACGAGCACACCAGATTGCGGTCGCCGTAAACATTATCCACGCGCCCGACGGGCGACCAATACTTGTCGATATGAGAGCTTCCCGCTAGGAAGCCACCAGAGCTTCCCGCTGGGAAGCAGCCTTCCTTGCGAGAATACGGGCGTTCCCATTTGTCTACCGCTAAATCATGAACCGTGTGCGGCGCGTGACGGAGAGGCGAATCCTCAATTGCAAAACGCCCTTGTTCTACTTCGCGGATTTCACTTCGGATCCCGATCATCGCATCGCAAAATCGATCCAGTTCCGCCCGCGATTCCGACTCGGTCGGCTCTATCATCAGCGTGCCCGCCACCGGAAAACTCACCGTTGGCGCGTGGAATCCGTAGTCGATCAGGCGCTTGGCGATGTCCTCCACGGTCACTCCGCAAGCGTCTTTCAGGGGACGCGGATCTACGATGCATTCGTGCGCCACACGCCCGTTTGCGTTTTTATACAACACCGGAAAGTGGGGATGCAGGCGCTGCGCAATGTAATTCGCCGACAAGATCGCGACCTCGGTTGCCTGCCGCAGACCTTCGGCTCCCATCATCAACATATAGACGTACGAGATGGGCAGAATCGAAGCGGACCCATACGGCGCCGCCGAAACCGGACCCACAGCCGATGTTTTACCTGAGAGTGTTTCATTCGAAAACGGGTGCCCCGGCAAAAACGGAGCCAAATGCGCCCGAACGCCAATCGGACCCATCCCCGGACCGCCACCACCATGCGGAATGCAAAATGTTTTATGCAGATTCAGATGCGACACATCCGCGCCATATTCACCGGGCCGTGCCAGGCCCACTTGCGCGTTCAAGTTCGCTCCGTCCAAATACACCTGTCCGCCGTGACGATGCACGATGGCGCACATCTCGCGGATGGCGTCTTCAAAGACTCCGTGCGTCGACGGATAGGTGATCATCACCGCCGCCAGCTTTTCCGCGTGACGCTGGGCCTTCGCCGCCAAATCGGCAACATCGATATTGCCGTTGGCGTCGCAATTCACCACCACCACTTCCATGCCCGCCATGTGCGCCGAGGCCGGGTTGGTCCCGTGCGCTGACGACGGAATCAGGCAGATGCCGCGATGCCCTTCCCCACGCTGCTGGTGATAACCGCGAATGGCCAGCAGTCCCGCATACTCGCCCTGCGCGCCGGAGTTGGGCTGAAGAGACACCGCATCATAACCCGTAATCGCGCACAATTGGCGTTCGAGGTCGTGGAACATTTCCCGATATCCCTGGGTCTGCGACTCCGGCGCAAACGGATGCAGCCCGCCGAACTCCGGCCAGGTTACCGGGATCATCTCGGTGGTGGCGTTCAGCTTCATGGTGCAGGAGCCCAACGGAATCATGGCGCGGTCCAAGGCTAAATCACGGTCACTCAATCGCCGGATGTAGCGCAGCATCTCTGTCTCTGATCGATGCCGGTGAAATACCGGATGGGTGAGAAACGCGGAGGTCCGCTTCAGGTTCGCTGGTATGCCAGAATCGGCATCGGCAACGGTATCGACATCGGCAACGACTCCGAATGCTCGCATAACGGCGGCCAGCACGGTGTCCGTCGTCGTCTCATCCAGCGATATTCCCAGCGCGGCGATCCCTAATAAAGCCCCGGCTCCAGCTTCGCCGGCCGCAAGCACCCGCAGGTTAATGTTCTGCTTCGCGGCGCGCTGCACAATTTCCGCCTGGCGCTCACCCACTGCCACGGTCAGTGTATCGAAGAAGGAATCATTTACGATTTTGAAGCCGTGCTTCCGCAACGCCGCCGCAAGCCTACCAGTCCTTTTCGCAATCTCGCGGGCGATATGCACCAGCCCTTCCGGCCCGTGATACACCGCGTACATCGAAGCCATCACCGCCAACAGAACCTGCGCCGTGCAGATATTCGACGTGGCTTTTTCGCGGCGAATGTGTTGCTCCCGTGTCTGCAGGGCCAAGCGATAGGCAGGCATGCCGCGCGAATCCATCGACACACCCACCAGACGTCCAGGAAGCGACCGCTTCAAGCCATCCTTCACTGCCATGTATGCGGCGTGCGGCCCGCCAAATCCCATCGGTACACCAAAACGCTGGGTGGAGCCGATGGCAATGTCCGCGCCCAATTCGCCCGGCGGCGTGAGCAGCGTCAACGCCAACGGGTCCGCCGCCAACGCCGCCAGTCCGCCGTTCTTTTTGATTGCCGCAATCGCCGGCCGCAAATCACGAATCTCACCGTAGGTTCCGGGATACTGCAGCAGCGCGCCAAAGTAGCCGTCTTCAAAACGACTGGTAAGGGGATCGCCCACCACCAGCGTCCAACCCAAGGGCTCCGCGCGGGTTTGCAGAACGGCCAAGGTTTGCGGATGCACTTGATGATCCACAAAGAAGCGCGTGGATTTCGACGTGCCGGCGCGCTGCGCCACCGCCATGGCCTCGGCCGCCGCCGTGGCTTCATCGAGCAACGAAGCGTTGGCCACATCGAGACCTGTCAAATCGCAAATCATGGTCTGAAAATTCACCAGCGCTTCCAGGCGCCCTTGGCTGATCTCCGGCTGATAGGGCGTGTAAGCCGTGTACCAGCCCGGGTTCTCCAGAATGTTTCGCTGAATCACTCCCGGCACCAGGGTGCCGTAATAGCCCATGCCGATCAGCGGCGTCATCACTTGATTGCGCGAAGCGATTGCGCGCATGCGCTGCAGCGCCGCAACTTCCGACATTGGTCCCGGCAGATCCAGCGGCGCCGCTTGCCGGATGGCCGCGGGGATGGTCTGGGCAATTAAGTCTTCGATGGAGGAAACGCCAATGGTACGCGCCATCTCTTCGATGTCCCGCGGTGAGGGCCCGATGTGGCGACGCGCAAAGGTGGACGCAGCTTCTGCTTTGGCTTCTGTAGCGATCATGATGAGGCTCCTTCGGGGCTTCCTAAAATGAAAACCCGTAATCTTGCCCCATCTGTCGGTTTGCCTGAGAGTGCTATCCCGTCGGCGGGTGAGCCAGGTTACTGGCCCACCTCTTTCCAGAGGTTCTATCGCCTTTTTTAGAGGTTCTACTCTTTAGAGGTAGCGACGGTCCTTTTGCCTGAGAGTTTCCGGGGCGGTTGCTCCTTCGGCGCCGGCAAGCTTTCCAGTACAAGCCGCCAGTCTCTCCCGTCTGCGATGCTGCTTCGATCATATACGATTCAAAAGCGAAATCGTAGCCCACCCCAAACGCCTATGGGCGCGCCCGGCGCCAAGAACGCCGCGCGCTGGACGGCGAAGTTACCGGCGACTGCTGGAAATGGCCGCGCGATGAAGGTTCCTGCGCTGGTAAATCCGGTAGAGCCCAATTGCGCCGCCGTGTAATAGTGACGATCGAACAGATTGTTCACTTGCGCGAAAAACTGCCAGCGCCGGTTCCATTGATAGCGCGCGCCCAGGTTCACCACCGCATAGCCAGGAACTGTACCGGCGCCAATATAGTAAACTCCATCCGGCTGGTCCTGATTGTTCTCGTTCCCTCGCGCATAGGCTTGGGTCACGCCCAGAAGGTTCAGGTCCATCGCGAGTTTACTGGTGACCTGCGCATCGGCGTAGGCCTTGAACAGATTTCGTGGCGTCAGCGGGATGCGATTACCCGGCTGAATTTGCGTCATGCCGTCCACATTGGAACTATTGCTGGAAGCATTCAGCAGCTCTGGTGTTTGAAACGTTGCCGCCAGAAATGTATAGCCGCCGCCGAGGGTTGTGCGCCCCATACGCCGGCTCATATCGGCTTCAACACCCTGGCGCAAGGTGGTGCCGAAATTCTTGAAGTAACCGAAGCCGTTTTGCGGCGCGGCCACGAACAAAATATCGTTATGATTTTCGCCGCGAAAGTAACCGGCACTCCAAATCAGTTTGCTTTCGGAAGTACTGCGTGCGCCCACTTCGAACGTCCGTGCAACTACCTGGTGCAGGGGCGGATCGCTCTGCATCGCATTCGGCAACTTGCACGGCTGCGCCGGATCGGCACACCCCAACTCAACTGAAGTTGGCGCGCGGCTGCCCTCGCTGTAGCTGAAATAAGCGTTGATCCCATTGCCCGCGTTGTAGGTAACACCCGCGGCGGGGTTGAAGCGGCCAAACGCATAATTGCCGGTTAATGATCCGGACCCGGCGTCCGGCTGAATGCGATCCCGATTGTTCACCGACGTCCGGTTGTAACGGCCGGAAAGCGTGAAGTTCCAGCGGCTGCCCAGCGAAAACGTGTCGGTGAGATAAGCGCCTCCAGTCTGCACGCGGCCGTGCAAATCCACCCGCGTGTCCAGCGGATCGCCATTGATGTTGCCGGCGCTCACGCCGTCTTCAAACGCATTCACCCCCGTAATGCTGCGGTCCGGATTCAAATAGCCCAGCTGGGCATTCTGTCCGTAGTCGATATTGCTGCGATCCCAAGCCGCCCCCACCGTGAACTGATTGCGATTGCTCCCGCGCTTGGCCAACCAACTCACTTGGCCAGCCGCCCCAAAATCGCTCTGCGCCGACCGGGTGCGGGTGATCAGCCCGTTGCATTTTTCGCCCGGCTCATCGCGCTGCAACGCTTGTGCAATGCAGCGCCAAAAAGGAAACGGCGTATTGGACGCATTGGCACCCGCTGCCGGAAACCCACGGTAACCTGCCGCCGCCAACGCCGCGCGATCGGCCGCGCTGGGCTGATACACCGATTGATCCAGTGAATCGCTATTCACATCGCCATTGATCGACTTCGTAAGAATGTAGCGATAGTAGGCATTACCAGACACCGTAACGGCAGGCGCCACCGCGTGGCGCACTTTCAGGTTGACCAACGGCGAACGATTCGCGGTAATGTCGGGCGTGGTGTAAACGCTGTTGTAACCGCTTGCCAGCAACCGCGGGTCCTGCAGTCCGTTGCCGTTCAAGGCGTTGTTGGCATAGGCCAGCGTCAGTCCCAACGTCGTCTTGTTACCAGCCCAACCCAACTTGCCGAAGAACTGCCGGACATCGGTTGGCGAACTCTGCCGCCACCCGTCGTCGAAAAGAAAGCTGGTGGCGCCGTACCAGTTCCAACCTTTGCGATTGGCGCCGCCATGTTCCAGGCTGGCCATCTTGCGGCCGAAACTTCCGCCCCTCAACTCCAACTGCGTACCCGGGTGATTTTGCCCGTCTTTGGTTTCAATCGCCAACGCGCCTCCGAGTGTATTCAGCCCAAACAAAGGGTTCGACCCCGGCATTAACGTGGTTTCCGCAATCGCGACACGCGGAATCAAATCCCAGGCCACCACGTCGCCGAACGGTTGATTCAGCCGCACTCCATCCATATAAATGGACAAACCCTGTGGCGTTCCCAGCAACGGCGACGCCGTATAGCCGCGATAGTTCAAGTCCGGCTGTACCGGGTTGCCCTGCAGTTCGTTGAGATAGACTCCATTCAACCGCCGGTTCAACAGGTCCGATAAATCCAGCGCGCCGCTGTTGTCAACGTCGCGATCGGTGACGGTTTGCACCGGCGCAGCAATCTGTCCGCGCTGCAAATTTACGCCAGACAATGGCGTGGCGGCAATCACATCCACCTTATATTCCGCCGCGCGCAGCGCCAGCTTCACCGGACGAATGATGGGCCCAGCCGATTGCACTTCAACTACAAATACCTGTGGCGCAAACCCGGCTTTTCCCAACTCCACACGATAACGGCCGTAAGGCAAATTCGCGAACGTATACGCACCTCGCGTATCGGTCTGAAAGGTCTGCACAGCTCCGCCAGCGGAATTGCGCAATGCACCCGTAGCCTCGACGGCGGCCCCCGACGGATCGCTCACTTCAATCCGCAGCGCACCGGTGCTCTGGCCAAACGCGGCAAGGCCAATCAGCAGCGCGCTAAACGCAGACAGGGCGAGCCGGCCGAAACTCAAGTGCATCTCTACAGTATTTCGCATCCCGCCGCTTCTTGTACCGGGCCTGTGATAGCATTTTTTGTGAGCTCGGCGGCGGCGATTGAGAGGCGATTCACATGCGATCCATCATTATCACTTCGGCAATTCTGTTCTTAGCCATGACGGCATCCGCGCAACCCGCGCCCCCCATGAACCTGTTTTCGACGTCATCGGACGTGGCCAAGTTGATCGAGCAGGCCAAAAGCGAGCACACCAATCAACCCCTGATCGCCAAGCCAATTCTGCAACTGGCTCCCTACCGGGCCAGCATGGAATATCGAGCCTCCGTAGGCGCCGCGTCCGTGCATGAAAAGGAAGCCGAGTTTTTTTATGTCATCGACGGTTCCGCCACCATGATGACCGGCGGCAAACTGGTGAACGAAAAGCGCAACGACGGTGAGAACCTGGGCGGCACTGCCATTGAGGGCGGAAATTCGCGCTCCGTAGCCAAGGGTGATTTCATCGTCGTCCCCGAAAACACACCGCATTGGTTCAGCCAGATTAACGGAACGCTGATTCTGATGTCGCTGCACGTTCCGCGTACTGGCATGGCGCACTAGCATACAGCGGGCGCGGGGGCCTTAATGCCAACCAGCGGCTATCGGCTAGAATAGTCGTGTCCATGCCAGACGAAGCGCAAGACCCAAAGCCCCGCACCCAGAAAACGGCGGAAGCACCGCTTCCTTTTGAAGCCGGCTTGCAGCAACTGGAAACCATCGTCAAAGAGATGGAGGGCGGCGAACTGCCGTTGGAGCGCGCCCTGGAGCTTTTTGAACGCGGCATGAAGCTCAGCGAAACCTGCCGCAAGCAACTGGAAGAAGCCGAAACCCGCGTTGAGATCCTGATGAGGCGTGCTGGTGAAATGCAGCCGGAACCCTTTCGTGGCAAGTCCTAAAGTGAACATGACGCTTCAGGACTACATGGCCTGCCGGCAAAAAGCGGTGGACGCGGCGCTGGATCGCGTGGTTCCGCCGGAATCCACGAACCCTTCCACCATCCACCGCGCCATGCGCTACAGCCTTTTCGCCGGAGGCAAACGCATCCGCCCTCTGCTGGCCATCGCCGCTGCCGAAACTATTTTAGACAAAGACGTTCCGGACGAAACCTTTGCTGTTTCTCTCGAACTTATCCATACTTATTCGCTGATTCACGACGATCTTCCCGCGCTGGATAACGATGACCTTCGCCGCGGCCGCCCCACTTGTCACAAAGTCTTCGGCGAGGCCATGGCCATTCTGGCCGGCGATTCTCTGTTGACGTTGGCCTTCGAAGTCCTGGCCAAACTCCAGAACGTCTCACCAACACAAATCGTGCGCCTGATTGGCGAACTCGCTACTGCGTCGGGAACCGTGGGCGGTATGATCGGCGGGCAGGTGAACGATATCGAAGGCGAAGGCAAACCGCCCACCACCGAGCTGCTCGAATCCATTCACCGCGCCAAAACCGGTGCGCTCCTCCGTGCCAGTGTCCGCATGGGAGCCATGTACGGTGGCGCGAATGAGCAACAACTGGCCGCACTCACCGCATTCGGCGAACATGTTGGCCTGGCGTTTCAAATTGTTGACGATATTCTGGACGTCGAACAGCCTTCTGAAAAATTGGGCAAGACCGCCGGCAAAGACGCGGCCCAACACAAAATTACATTTCCCGCCGTTTATGGTTTAGCGCGTTCCAAAGAGATGGCCGAGCAGGAACGCGTGGCCGCGCATGCCGCCTTAGCCGGGTTCGGTGAGAATGCGTCCCTTTTGAGGCAATTGGCCGATCTGATCGTGCAACGAAGTTCCTGATTCGAACCTGATGACCGCCCCACCTAAAATTCGCATCGACCAACTGGTCGTCAATCGGGGCTTGGCTGACTCCCGCGAAAAAGCGCAGGCGCTGATCATCGCCGGATCGGTTTTGGTGAACGGCGAAAAACAGCACAAGCCCGGCCACTCCATCGCCAGCGATGCCGAAGTCCAGGTGCTCGAAAAGATGCCCTGGGTAAGCCGCGGCGGTTATAAACTTGCGGGCGCGCTGGATCATTTCGGCAAGAACGTGCAGGACCTGATTTGTTTGGACGTAGGCGCCTCCACTGGCGGCTTCACCGATTGCCTTCTGCAGCGCGGTGCCGCCCGCGTGGTCTCCCTTGATGTCGGCCACGGACAGTTGGACTGGAAACTGCGGAACGACGCGAGAGTGGAAGTCCGCGAAGGCGTCAACGCCCGCTTTCTTCAGCCCAAAGACTTCGCGCAGCAATTCGACCTTGCCGTCTGCGACACCAGTTTCATCTCCACCACACTTTTGATTCCCGCCATCGTGCCTTTGCTCAAAGCAGCCGGCGAAATGATCATCCTGGTCAAACCGCAATTTGAAGTGGAACGCGCCCAAGTAGGCAAGGGTGGCATTGTGCGGGACCCGCTGCTGCATCAGGCCGCCTGTGCCCGCGTCCGCTCCGCCGTGAAGATGCTGGGCTTTGACGGTGACGTGATGGACAGCCCCATTCTGGGAGCCGAAGGAAATCGCGAGTTTCTCCTCTATGCCCGACGTTCAAATTAATACCGTTGGCATCATCTCGAAACCGCGCACGGACCGTGCCGTCACGCTGGTCCCTGCCCTGGTGGCGTGGCTTGCCGAACGCAAAATTAGAGTCCGCCTGGACGAAGAAACCGCCGTCTACCTGGGCCGCCGCAACGAAGCCCTTTCGCGGCAAAGCGTCGCGGAAGGCGCGCAACTGCTGATCGTTTTGGGTGGCGATGGAACTCTGCTGGCCGCCGCGCGGGCCATGCTGGGGCGCGGAATTCCGCTGCTGGCCGTCAACCTGGGCAATCTTGGTTTTCTCACCGCCATCACGGTGGAAGAATTGTATCCGCAGCTGGAACGCGTCCTGCGTGGTGATTTCTCCGTCAGCCGCCGCCGCATGTTGCACGTCGAATTATGGCGCGATGGACGCATGCGCGGAGCCTACGAAGCACTTAACGACCTGTGCGTGGCCAAGGCCGAAATCGCGCGCATGATCGATCTGGATCTGTTCATCGACAATCAGGCCGTTTGCGTTTACAAGGCCGATGGCTTGATCGTCTCCACGCCCACCGGCTCCACTGCCTATTCGCTTTCCGCCGGCGGGCCGATTATTTTTCCCGCCGTCACCGCGCACTGCATTACGCCGATTTGCCCGCACACCTTGACGCACCGGCCCGTCATCGTTCCCGACGACCGCACCATCAAAGTGGTTCTGCGCAGCACCAACACAACTTACCTGACCGTGGATGGCCAGGCCGGCGAACTACTTGCCGAAGGCGACGAAATCATCTGCCGCCGTTCCGACCATACCGTCGACCTGATCCGCCAAGCCGGTATGATGTTCTTCGACGTGCTGCGCGAAAAACTGAAATGGGGTGGCCGCTAGTTAGCACAAGTGTCCGTGCTCGCCGCCGCGCGAAAAAATATGAAGAAGCCGTCGCTCACTTTTTGGATTCTCCTCGGACTTGTCAGCGGAGTTGCTTTCGGTGCTCTGTTCCCTGCTGCCGCCAAACCGCTTGGCCTTCTCGGCGCCATCTTCTTGCGCTTGATCAAGACCATCATCGCGCCCCTCCTATTTACCACTCTGGTTTCCGGACTTGCTTCCAGCGGCAGCATCAAAACCATGGGCCGCATCGGCGGCAAAGCGCTGCTGTATTTCGAGGTGGTCACCACCATCGCGTTGTTCGTCGGACTGGCCGCGGTGAATCTGGTGCAACCCGGCGCAGGCATGAAGATCACGGCTGCACAAGATGCTGCGTTACCTACCGCCAGCCCTAGCCTGGCGCAAACCGTCGAACACATTTTCCCCACCAGCATTATCGATGCCATGGCCAAGGGCGAAGTGCTGCAGATCGTGGTCTTCGCGCTGATCTTCGGAGCGGCGGCGGCCACCGTCGGAACCAGAAACAAGCCGGTTCTCGAACTGTGCGATTCCATCGCCGCCATCATGTTCCGCTTCACCAACTTCATCATGTGGTTCGCGCCCATCGGTGTTTTCGGCGCCATCGCGTCCACGGTTGGTGAGCATGGCCTGGGCGTGTTGTTGAACCTCGGCAAACTGGTCGGCACGCTGTGGGCCGCCGAATTTTTTTTCGTCGTTTTCGTGTTGGGCTCGGTCATCGCCATCGCGCGCATTCCGCTCAAGCGCTTTGTGCAAGCCGTGCGTGAGCCTTTCCTCATCGCGTTCTCCACCGCCTCCAGCGAAGCGGCGCTGCCCTTGGCGCTGGAAAATTTGCAGGCCTTTGGCATCCCAAAACATATTGTGGCGTTTGTGTTACCCGCTGGTTATAGCTTCAATCTGGACGGATCCACGCTCTATCTGGCGCTGGCATCCGTCTTCGTGGCGCAGGTGGCCGGTATTCATTTGCCGCTGAGCACGCAGCTTTTGATGATGGTCACGCTGATGCTCACCAGCAAGGGCGTCG
>JANXYJ010000100.1 GCA_025350105.1 Terriglobia bacterium | reverse complement strand
GGATGGAAGTCTGGAAGCCGCGCAGCGCAGGGAAGGACGTTAAAATTGTTCTGTGTTTCGGCTCTTGCTCTTTGGGATACAGCCAGATTCCCAATTCCACATCGTCGCGCAATTCTTCTCCCACCGCGTGAAGATGCACATCCCAGGCAATTTTCGCGCCCGGTAAAATCAAGCGGCCGGTATCGGGACGATACAGTTCGTATCCTTTACCGATGGCCCATTCCATGAAGTAGCCGCGGGTATTGGGATCTGCGCCCGGCGTAAGGTTTTCCGGATCGTCCTGCACCAGGTACGCAACCGCATGGTGAGTAATCTTGCGCCCCTGGGCTGTGCCCGGACGAACCTCTACCGCACGCACCCATCGCGGCTCAGTCAGCCCAATGTCGGTGGTCGGCCGCCACCAGGCGTCCTGGCCATGCGCCGGCATCGTATAAGCGTCCGACTTGATCACCAAATCGGGATTTCCCAGATCCTGGGTGGCTTTCCATTCGTTATCGTTGGGCCACACTTTTGCGGCAGGCATATCCTTCGCCTCGCCCATCGGCGCGCCCGAATCCACCCAGTGGCTGATCAGACCAATCTGCTCGTCGCTCAGCGACATGTCGTTCTTAAATTGTTGTACGCCAACGGTTTTGTCAATATGCCAGGGCGGCATCTGGCGGGAAACGATTCGTTGCTTAATGGCCTTCGCCCACGGCCGCGTTTCTTCGTAACTCACCAGAGACATAGGCGCCATCGCACCTTTGTGATGGCACTCCTGGCACTTTTCCTGCAGGATGGGCGCTACGTCTTTCGTGAACGTCACGGGCCGGGAAGCCGCGGCAGCCCCCGTGGTGGCGGCAGCATCAGCGGCAAACACTGCCACCGGCGCAGCCAAAAAAGTTGCGATAGCCAAGCATGCAGACTGTTTCATGGAACGCTCCTCGCGAACTGTAGGTCAATCTTAAACTGCGGGTCAAGCTACCAGACTCGATGGCTAGTGTACCCCTCCCATAATTTAGAAACAAGGGGGTAAGCAGATCGGCGTTTACCGTAAGCAGACCTACCGTAGGCGGTTACGTACAAAGTTGCCTAGGGACCTTTTGGCGAAGATCGCATACTGCGCGGCCAAGGGCAAGCTGAAGGCGACTTCCGGCGAAGCAGGTTTGTAAAGTTCGGGCCAATCCGCTTTGTCCATGCGCTCCAAACGAACGCTTTGCGCCGCGTCATCATACACGGCGAAACTCAAGGGAATGTCGGCATAACGGGCGTAGCCTATACTGCCAGGATTGATCAGATATTGCGCCGTGCGGTCAAGCTTCCACAGGCTCCCATCCAAATGTGACAACACTCCGTTACGCAGTTGATGCGTGGCCGGTCTATGGGTGTGTCCGAAAAAGCAGAGACGATATCCGGGATAGTTCTTCTCCAACAGGCCGAACGATTCCAAAATTGTCTCGTCCTTTAACATGTACTGCGAATACGACTTTAGTGACCCGTGCACCATCAGAAAGCGCGTATCACCCGTATCACGAACATCAGGCGAATCACCCATCGTCATGGTCTCGGGCAAGGCCCGCAGGTAGTCTTTGCTGGTTTGATCCAGAATCGCGCGGGTCCAAATCATCCGGTGGCGGGCAGGACGTTTAAAGTAGACCGGTTCGAAATCGCCCAGCGCCGCCATATCATGATTGCCGGCAATCGTAGGGATGTCGCGTTGTTTCAATAGATGACAGCATTCGTTGGGTTGGGCTCCCCAACCCACGTTGTCGCCAAGGTTTACGATTTTGTCGATGCCATTGCGTTCACACCAATCCAACACCGCAACCAGCGCCCGCTGATTGGCGTGAAGATCGGAAATGATCGCGTAGCGCATGTGCCCCGAAGAACGCCCCTACGATTTGCCAGCCAGGCTTGCCAGCCGCGCTTTGACAAAACCGGTGAGCGCAACCACCGAGGGCATGGGATCGTTCCAGGCAAATTTAGCGTAGACCTTGGGTGACATCAATGAACTGATCCATTGTCCTAGCGTCAGTTCGCCCTTCTTCCGATAGGCCAGAAACGCACGAACATCATAGCGGAAGTGGAGCCACTTGACGTCCGTCCGATAGGTTTTCGGCACGGGCGGCACAGCTTGACCGGAAAGGTAGCGAAACGCGTACGCGGGCAAATTAATGCCGGAAGCCGCCCCCAAATAGTGCCAAAGGTTATAGCGCGCGTTAATTTCCAGCAGATAGAACTGGCCGTCGTTGGCGTCCCGCTTGAAATCCATCTTTACCGGGCCGACAAACCGGATGCGTTTCAG
>JANXYJ010000084.1 GCA_025350105.1 Terriglobia bacterium | reverse complement strand
GGCGGATTGGCAACATCCCCCCGGCTGAAGCCGAGCAACGTTACTACACCTCGCTGGAGCGTCCAGCGCTGGTCGCGTAACTCAGATCAACTGGCCTCCGGTGAACCCGGGGCGGTTCAGACATCACCAAACTGCGCGGCCACGTGAAGTGGAATTACTTCCATCTCTACGTCATCCTCGACGTGTTCAGCCGCTACGTCGTCGGCTGGATGATCGCGCCTCGTGAAGCCGCCGCGCTGGCCACCAAGTTCATCGAAGAAACCTGCGACAAGCACTTGATCCTTCCGGACCAACTCACCATCCACGCCGACCGCGGCTCGTCCATGCGCAGCAAACCAGTCGCCTTCCTGCTCGCCGATCTCAGCATCACCAAGACCCACAGCCGACCCTACACGTCCAACGACAATCCTTATTCTGAAAGCCAGTTCCGCACCATGAAATATCGTCCCGAGTTCCCCGATCGTTTCGACTGCATCCAGGATGCCCGCGCCTTCTGCCAACGCTTCTTCGCCTGGTACAACGACGCGCACCGCCATTCCGGCATCGGTATGCTGACGCCCGCCATGGTCCACTTCGGCCACGCTCCGGCCATCCGCGAAAAGCGCCAGACCGTCCTCGACGCAGCCTACCGGGCCCACCCCGACCGCTTCGTCCGCAACCCTCCCATCACGCTGCCACTTCCCAAGGAGGTCTGGATCAACAAACCCCAAAGCTCAGACGAAAATACTCTCTAAACTCCAACCCGGAGTGTCTCAAAGTCGTTGACACGCGCCGTGTTCTTATCGGGGAATATCGAAAGTCGTCATGGCAAAAGTAAAAAGCGGTCGTTACTGGGTGACATGGGCGAACATTCACGCGCGGAACAGCACATCAGTAGAGGAATTTGTTGAGCCTTTCAGAACCAACGCTAAGGCGTTTATTAAAGCCCTTGAAGACTCGGGAGCTAAAGTCGTCGTTAGCGCCACGAGACGTAGCGCCAATCGTGCGTACTCGTTCCACTGGTGCTGGACGATCGGGCTTGGAAAGGCAAAAGCATCCCAAGCGACCACTGTGCCCGGCGTTGACATCGAGTGGAAGCATGGCGATCCGGAGAAAGCAGGAAAGGCGCGAAAGATGATTGACGGCTTCAGCCTCAAGCTTCCGCCGAAAAGTATCTATGCTCCTGCACTTTTCACGAAACACACTCCAGGCAAGGCGATCGACATGAATATCACTTGGAGCGGGACCATTAGAGTCAAGAAAAAGGACGGTGGGGATGAGTGGGTTTTGTTCATGACCGATGTCAAGAAGAATACGAAACTTCATGCTGTTGGTGCCTCATATGGCGTCAACAAATTGAATGCCGATGCTCCTCACTGGTCACTGGATGGAATCAATTTCGCCGTATGGCGTGAAAAAGCCTATCAAGGAAATCCTCTCTGGTCGGATACTACTATTTGGACTACGATGCGGAGCCAACCTGCCCTTGACTTGCGCGCTATCCGCTTATCGATTGTCATCGTGTGCCGGGTAACTGGTTGAGCGTTTTCGGCTGATCTTACCACAGCGTTGGATTTATCGCCTTAACGTCTTCCCACCATTTTTCAAGTCTCAAAGGTTGGCTCTGACGCTTGACCGTCTCCATTGCATCGCCTCTACGCATTTAAGTGTAAGACTTCGGTGCCAGACATCGTTAGCCTGTTCGAGATTGTCCACTGGCTCGCATCCAAGCAGCAACGCCGCAGCGTAAGGGCTACACGAACCTGCTTCTAAACCCTCATGTCACGAAATGACCGCGGATTCGATCGAATTATTGAAGATGCCGTACTGGTGGCGATCCCGAAAGCGCTATCCGGCGGCGGCTTCAGTCCGCGACGCCTCATGACCGCCAAGGACGCAGCCCTCTTCCTATGCCTTAGCGAGCGGGAGATTTACAATATGATCGCGAGTCGAGAACTGCCCGAGGTCCGTCACGGTCGGCGGCTCATGCTCGACGTTCGCGACCTGGAGCGTTGGATCGAGGTGAACAAAAAGTAGTCATGAGAAAAGCAATTTCCACGGGAAGCGTTTTTCAACGTATGTATCGAGATCGTGAGGGTAAACCCCGTCGCACAAAAACGTGGTTCATCAAATACTACGTCAAGGGCAAGCCTAGATATTTGTCCAGCAACAGCGAAAGTTATGATGAGGCCCTGGCGCTTCTCCGGCAGAAGGTAGCTACGGTGGGGCGGAACTTGGGGGCACATGCCAGTGAGCCTGAGCGCGTGCGGATGAACCAACTTTTCGATCTGCTGATCGATGACTACGTTTTCAAGGAGCGGCGAAGCTTGCACGACGCCAAACTTCGCGTTGATCGTCATTTACGTGAACACTTCGGCGCTAGCAAAGCGCAAGACATTACAACCACGGCCATTAGGAAATACGTAGAATTTCGCAAGCGAGCAAGAAGAGCTAGGCCGGAAAACGCCACAATCAACAAAGAGTTAGCGCTACTTCGGCGCGCATTAAAACTGGGCGAACAGCATCACCCTCCACTCGTTTTGCGGGTTCCCCATTTCGATATGCTGCCCCTCGACAACGTTCGAACTGGGGTCGTTGGGCACGACGATTATCGAACCTTACGAGATCTTCTACCGCCGCACGCTCGCATTGCCCTCGTGATCGCTTATCACACCGGTGCCCGCAAAGGCGAAATTCAGAAGATCTGCCGCGATCAAATCGACTTAGCTGGAGCGCGAATTGTACTTCCGGCTCGCTCCACCAAAAATCGAAGCCTTCGTTACCTCCCCATTTACGGCGACATGCAAGCCGAACTCGATATGGCCCTTGCCGCCGGCGAGACTAAATGTCCGTTCCTAATCCAACACAATGGCGAACCGGTGCTTGATTGGAAAAAATCTTGGAAGGCGGCATGTACACAGGCCAGCTTGGAGGCCACACTGTTTCACGATCTTCGGCGCACTGCGCTGACGAACATGATCGAGGCCGGTTTCAGCGAAAAAGAGGCGATGGAAATCAGCGGGCACAAAACGCGCGCCGTGTTTGACCGCTACCACATTGTTTCCGAAAAGCGCCTCAAGATGCTGGCTGGGAAACTAGAGGAGTACATGCGTGCGAAAGAGAACGTGGCGGAGACCGCGCGCCAGAAAGGCCAAAACACGCACTAATTTCCACAGGCGAAAGCATTCAATGGTGCCAGACAACGGTGCCAGACAAAGCACACTCAACGCGCAAGCGATTGAAATAAATGGTGAGCCGGGCGGGGCTCGAACCCGCGACCACCGCATTAAAAGTGCGATGCTCTACCAACTGAGCTACCGGCTCCTGAAGGCGCGCACACCAACTGCAACAACTGCAGCCAGTTGGTTCGCACCGGGGGGAGCCTCTATTGTAGCGCGCGTTCTACTGCGTTGGCCAGCTTTGCAAGTCCTGATTTTACATCGGCGCCCAAGTGAAGGCGCAAAACGCGACGGCCGCGTTCCACTAAAACCTGCAAATCGCCTTGCGCCTGAGCGGCCTTGACGACACTAAAGGTGTATTTGGAACCAGGAATGGCCACGTCTTTGGCATCGTCACACGTGATCTGCAAGAATACGCCCGTGTTGGGCCCGCCTTTGTAGGCTTGGCCAGTTGAGTGCAAAAAACGCGGACCGAAACCGACGCAGGTGGCGACCTGTTTGGCGGCAGCAACGCAGCGGCGGATGGCGGTGAGCTTGGCTTCGTGTTCCGGCGTCATTTCCACATAGGCCAGCTGCGCGAAATAATCACCGGGTTGGAGCGAACCTAAGTGGGCGCGCAGACACTCGACGAGATTGGTGGCAGACGTCTTGCCGTAGATCTTAATGCCATCTTCGGTAAACGCGGCAGTCTCCTGCGGCAGCAGACCGGTCGCCTCGTATTCGCTGGTGAGTTTTTTGGTAGCGATTTTGCTGGCTTCGACGTCGGGCTGGTTAAACGGATTGATACCAAGGATTGAGCCTGCGATGGCCGTAGCGAATTCCCAGCGGAAAAATTCCTGGCCTAAATCATAAACGTCGTTGAGAGAAATGCGGATAACCGGGTGGCCGGCCGAGGCCAAAGCTTCCACCGCCCGGTCTTGTGCAGGGTCTGCCGCACCTTGCAAGCGCAAGTACGCGAAGACTCGGTCATTGCCGTAGAAATCAGGAGCGCCCAGCGGTTCTCGATCGACCGGGATCAGCGCCTTGCCTTCCTTTCCAGTCGATTCCGCAATCAGTTGTTCCAGCCAGGCACCCAGGTCGTGAATGCCCGGTGAGGCAATCAGGGTCACTTTATTGCGCCCGCTTTTAGAGAGCGTTCCGAGCGTCACGCCCAACTGCAAGCCGGGATTTTCGGCGGAGGAGAGTTGACAGGCCTTCACCATCGCGTTGGCCGTGGCCAGAAGCTTGCTGACATCCATGCCGATAGCGGCAGCGGGGATCAAACCAAAATCCGAGAGTGCGGAAAAGCGTCCGCCAATGGAAGCGGCGCCAAAGAAGATGTGGCGGAAACCGCTGGCCTCGGCCACTTGTTGCATATGCGAGCCAGGATCGGTGACGGCGATGAATTGCTTACCGTTGCGGCCGGTACGTTCAAAAAAATAGTCTTTGAACACGTTGGGCTCAAGCGTCGAACCGGATTTGCTGGACACAATAAACAACGTGGTGGCCAGGTTGATTTTGCCTTCGATGGCCAGAACCTGCGCCGGGTCTGTGGAATCGAGAACATGCAGGTCCGGCATGGATGGCAGGTGTCCGAATGAGAGCCGCAAGACTTCCGGGCACAAACTGGATCCGCCCATCCCCAGCAGAACTATGTGCGAAAATCCGCCCGTCATCACTTCTTCGCTGAACTTGGCGAAACGGTCCTGCGCCGCAATCTGCTCGGTCACAATCGAAAGCCAGCCCAGCCACTTAGCTTCGTCGGTGTTACTCCAAACCGAGGCGTCGTGCGCCCAGATGCGCTTTATGCGGTCACTGGCGGCCCATTCCTGGATGGCGCTCTCCACGGTCTTGGCCTCGGCGGGCGGTAGCGATAAAGAAGGAAGAGAGGTGGTAGTCACAAGAGGCTCCAGTTTATGCAGGGCGGATTACGGACAGCAATTTGGTGAACGCGTCTTCAAACAGTTTCACGCCTTGTACCACCAGCTCGTCGGTCACTTGTTTCATGGAGATACCTGCTGCTTCGAGGTTGGCCATCACCTTGTGAGCTTCTTCCACATTTTCGGTAAGCGAGGCGCGCAGTTTCCCGTGATCACGGAAGGCATCGTAGGTGGCGGGAGGAATGGTGTTGACGGTGTGCATCCCGATCAACTCTTCAATATAGAGAACGTCGCGCAGCTTGGGGTTCTTGGTCGACGTGCTGGCCCACAACACACGCTGCGTTTGCGCACCTTTGGCGGCAAGTGCGGTCCACGCTGGGCCGGAAAATATTCGCTGGTAACGCTCATACGCAATTTTGGCGTTGGCAATGGCCACTTTGCTGTGGACACTGTCGATCAACTGCTTTTGTTCGGGGCTTGCGTTGGCGCTTTTGGCCTCCAGTTGGGTATCGATCAGGGAATCGATTCGGCTGACGAAGAAACTGGCAACACTGGCCACGTTCGCCACATCCAAGCCCTGTGCGGCGCGGCGTTCAATGGCGCGCACAAAAGCTTTGGCCACTTCCTCATAGGTATCCTGGGAAAACAGCAGTGTCACATTGATGTTGATGCCTTCGGCCAGCAAAATCTCAATGGCCGGAATCCCTGCGGCGGTGCCGGGGACTTTAATCATCAAATTGGGACGCGCCACAGCGGCCCACAAGCGGCGCGCTTCGTCCAAAGTCTCCTGCGTTTTCGCCGAAAGATACGGCGAGACTTCCAGGCTAACGTAGCCATCTTGGTGCCTGCTCCGGTCGTAGACTGTGCGCAGCGCGTCGGCGGCATCTTGAATATCGCGAATGGCAATGCGTTCGAAAATTGCCTTGGCATCCAAGGAGGCGTCCGGCCGAAGGGTGGTCAAAAGGTCGTTGTACTCGGTCCCGGTGGCGATGGCCTTTTCAAAAATCGCTGGGTTCGAGGTCATCCCTCCCAATCCATCCTGCTCAATCAGGCGTTTCAGTTCCCCGCTGGTCATCAGATCGCGGCGAATGTAATCCAGCCAAACGGACTGACCAAAGTTGGCAAGCTGTTGCAACGGGTTGCCTGAGGTTGTTTGGGGATCGGCAGAAGTGGACGGCAGCGTTGTTGTAGTACTCATAGGGGCCTCGCTACCAATGTACTCTACTCGGGGAGTTTTACAGTTATGTGAGATTCCTTTCAGCGGAGTCCTAAGCGTAGTCGGAGCATCGGATAAGGGGAAGGCCTGAGGAACGCCGATGGGGCGGAATCGTGTCACACTGGGCATTGCCGTTACCGCTTTTTGTGTTTATCGCTGCTTATATATGTCATTGCTCCAAATTATGCAGGCGATTGAGCATTCCCCGTTTTCGCGGGGCATGCGCGAATCGCCCTATTGGTTTCCAGCGCTTAACCTCACGCATATGCTGGGCCTGCTGATCGCGGCGGGCACGGTGATTTTCTGGGACTTGCGGCTCCTGGGCTTAGGGCTGCGCAGCACACCGATTTCCCAGGTGGGAAGGAGCCTGCTGCCGTGGACCTGGGCGGGCTTCGGCGTCATGTTTTTGAGCGGGTCACTTCTGGTGGCGATGGAAGCCGAGCGGCTGTACGGCAATGTCTTTTTCCGGCTGAAGGTTTTGGCGTTGCTGCTGGCTGGGCTTAACGTGCTGATGTTTCACTTCAACGTGTATAGAAGTGTTGACCACTGGGATCGCCACATGCGAACGCCTTTCCAAGCGCGGATGGCGGGTGGTTTTTCGCTGCTGTTGTGGTTTACGATCTTGGCTTGCGGGCGGGCGATTGGCTATACACTTGACTACTCCACATGAATGATTTTATTCAGTGGTGCCAGACTTCCGCGCTCTCCGCTGCCATCCGTAGTGCAAAGTGGCCCTATCCGTCGATTGAGATTTTGCACATTGCGGGGCTGGTGCTGGTGTTTGGGTCCATTTTCATTTTGAATTTGCGCATCTTCGGGCGGGTTCTGAAGCAGACATCGGTGAGAGAAGTGGCGATGGGATTGGCTCCGCTGACGTTGGTGGGTTTGTGCGCACAATGCGTTTCCGGACCGTTGTTGTTCGTTGCCACGGCGATGCGATTTTGGGAAAATCCTTCGTTCCGGTTGAAGCTGGTGTTGTTGGTGATCGCGTTGGTGCATCACTACGGATGGCATCGGCCTTTGGTTATAGGAGGGGCAATCGGCGGGGAGGCTTCGGCTGGTAAATTGAGGGGCTCCGCCGCGGTTTCGATGCTGCTGTGGGCGGGCGTGATCCTGGCCGGACTAAGTATTGAACTGCTGGCGGGGTGAAACAAGTTCCGCGGGGGCGGTCGTTATGGGGTGGCCTTTTCGGCCCAGTGAACGCTGGTTCCAAGTAGTAGAGTATATAAATGCTCACCAACAAGACGGCCCACCTGACCCTAAGCCTTAGCCTGATTCTACCCCTGGTCACGCTCAATCTAACAGCGGCTGATGCAGGCTCTGCCCTCAATCCGGCGGTCGTCAAACCCGAAAGCGTTGGTCTTTCCAGCGCACGGCTGGAGCGGCTGGCGCAGGCCATCAAGCAAGACGTCGATCATGGGCGCATGCCCGGCGCGGTTGTGGCGATTGCGCGCAAAGGCAAACTAGCGTACTACGAATCGTTCGGTTTCGTGGACAAAGCCGCGGGCACACCCATGCCCAAGGACGCCATCTTCGCATTGGCGAGTATGACCAAGCCGATGGTGGCGGTGACGACCTTGATGCTGGCCGAGCAGGGCGATCTGCTTTTGAACGATCCCGTCGGCAACTATCTTCCGGAGTTGAAGGACATGAAGGTCGCCGGAGCGCGCGGACTGGAAGCGGCGCATCGCCAGCCGACATTGCAGGACATGCTGCGGCACACCGCCGGCGTGAGTTACGGCAATCGCGGCGATACGCCGCTGCACAAGTTGTATGAATTGAGGCTGAAAAACGCCGCGAACCAATCGGGCGCGGAATTTCTGCAGGAGCTAGGCAAGCTACCGTTGCATTATCAACCGGGAACGCAGTGGGAGTACAGTCACGGTTTGGATGTCGCAGGCCTCGCGGTTGAAGCGGTTACAAAAAAACGCCTGGGCGAGTTTATGCAGGAACGCTTGTTCGGGCCGTTGGGAATGACAGATACAGGCTTCATGGTGCCGGCATCAAAAGCAACTCGCATCGCCAAGCCGTTGCCGATGGACCCCGATACCGGGCGGACAGTGAATTTTCGTTTGCCGGTGACTCCGTGGCAGTATGACTGCGGCGGCGGTTGCGCATCGGGCACGGCATTGGATTACATCCGCTTCGCCAGCATGCTGCTGAATAAAGGCGCTTATGAAAATTCGCGCATTCTTAGCCGCAAGAGTGTCGAGTACATGACGGCAAATCAACTGAGTGCGAACGTGGACGTTTCACGCCTCCACGAATTCGCTGTGGAACATATGGATGGCTTTGGATTTGGACTTGGGGTCGCCGTGCGCACGCAACCCGGAGTGGCAGGCGTGATGGGGACTCCCGGCGAGTTCATGTGGAGCGGTGCGCAGGGCACCATGTTCTGGGTGGACCCGAAGGAAGAAATGGTGGTGGTGTTTCTGGCGAATACGCCGGGCCCGGCGCGGCGGCACTATCGGGAGTTGGTGAAGAATTTGGTGGTGCAGGCGATTGGGGATTGAGGCGATGACACGCTGGGGATGAAAGTTAGGGAGGCCATCAAGCTCGTCGAAGCTGACGGTTGGAGGAACGTACGCACTCGGGGCAGTCACCGGCACTACAAACATCCAACGAAAGTCGGCATCGTTACCATTGCGGGTCATCCATCAAGCGATCTGGATCCTAAGACGCAAGCATCTATAATGAAGCAAGCAGGGTTGACAAAATGAAATACGCCGTCCTTTACGCGCCGACGTCCACCGGCTACAGTGCTCACGTCCCGGATCTGCCCGGATGCGTGGCTGCCGCCCCCACGCTCGACAAAACCAAAGAGTTGATGAAGGAAGCGATTGAGGGGCATTTGGACGTCATGCGAGAGTTCGGGTATGACGTTCCCGCACCGACGACGGTTGCGGATGAGGTTGAGATTCCTGTCTAGTTCCGTATATGGCTATGACGAAGATCACCGTTGCGCTTCGCGATGAGCAAATCCAGCAAGTCCGCGCCTTGGCTGGCACGGCAACAGACCACGCCTTCTAGGCTAGGCACAAGTTCAAAGCGTTCCGCCCTCAGGCCAATTCTTCCAGTGCGTATTGGGCGGTTTACTCCGTTGGTATAGGGATACGTCGCCAGTGGTCAGGACTTGCGCTAGTTGTTGGAATGTCTGTAGTTGACTAGGCCGCTCACCCGACAGGAGATTGGGATGGCGCCACTCTTCGAGCTGCAAAATCCGCCGCATGTCAGGAAGAATGCTGATTCGCTGTTCATCAGGGGTCGCCAATACTTGGTCTCGCGTTGTTTCAGCGAAATAGCGGCACAATTCAAACACTTGGATACTAGGCGGTCTCTCCAATTTGATGCCACAGCGTTCAAGGGCTGGGGCCGGGGGAACCGCGATCGGCTTTCCCCTAATCTGGACAACCCCCACCCCCAGAGCAATCATTTCTGAATTCTCGGTTTGCTGGGCAGATTCAAAATCCACGGGAAATACGATACGAGTCTCATTATTCGGGTTGTTTGCCAAGTAATTGTGATAGGCATCTGCGCTAACGTAAGAGGCCTCCGAGTCTCGATTGTGTAAACGGCTTGCGAATGTCTGAATGAATGTGTCGGGGTGTTGTGCACGAGGTGAAAAGCCAAAGACTTCGATGACAATCGCCCAATCAGCTAGCGGGCCTGCAACTGACGAACGAAAGAGAGCAAGTCTCGTCGCAGCCAAATAAACGTAGCCGTTATCGAGCATGGGGAATGTACCATTTTCGACGCACTGGTCCAGCACGTTGAGGATTGCGTTCATCGCATTCCAGCAAGGAAGGTACCTAAACCCCCGCCAATTCCGCAAACTGTCCCGTGCTATCCCCCAACTTCTCCCGAGGCACGCCCAGCTTATTCAGCAACGTCAATTGCAAATTCGTCAGCGGCGTATGTTCGGGATAAACTACGTGACGTCCGCCCTTCAATGTCCCGCTGCCTCCGCCTAGAACCAGAGTTGGCAAAGGGCCGTGGGTGTGGCGGTCGCTGTTGCTGATGCCTCCGCCGTAGAGGATGATCATGTGATCCAGCAGGCTGCCATCGCCGTCGGGAGTTTTGCGCAATTTTTCCAGGTACTCGGCGAATAGCTTGATGTGATGGCGCTGGATGCGGGTGCATTTTTCCATCTTCACGGGGTCGTTTTGATGATGCGTGATGGGATGGTGCGGTTCGGGCACTCCGATTTGCGGATAGGGGCGGCCGGTCTGTTCGCGGCCGTACATGAAGGTGATCACTCGGGTGAGATCGGACTGATACGCCAGCAATTGCAAATCGTACAGCAGGCCGACATGGGCCTCGAAAGTGTCGGGAATACCGGCGGGCTGCGGGATGCCCGTTACTTCTTTGGCGCTCTGCTCTTCGGCTTTCTGAATGCGGCGTTCAACGTCACGAAGCGAAGTCAGGTAATCGTCAACCTTGCGGTTGTCACTCTTGCCGAGCTTCTTCTGCAGTTGATTCACCCGCGCGTTCACTGAATCGAGCAGGCTTTTGTCCTGTTGTAATCGTGCCGCGCGCACCTGCGCATCGGTACTGTCGCTTGAGCCAAACATGCGCTCAAACAGCACGCGCGGATTGTTTTCGGCCATCAACGGCAAAGTCGGCGTCAACCAGGAAAGCGTGCTGCTATAGGCGCAACTGTAGCCCAAATCGCAGGATCCCATCAGGCTGTTATCGTCGGAAGCAAGCTGCAACGAAGAAAGCTGCGTATCGCTCTCCAAGTGTTTGGCGGCAATCTGATCCATCGAGATGCCGTTTTCAAGCGCGGTGTCAGACTTCTTGATGTGCACGCCGGTCAAATAACTTCCCGATGCGCGCGAGTGATCGCCGCCGCCATCACCCAACGCCTCCGCTGTATCGCTAGCCAAACCGGTGATGACCAGCAGTTGGTCCTTGAAAGGCTCAAGGCCAGCGAGGGTGGGTGAGAGTTTGTAATCTTTGCCGATGCCAGTGGGCAGCCACTGATCGTAGATCACTCCGTTGGGATGATAGACCACTCCCAGCCGGCGCACCGCAGTGCCAGCGCCCTTGACCAGCGCAGGCACCATGGCGTCCAGCAACGGCAACGCAACCGCCGCGCCCGCACCTTTCAAAAGAGTCCGGCGCGAAAGATTTTTCTTGGTGACGAACATAAAACTCCTTATTGAACAGCGGCCCGCATCTGGAAAGGCGCGCTCTTCACAATGCCTTGAATCACAGATGACCAGCGATAGTTGTCCGCAGCGGCATGGCTCACAATGGCCCGAATCGCCGGCGCATCATAATATTCGACGCCGCGGCCCAGCGTATAGGTCAACAACTTTTCGGTGACCGCGCGTACGAACTGCTGTTTCTGCGCCACCAAGGCGCGTTGCAGTTCGGCCGGCCCAGCAACTTTCGTGCCGTCGAGCAAGACGCCGGATGCGTCAATCGGCTTGCCCGCGTCGGTGGTCCGCCATTGGCCGATGGCGTCGAAATTTTCCAGACTGAAACCCAAGGGATCCATGCGTGCGTGGCAACTTGCGCAGGTGGGATTGGCGCGGTGTTTTTCTAGCATTTCGCGAACCGAAAGCGGCTTGCCGTCCTTGTTGCTTTCTTCCAGCGCGGGAATATTGGGCGGCGGCGCGGGCATCGGCGCGGCCAGAATATTTTCCAGCAGCCACTTGCCGCGGACCGTCGGCGAAGTGCGCGTGGTGTAGGACGTCACCGCTAGAACGCTGGCTTTGCCGAATAAGCCAAAACGATTTTCGTCGGTGAGGGTTACGCGGCGGAAGTGGCTGCCATACACGCCCGGGACGCCATAGTGCCGGGCCAATTGCTCGTTGAGATAGGTCTGATTTGACGTCAGCAAATCGACGATGCTGCGGTCTTCCCGCAACTGCGCGTCGAGAAACAACTCAATCTCCTTGACGAACGCAAGGCGCAAGTTGTCATCAAACCAGGGGAATTTAGTGCTTTCCGGATTCAACAGCCGCAGGTTGCGGGTTTGCAGCCATTCCGCAAAGAAATTTTGTACCAGCGACGCCCGTGCGCGAGGGTCGGCCAGCATGCGCAACACTTGTTGATCGAGCACCGCTGGTTCATGCAGCTTGCCGCGAATCGCCAGGTCCATTAGCGCGTCATCCGGGATGCTGCTCCACAGAGCGAAGGACAAGCGCGAGGCTAGCTCGATATCGGAAATGCGATAAGCTTCGCCCGCGCGAACATGATCCGGTTCGCCTTCCATACGGAAGAGGAAATCAGGCCCCACCAAAAGACGCTCCAGCGCCGCGCGAATGCCATCGTCGAAACTTGCTGTCGCAGGATTGGAAGAAGCGCGGGCTTTCTTATAGAAACTGAGCAGTGTGTCCACATCTTCCGTTGCAGCAACCCGGCGATAGCCGCGCCGGGCTAGTTTCGACAAAATCTTCGTGGCGCAGGGAATTTCATCAGCGTTAGTGACCGGCCTGCACACGAAGATCAAGCGGCGGCTGGGCGAATCCTGACTCACTTGTGCGTTATACGGCCCGCCGATCAACATGGACGAAATGGCCGCTGGAGCAGTGGTGGTATCCGATTGGCGGCTAAATAAAGGGATACGATCGGGACCGGCGCCTTCGGGCTCCGCGTCGTCGGTCTTCAGCATGGTCGCCACCACGCGCCGTGGACCCGCCTTCACCGGCACTTGCACCTGCAGTGCGTCATCGGCGTCGTACAAATATGTCTTCGAACGAACCTTTTCGCCGCCCAACGTAAATTTGCCCACCAGTTTTCCGTCCACGCGAATTTCGTATTGATTGGGAACGTTCAGGCCGCGAATCACGCTGGTATAATTGCGCTGCAAACGCAGCTTGAAAACATATTCGGCATCGACGGGAAAATAATGCTGCGCCGCGATGCCGCCGCGCGTACCCAACGGAAAATCTTCATCCAGGCGATCGTTCTGGCGCAGGTAGGTGATCTCGTTGGAGTTTCCTTTCACGGCTCCGTAGCGTTCAAACGCCGGCGGCATGGTGGGATCGCCAACCGCCTTGCGCGCAATTTTCGCCGCTGCCGAAACGTAACGATCCAGCAGCGCCGGCTGCATGGTCAGCGCCTCGCCGTTGTTATCAAAACCAAATGCCTGCTCATCGGGAGGCAGCACCGTCTCCGCGTCCACTTCCACCCCAAGCAGATCGCGCACCGCATTGGCATATTCCACGCGATTCAGCCGATGCAGATTCGGAGCGCGGCCCGGATTCACACGCGCCGCCGCCGCGTGATCAATTTCCGATTCCAGCCAGCCGGCCACCGAATCATAAGTCGCATTGTCGGGCCGGCGAATACCGGGGGGCGGCATGGCCCGGCTGCGCAGCTTCACGATTACCTTTTCCCAGGTCTCGGCGGAGTTGAAGACGTGATCAGCGTCTACGCTGTCCAAGGCAAGATTTGCCGTTTTTAGTTTCTGGTTGTGGCATGAAACGCAATACTTGGTGATGAGTTCGCCAGCGGGTGTCTGCCCAACCGCCGCACCAACCAAAATGAACGGGAGGAAAAGGAAGCGGAACACTCTACTCACTAAGCACCTACTCACCAACCACCCCGCACTTGTTCTGCGCTTCGCATGGATGCCCAAGTTTGGGATCGGCACCATGCTTCAGCAACAAGTCGGCGCCTGCGTTGTTATAGAGCACACCGCCCAGTCGATCACCCTGCCCGTTGGCCGCAAGCCAGGGCGTCACGCCCGCTTTGCTTACCGCGTTTACGTTCACACCCAGGTCAATCATCTGCGCGAGTAACGTATTCCAACCGCGATACGCCGGGCCGAACAAGGCGTTTTCGCCAACCGTGGTTTCGCCTTTGGGCTCCACTCCCAGCTCCAGCAGCAACTTCACGGTAGCCAAGGCCTGTGTCTCGGTCATCAGGCTTTCTCCAATGAAATGATTCAAGCCCGTCGCGGCCATAATGGCGTTGGCCTTGGTCTCTGTTGGAATTTTGGGATCGGCGCCCGCGTCCAGCAACAGGCGCATCATCTCCAAATCATCGGCGGATGCTGCCAGCAGGAACGGCGTGGCGCCAACCGTGTCCAGATAGCCACCCGCGAACACCGGCGTCGGCTTGGTCATCCGTTCGTTTACTTTTGCGCCGTGCGCCAGCAGCGCTTTTACTAATTTGAATTTGGCCTGGCGATCGGGAATGCCCGCCATGGGGTCCTCGAAACCGTAAACGGGATTGGCGCTATAGCTTTCCCAATTCGTCGAGGCCCAGTGCAAGGGCAGGTAGCCGCCTTCTGCAAACTTGCCGCCAGCGTTCGGGTCAGCACCTTGATCAAGCAGAAACAGAGCCATGCCCACTTGTCCACGCACCGTGGCCAACAGCAGCGGCGTATAGCCTTTGGTTCCGGTGGTCTTGAACGTACCGAAGCCCGCCAGAAACACCGGCGTGCCTGCTCGTTTGTCGTCTGGCTGCGTAAGGATATTAATGTCCACGCCTGCCGCTAGCAGCACGCGGACGATTTCCTGGTCGCCGACGCGCGCGGCAAAATGCAACGCGGTCAGCCCCTCCTTGCTGTGCGCTTTCAGATCGGCGTGCGCGGCCATCAGCGCCTTCGCCACTTCCGCATGATGCTCCGCCACGGCCCACATCAATGCGGTTTGATTTTGCGCCGGTTCCCTGGCATTGATTTCCGCGCCGTATTCCACCAATATTTTTATCGCATCCACGTTGCCGCTGCGGGCGCAGGTCATCAGCGGAGTTTCACCAGTCGCAATGGCCACGTTGGCCTTGGCCCCGGCCTTCAACAACCAACGCACCAATGCGCCGTTTCCATTCAGACAGGCTTCCGAAAGCGGCGTCACGCGGAATGCGTTTGGTGTATTCGCGTCCGCACCGGCGTGCAGCAACAGATCGGCGGTTTCGGCGTCGTTCCAATGTGCGGCCCACAGCAGTGCGGTGGACCCGTCGTCTGCCTGCGCGTTGGCGTCGGCATGTTGACTGAGCAGCGCGCGAACGGTCTTGCTGTCCTGATTGCGCGCAGCGTCCACCAAACGCATGTCACCCGCAAAAGTAGTGCCGCAACTCACCAGCAACGGAAACAGCCAACTTCCCAATGCACAGTTCCGCATCGTTTGACTAAACATGTTCCGCCGCCTCCTAGAAATCTGGCCTGGGGCAATTATACGAGATTGCCGTATTCAGCGACAGGCCGCGCTCGTCTCTTGAGACGTGCTGTTTCGATAGGTGTTTCGATGGGTTATCATGAGTACGCATTTGGGAAGTACGCATTTAAAAGACAAGCACGAATGAGCCATCAACATTATTGGAAACCATACCCGGCCAAATTCTGCCTTGCGGCTGTTCTCGCCCTGAGCTTGGTACGCGCCCAGCCTTCCGGCAATAACAATCTGGAAGTGCTGCCGCTCCGGCCCAATTTCTATATGATTGCAGGGGCCGGCGGCAACATCGGCTTTCAAGTGGGAGCCGACGGCGTGGTGGTGGTAGACACCGGATCCGCCGCAAATGCCGACGCTGTGGTGGCGGCGATCAGGAAAGTGACTCCCCAGCCCATTCGCTACATCATCAACACCAGCGCGGATGCCGATCATGTGGGTGGCAACGCCATCGTGGCCAAGGCCGGCCAAACTCTGTTTACCGGAAACGGTGGCGCGGGAGTGGCCGCTGATTTTCTGGGTGGCGGGGCGTCCATTCTATCGGTGGAAGAAGTTTTAACCCGAATGAGTAGCGCTGGATCCGGATTCGCTCTCAACTCCTGGCCCAGCGAAACTTTCAATCAACCGCGGAAATACGTGTACTTGAACGGCGAAGGCATTGAAATCTTCCGGCAGCCCGTGGCACATACCGATGGCGACGCCATGGTCTTCTTCCGCCGTAGCGACGTGATTGTGGCAGGCGATGTCTTTGACACCACTCGCTTTCCGGTGATCGACCTGGCCAGGGGCGGCAGCATTCAGGGCGTGATCGCCGCGCTGCAGAAACTGGTGGATACAGCCATTCCTTCGGTGCCCATCGTTTCCCGCGATGAAGGCACGCTGATCATTCCCGGGCACGGCCACATTTGCGATCAAGTCGACGTGGTGGAATACCGCGACATGGTAACCATCATTCGCGACCGCGTCCGCGATTTGAAAAAGCAGGGCATGTCGCTGGCGCAAGTTAAGGAAGCGGCTCCCGCGCGGGGCTATATGAAACGCTACGGCGCGGGTTCGGCCACCAACGATTTTGTGGAAGCGGTGTACAAAAGTTTGAGCGAGAAACCGTGATGAAGAAACACTCGTTGTTAACCAAGGTGTTCACGCTGGCATTGGTGATTTTTGCGCAAGGCGCCAAAGGCCAAACCGCCCCGCCCGCAAAAGCGTCAGCGGCGGTGGATCTGACCGGCTATTGGGTCGCCTACATCACCGAAGACTGGCGCTTTCGCATGGTCACTCCTCGCAAAGGGGATTTTCAAGCGGTGCCGATGACCGACGCGGCGCGCAAGGCCGCCAATGCGTGGGACCCCGCGGCCGACGAAGCGGCTGGCAATCAATGCAGAGGCTATGGCGCTGCCGCGATCATGCGGGCACCCGGGCGCTTTCACATCACCTGGCAGGACGACAAAACGCTGCGCGTGGATAGCGATTGGGGCACCCAAACACGGCTGTTTCACTTCGATTCGTCGCCGGCGAACGCAGCGGAGGCGCCCAGAAGTTGGCAAGGCTATTCTAGCGCAGAGTGGCAAAGACCATCGTCTTTGAAAGTGACCACCACGCAAATGCGCGCCGGATATTTGCGGCGCAACGGCGTGCCTTATAGCGAAAATGCGATACTCACCGAATACTTTGACGTCGCGCCATTGCCCAACGGCGGACAGGTGCTTTTGGTGACCAGTATTGTCGACGATCCGCAGAATCTGCAAGTGCCGTTCATCAATAGTTCGCAATTGAAGAAGGAGGCCGACGGCTCAAAATGGGACCCAACAACTTGTTCGACAAAATGAAGTGGCCTGCTTGTGCGCTGCTCGCTCTGACCCTGTGTCAGACGGCCCACGCGCAAGCGGAGTTGGTGGGCTCCTGGGCCGCGCGCAATCACGAATTCCTCACCGGCGACGGACTGCCCGTGGACTTCACCGGAATCCCCTTGAATGACGAAGCGCGGGCGCGGGCACTCAGCTACTCCCAATCGCAGCTCGGCATGATTGAGCGCCAATGCCAGGGCTGGCCGGCGTTCTATGTCGTGCAAGGTCCGTTCGGCCTGAAGATCTGGAGCGACACAGACCCGCTGAAGGGCAATGTGATCTCGTACACGATCGGCGGGTGGGAGGATCGTCCGCCCATCGTGATTTGGATGGACGGCCGCCCGCATCCGTCGCAATATTCTGAACACAAACGCGCGGGATTCACCACGGGCACTTGGGAAGGCAACACGCTGGTGGCCTACACCACGCACATGAAACCTGGCTTTCTGCGAAAAACTGGCGCGCCCAGCAGCGATCAGGCAACCATGACAATGCGTTTCTACCGCCACGGCGATACGCTCACCGTAATGGTGGTGATCGAAGATCCCATCTATCTGGCCGAGCCCTGGATTTTATCGAGAAGCTTTCAGCTAAGCGCCACGCCGCTAACCCCCATCGGCCCGCCGTGCATCACCGCTTCTGAATCAACCCTGGGCGAGACGGTTCCCCATTATTTACCGGAGAAGAATCCGTTTGTCGATGAGATGACCACCAAGTACGGAGTCCCGCGCGACGCGGCGATTGGCAAACCGGAGACGCTGTATCCGGAGTATCGGAAGAAGATGGCGCAACTGAAACAGTGACGCGTTAGATTCCGGAGCGCGCGATCACCCCGCACGAAGCCGCCGTTATCGAATGGCTTTTGGGGAATGCTGCCATGTGCGATGTGAGCACGTATCGCCGGAAGCCGATCACTTCACTCCGCGTTGTGAGTGGCTGCGCTTGTGGTTGTTCCAGCCTGGACTTCCATGCAAACATTGGTGGTCCCAAGACGATGCTTGCGGACGCCGTGGCAGTTTATCCGGATAAACAGCAGGCCGGTCTGATTTTGTAGGGCCGCGATGACGAGATCGTCCTGCTGGAGATTTACGAAATGAATCCGGTAGCCGACCGGTTTCCCGAACTCGCGGATTTAAGCCGGTGGGAAGATCTTTTTCGAGAGACCTAAAGGGCCTTCAGGAGAGATGCAAGGCCGAAGCATACAGCTCGACTTCCGCGATAAGCAGCGGATTGAGCAGCACGTCGTCATCCAGCAATTCCGCATCACCACAGATCACCGAGCAATCAGGGTAAGTGTAGAGCCCGCCTCGGCAACTTTAATGCGCATGTCGGAATTAAAGGTGCGGCAAGTGACGGGCACTAGGCGATGCAGCAGCGCTACGATGCTCACTGAAAGCAGTGAGTGATTCATGGTGCCGCCGGACATAGCAAACATCCGCCCCTCGTGGAATTCGCTTTTCGTCTCGGCCAGACGTTCGATAGCCAAGTATTGCTCTTCCGTGAGCGGAGAAGTGGGGAGACTGGCCATGTAACCAGTATGCCTTGCTTGGGAGCTATTCGTTCTGTCCCAACCGCCGCGCCCACCTCGCCTGCCGCTCCGCCAAATCATCAATCGAAACCGCCATCGGGATATACAGCGCCTGACCACTCTTTACCGCTGGGCCCAAATCCCGATAACCCAGTTGATGATAAATCTCCGCTTTGTCGGCATGGCCGGAGATCACAAAGGTGTCGTACCGTGTTTCGCCATTGGGCCGCGCGTGGTGATAGGCCTGTAGCATCAGCCCCGCCATCACCCGTCCGTTGCGATGGGCGGGTTCGACGGCGAGTAACCGCACTTCGATCAGCCGCCCCAATTTCGATAGCACCGCATCCGCATCCGCCAACTTCCCAGCGATCGAAAACGGCGGCTGGTCGTGCAACGCGATCATCCCTAACACGCACTGATCTTGAATCGCCACATAGTAGACGTTTTTGTCGTGGAACTTGTCCACCAGCAGGCCCGATTCATCAGGCTGATGCTGGGCCAATTCCTCGGCAAAAACCTCGTGATTCAGGCGAAAAACCTGCTCGAGTTCCTCCGGCGAAGTGGCGCGCTTGAATCGGTAGCGGGTGGTCATGGAAAGCAAGGGGATGACGGCGCTCCCTTACGGTCGCGGCTTAGTGCTGAGTCTTTCAAGCGTGATATCAGACAACGCCTTAGGCGACGGCCAGCCGCTCAAACAATTCTTCGATGTGATGATCCTTCACGGCTCCCATGGTGGCAATCTGCACAAAACCACGCTTGGCCAAATAGCCGCTTTCTCCGCCAATCCGGTAGCCCAGCTTCAAGCAAGTTTCCGGAAAATCCTCCGATGGTGGAACGAAGGTAGTCACAATGGGAGCGGCCAGTGGTCCGTCCACCATCGGTTGAATGCCACGCTCACGCAACTTACCGCGCACCAGACCTCCCAGCGACGTGTAGTCCCTTTGAGTCCGCAGGGCCTCTTCTAAAGCCAGTAAGAGAGGGGATGAGAACGTAAAACAAGGCCCTTCGGTGCTGATGGCTTCCGCCACATCCAAATACTTCGGCACTGGCCGCGACAATTGCGGCACCTCCGACGCGAAAACCATACCGATTCCCGCGTATGAACCCAGCGCCTTGCCGCTGACGCCGGACGCCAGCCAAACACCGTCAAGATTCACGGGCGCCGCACCCAGACTGCTGATGCAATCGAGACAAACGCGAACGCCTTCCGCCTTGGCCAGTCCCGCCAGGCGTTCGATATCGTTCAGCATTCCGGTGCTGGTTTCCAGATGCACGGCCCAAACCCAGCCTACGCCGGCCAGGGCCTCTTTAATCTGAGCAAAGTCCCAAGCGTCCCCCCAGGACCATTCCAAAGTCTTCACCGGAAGGCTCCAACGTTTGGCCTGCTGCGCGATTCTAGCTCCGAATTCTCCGTTGATCAGGACCAGGCCCGGCCCTTCCAGACAACTGGCGACGGCATCGTTCGCCAGCGTCCCACTTCCTGTGAATAACGCAACGTGCGGGGCGCCTGTCATCTCCGATAGCGTCGCCCGAACCCCTTCGAACCGGCATGTGAACTCTGAGCCACGATGCGAAAGAGGTTGCAGTTGAAATTGGGCCTGGATTCGCGGGTCGATTTCCACAGGCCCCGGCATAAGCGAAATCATAGAAATTTTTGGTTCGCCGGGCTATTGTAACTCAATTGAAAGGGCTACGGGGGACAGCTAGCCCGCGCGTTGCTCTTTCTATTAGATAGAAGGGGCTAGACACCGCGTTGATTTCCGTAAATTTCAACGTGAAGGCGCGGACTGAAGCGAAAACGTTCTTGCTTACAAATGTCTACGATCCATTTTGTACGCTCGTGGAGTACCTGGGCGTCTATGCCCTCTGGCATAAGGAACACACGAGTAGGCTCAGCCTTGGTCGCCGCGACGATCTCTGAAATTTCCTTCATGTCTGACGGATCGGAGACGACGAACTTTAGCTGATACGGGTATTCACCCATCAGACGTTTCAGGACGTCAGGCTGATATCGCAGACGATCATGCTGCGCCGCCCACTTGCCACCCTCCCTGCGATGCGGTGTGGAATTGGCCAGCTTGGGGCTAATACTCATTAAGTCGCAGGTTACGGGCTGATAAACCGTGCCCGCTGTCTCGATGGTGATATGCAGGCCGAATTCATTCAAGCGCTGCGTCAGCCGTACCGTATCGGTGAAGAGCATCGGCTCCCCGCCGGTGACCACAACGTGCGTACCCCAATTACGGCGGACCTCTGCAAGAATGCCGCCAAGCTGGCGCTCTTCGCCTTCCGGGTTCCAGGACGTATACGGCGTGTCACACCAGGTGCATCGCAGGTTGCAGCCGGTAAGGCGGACAAACGTGCTGGGCGTACCCACCAGCCCACCTTCGCCTTGCACGGAATAGAAAATTTCTGAGACTTTCATTTTGCGTAGGAGATCGGATCGATGATCCCCGCTTCATCGAACCCTTTTAGCCGCAGCAGGCATGAATCACAATGGCCGCATGCACGCCCATCATTGTTCGGATCGTAGCAGCTATGCGTGAGTGCGAAATCCAGCTTCAGCTCCGCCGCCAATTTCACGATGCCCGCTTTACTCAGTTCAATCAGCGGCGTATGAATGCGCACGTGCGTTTTTCCTTCGACTCCCGCTTTGGTGGCTAGATTTGCAATATTTTCAAACGCCCGTATGAATTCCGGCCGGCAATCGGGGTAGCCGGAATAGTCAATCGCATTCACGCCAATGAAGATGTCGGAGCATTCCAGCACTTCCGCCCACGCCAGCGCGTAGGAAAGAAAAATTGTATTGCGCGCGGGTACGTAGGTGGGCGGAATGCCTTCGCCGATTTGCCCTGCCGACTCATGCTTGGGAACGGCAATATCCGCCGTCAACGCGCTGCCGCCGAACACGCGCAGGTCGATCGTCGCCGTGCGATGTTCCTTTGCTCTTAGAGATTCGGCCACGCGGGCCGCAGCGGCCAGTTCCACACGATGCCGTTGACCATAGTCAAAGGAAAGCGCGTAGCAATCGTAGCCATCGCGCACAGCGAGTGCCAGACACGTAGCCGAATCCAGACCTCCGCTCAGCAGACAGACGGCTTTTTTGTGCGCCAACATGGATGTGGACATGTATGTAAATAATTGTAGCGATTAAGCCCGTGCCATCTTCTTTTCCAACTCCGCTTTAGCCCCCGGCCACTCCGCTTCCAGCACGCTGAAATAAACCGAATCGCGCCAGCGGCCCGTCCACGTCAACACGTGCTTACGAAAAATACCTTCTTCTTTCGCGCCGATGCGTAAAATCGCATTGCGCGATTGCATGTTCAGCGCGTCGGTTTTCAATTCCACGCGGACGCAGCCAAAAACTTCAAACGCATGGCGCAGCATCAGGTACTTGGCTTCGGTGTTGATGGCCGTACGTTGCCAGGGCTTGGCGATCCACGTCCCGCCAATCTCCACGCGGCGATTGGCGACGTCAATGTTCATATAGCGCGTGGACCCGATCACTCTCCCGCTGGCGCGTTCCATCGTCGCAAACGGAAGTGTCAGCCCTTTCACTTGATCGGCCAGCATCCCAGCGATGCTCTTCGTCATCTCCTCGGGCGTGGTGATACGCGACGGAATCAGACGCCACAAGTCCTGATCCAGCCCAACTTCGCACAGCCCCGCGTGATGTTTTTCGCTCAGTGGTTCCAACCGCACATGCCTGCCTTCCAGCGTCACCGGTTCAATCTGCATATTTAAACATGAGAACATTTTATATGGCTTACGTGGACGACAAGATTAAGCTCGAGATTCCGCGGCAGGGCGAACCGCGCTGGCCCGCGCTGGCCGCTGTATTGGCCGCCAGCGGCTTGTTCTACGCCTTGCCACAATCGTTGAAGGCCGGCCCCGATTGGGTGATCCTGATCATTCCCGTGTTGCTTGCGGTGCCCGGCGTGTTCTTTCCGCGCCTGCGGAAGAGCAAGTTGGTCCAGGCATGCGGTTATGCCTCGATCGCCATCGTCACCCTTGCGCTGATCGCGTCGCTCACTTCCCTGGTGTTGCGCCTGCCCACCCACAAAGAGACACCGGCGGAATTGCTGCGCGCGGCCTCGGCCTTATGGGTCGCCAATATTTTAATCTTCGCCGCCTGGTATTGGCGACTGGACGCCGGAGGGCCCTATCAGCGGGACTTGCGAGAATCGCACACCGACGGCGCATTTCTGTTTCCGCAAATGACCCTAAGCCCCGAAATCCGCGAAGAAATGGGCGAAGGCCAATGGAGTCCCCACTTCATTGACTACCTGTTTCTGGCATTCAACACCAGCACCGCATTTTCGCCCACCGACGTAGCCGCGCTTTCGCGGTGGGCCAAGGCGTTGATGATGGTGCAAGCCTTGATTTCGCTGGCCACGATCGCGTTTCTAGCCGCGCGGGCGGTAAACATTCTGTAGCGCAGAACGGTGCCAAATTGCGAACGCCGTTTCCGGACAAATGTCTGAAAATCAGCAAGATGTCAGGAAATATCGTCGAAACAGGCGAGCCGGTGGCGGCCTTCCAATGCTAAGGCCGCGGAAAATGCAAACGCCGCGTCTGGCGACGCGCCAGGCACCGCCAAATGGAAAATGTTTTAAAGAAGGCTAAGTTGTCGTTAGCCTGAGGTCGTTAGCCTGAGGTCGTGAACCTGTTGTCGCTAACCTGATAAAGTAGACCTAATCCCCCGCGAAAGCGATTGGCTCTTTTTAAAAGCAGGCATTCAACATGGTCCTCTCGGACATCGACATTAAAAAATATCTGGAACAGGGCAAGATCAAAATTTCGCCGGCATTGCCACCGGAACAATTCGGTAGTTGCAGCGTCGATTTCCGGCTGGGCCACGAATTCAGCATCTTCGAACACAGCCGCCACGCGTTCATTGATCTGCGCGAAAGAACCTCCATTCAGGAATTGATGCGCAACATCACCGTGCCGCCGGGGGAGCCCTTCATCCTCCAGCCTCACGAATTCGCGCTGGCCATTACCGAAGAAACATTGGAGCTTGACGACGACGTCCTGGGCCGCCTGGAAGGCCGATCGAGCTTAGGCCGCATCGGCATCATTGTGCACGGCACCGCCGGATTGTTCGATCCGGGTTGGGCCGGCAAAGCGACGCTCGAACTCAGTAACCTAGGCCGGATGCCGGTAGCACTGTATCCCGGGATGCGGATTTGTTCGATGACCTTTGAGCAACTCTCCTCGCGTGTGGCCGTGCCCTATCGCAAAAAAGTAGGCAACAAGTACTCCGGGCAGGAACGGCCACTGGCTAGCAAGTTGGCTAGCGAGACCAGTAAGTAGTTCAGCTGCTCTAACGTAAAACTGTGTCGGCTACCATTCCCATTTCCGAACATCTCGCATCCCTGCCCTTGCATTCGCGGACTCCTCTCACCTGGGCGCGGGAAGTACTCAGCGATCCCATCGCGCTACTGATCGATCACGCCTTTCTCGAAAAGAAAGCCGCCAACAACGCCATGGATCTGCTGGCCCGTTGGCCCGCGGACTTTTTTCCCGGCTGGGTGATCACCATGAGCAACATCGCGCGGGACGAAGGGGCGCACCTCGCGCGCGTTACCCAATTACTGGTCCGTCGCGGCGGGCAATTGGATCGCGGCCACTCTAATCCCTACGCCAAAGCCCTGCGCCTGATGGTGCGGAAAGGCGGCACCAACGAAATCCTGGATCGGCTTTTCAATTCGGCGTTGATCGAGGCGCGCTCCTGCGAACGCTTTGGATTGCTGGCGAATTCTCTCGAGGATTCAGATGACCCCGAACTGGCCGCGCTGTATACGCTGCTATTTACCTCTGAACTGGGTCATTATCAGTCGTTCCTGAAATTGGCCCGCCAGATCGCTCCACCTGAAATTGTGGAAGCGCGCTGGCAGGAAATGTTATCCCACGAAGCAGAAATCCTGGCACAACAGGACCCTGGTCCGCGCATGCATTCCGGTTGGCGCCAGCCGGCCTAGTTGACTTCCTGGTTGGCTTCCTGCTCCGCCAAATCCGCCGCCGCTTCGCGCGTGCGCGACAAAGCGCGATTGAGCGCGCCCAGCGCCGTAAGCCCTTCGCGCGCGGCTGCGCTGGTGCCGGTCACCGTGGGTTGTGCAGCTACGGCAACCGGCGCGGTCTCCTCCACCGCAACCGCCTCTTCCGCCTCTGCAGCCTCTTTCGATCCCACCATCCCGGTCAACTTGATAAAGGGCATCACCAGTTTTGGATCGGGCGGATTCGCTTCCAGAAAATCCATCCCCACCACGGTAATCTGCAAACTGCTTTTGTCGTCACTGGCAATAAATGTTCGCTGCTTCAGAAACCACAGCACGAACGTCAGCTCCGCCGGGGTGCCTTCCACGATGTTTTCGATTTGCCGCATGGAAAGGCTGGGCGTGAACGGTTTGTTGCGGCGCCGGTCATACAGCACGCAAAGCAAGGCCGTGCGCAGGCCCGTGCCACGGCCAAGGTTGGTAAAAAAGTCCATCCCGCTGAACTTCGGCGGACCGGCGTCATCCGGCACGCCTTTCACTCGGTCGAACTCCGGACGCAGAATCGGGTCCGACAAAATTTCGAACGCCAGATTCACGGCCTCAAACTTTTCCTGGTCGCCAGTATCCAGATTGCCCGGATGATACTTTTGCGCCAGCTTCGTGTAGGCTCGCTGAACGGAATCGGAATCGGCCTTGGGGTCAATCCCCAAAACCTCATAGTGATCTTGAAATTTTCCCGCGGCGGCTGAAGACATTGTGCTTGTTCCATCGGAAGAATTCCGCTGGATCTGTAGATTGGACCGGCCTAGCGAACTTCCTGAGGGGAAGACTCCTGCTGTCCAGTTGGCACGGGCAGTCGGCGAAGGTCATGCTCGGTTGCAGCATGAGTCCGTTATCGCACGCGTTGAGATCTGGGGTTTTCCAAACCCAATGAACCTCAATATTGCCCAGCGCTGCCAGGAAAATTTGTGGTGAGAATTGTGTTTTGGCGCTTGTTTGCCGTCGCGGCTTGGGATTTTGAATTGGTCAAATATTCAGCACCAGTTTTCCCATGGTTTTGCGGCCTTCTAAATCTGAATGCGCTGTGGCGGCGTCTTTCAGGTCGTACTCGTGTTCGATCATCAGGCTGAGTTTTTTGTTTTGGATCCAGCCGAGGACGTCGCCGGCGCGCCATTTTACTTCTTCGGGCGAAGTGTAGTTGGCGAGCGTGGGGCGGGTGACGAAGAGGGAGCCTTTGGCGCTGAGTTGCAGCAAATCGAGGGGCGGGACGGGGCCGCTGGCGTTGCCGAAGGTGACCATCATGCCGCGGGGGCGGAGGCAATCGAGGCTGGCGGCGAACATGCTGGCGCCGACGCCGTCGTAAACGACGTTCACGCCTTTGCCGTCGGTGAGGCGTTTGACTTCGGTGACCAGGTCCTGGGTGCGGTAGAGGATGACATCATCGGCGCCGGCCTGTTTGGCGACGGCCGCTTTTTCTTCGGAGCCGGCGGTGCCGATGACGCGGCCTCCGCGGAGTTTCACCATTTGCGAGATGAGGCGGCCGGTGCCTCCGGCGGCGGCGTGGACGAGGGCGATGTGGCCGGGTTCGATGGGAAACGTGGAGTGGGTGAGATAGTGGGCGGTCATGCCCTGGAGCATAGCGGCGGCGGCTTGTTTCAGATCGAGACCGGCGGGTACATGAACCAGCAGGTGGGCGGGGACGGCGCAATATTCGGAGTAGCTGCCGCGGGCCATGGCCCAGGCGACGCGGTCGCCGATCTTAAAACCAGACACGCCATCACCGAGAGCCGCGACGGTGCCGGCGCCTTCCATGCCGAGGACGGCGGGCAACGGAATTTTGTAGAGGCCACCGCGTTGATAGGTATCGATGAAGTTGACACCGGCGGCGGCGATTTTGACCAGCACCTGGTTGGGGGCGGCGGTGGGCGCGGCGAAATCTCCGTACTTCAGGACTTCAATGCCGCCGTGCTGTTCGATGTAGATGGCTTTCACGTGTGTGTTTATCCCTTCGATGCTAATTCCAAATTCTAACGCAGATGTCTAGCAGTGTTTTCGCCGCACGCTGACCTGTGGCGGCTTGGTGATGGGGAAGCGGACGAAACGCTCTTATACAGGTGAGCCTTTCCGGTGCATCCATCTTTTCAAATGAACCCAAGCCGCGAAGGACAGCAAATAGCATAGCGAAAACGGCAAGAGAAAAAAGCCGGCGAAGGTACCAATGGCTGCGGTGCCTCCCAGGCCGGAGCGGTGTTTCCAAAGTTGCAGCACTTGCTGGCGGTTGGGCCAATCGAAGAACAGGAAGTCCGAGTGTTCGTTGATGAGGAAAACTTTGGCGGGGATGTGGAGGGCGATGGTCCATTTCCATTTGGTCATGATGGGTTCGCCGGAGCAGATGAGGCCGGTGACGGAATAGTTTTGCGCGGCGAGTTCGGCAAAGAGTTGGCGGCGGGCGGAGCTGGTGGCGTAGTCGGTGACGCGGAAGACGCGGCCGTTGAGGTTGTCTGGCGCGCCGGGGTAGCAGGTGAGGAGGTCGATTTGAACCTTGGGGTTGATCTTTTCGCGGATGACAGGGATGAGTTTGTTGAGGATAAAACGCGAGCCGCTTTCGATTAAGAGGACGCGATCAAACGCTGGGATGTGGCTGCGAAAGAAATAGCGCAAGGAACCAGTTTACGGCTTTTCGGCGATCACCAAGAATTGTCCGGCCAGCGGGCGCACGGGGAGGGAAAGATACAAGCGCACGATCCACTCCGCGGTTGGTAAATGGGACTTCATGCTGAAGGGCATGAAGCGGCCTTCGGCATGGACGATGGTGTAGCCGAGCGAACGAAGAAAGTCCTGAAAGCCCTGGTCGGTGAAGATGGTTTTGTGGGTGTAATCGTCGAAATAGCGATTGGGCGACAGGCGGAAATTAGGCTGGACGGCGATGATGCGGCCTTGCGGGCGCAGCACGCGCATGGCTTCGCGCAGAATCACGGCGCCTTCGTCGTGCGTGAAGTGTTCAAAGAAGTTGGAGGCGAGAACGGTGCTGATGCTTGAATCAGGAAGAGGCAGTGGTTGCAGCGCGGATTGAATCAGCGGAGTGACGCTGGCACCCCAGTGCTGGCTTAGCGCCGGGTTCATGTCCAACGCAAATTTGCGTTCGGCTTGCACCGACTGAATAAACTCGCCGTAGCCGGCGCCGAGTTCGAGCACGGCTTCAGATGGTTTCACCCAAGGTTGCACGTAGCGGCCGATCGCTCGCCAGGGAGCGGCGCGGCGGGGATCGTAGGCGAAACGGATGTCGTGATAGGCGGCGTTGGTGCTAGCATCGCTTGCAGGTTTTTCTAGAACCTTAAGCGCATTGAGGGAAGCGTTCATTTGACAAGATGGGGATCGCAAGCGCTCCCATGGGTACATCGGCAGTTGTGGGACAGAACTTCAGGGGCGCAGCAGATGTTTGGTGTATGCCGCGTCGTTGGTACAGTTATTTCCAAAAAAACTGGCTTCAGCAGGCAAGTTCGGCTTGTGCGATCAAAGCAGGCCCTAATGTGGCGCTACCCGCCAGCGGCCATAAGCAACGAACGCCGCGAGGATACCCGTGACCAGCGGCAAAATGGCAAGGGCGACGCCTTGGGGCACCGAAAGCACAGTGGCGCCGATCATGATGATCACCAGTCCGGAGGCAGCCAAGGGCGTAAGTGCGGGCTTAATCCGCAGGAGCCCAGGAAGGACCAGACCCAGCCCACCCAGCACTTCGCAGACACCGATAAAATGTACGAACGCGCCGTTGGCGAGTGCCGCCGGCATGCCCTGGGTGATTTGGTCCACCGGCATGGCGAACTTCGCGCCGCCCGCGAACACGAACAGCAGCGCGAGCAGGATCTGAATCGTCCACAAGGTCTTTTTCATTAGAGCTTTCCACTATACCGAAAAGTGGGTTCCACGGGCGAAATCGCCAGCGTGCTTGGTTAAAGGCGCTAAGGGCAGAGTCAGGCGCGAGGGACGTGGCGATCATGTCGAATCGGCTAGCCCACGGCCAACTTACTCGCGGCGCAGGCCGGTCAGTTCTCCCTCGGCCATTTTGATGCGGAATTCGTTCACTGGCTTTTGCCCGTCGCGGAGAAATTCAAAGATCGTGCCGGTGAGGGAGAAGGTGGTTTCCGATAGCGGGTCCAGCTTCTGCTTGCCCTGGTTGGCGTAGTTCAGGTACAGGCCGCCGGCTTCGGCGAACGTTTCCACCACCGAGGTCTTGCCATCGTCCTCTTTGACATCGTAAGAACCGGCGTAGGTTTGCAGAATCTCTGCCGCAACTTTCACGTCGAAGGGCGTTTTGCTGGCCGACATGTGGGCGCGGTCTTTTTCGTTTTCGCAATAGTATTCCAGCATCTCTGTGTCGGTGATCAACTCCATGTGAATGGGCACCGTAACGGGTTTGGTGAACACCATCGCATCGTCGAAAAGCGTTCGGTGACGCGCAGCGCTTCGCTGTGCTGATGGCCCGAACTGTCCAGCCAGGTTTTGTCAGTGTACCCGTTGCTTTCTACAATCAGAGTGTCGCCGTCCCAATGCCCCACGGAGTAGCCCATCCACGTTGGATTCGGCTCCTTTTCAAGCTGGCGTCCGTCCAGGAAGATCTCGCGATGAATGAGATCGTTATTCAGAATGGCGATCAGAGACGGGGTCTGCAGGATTCGGGAGTCGCGGTAGGGCGAAGTGGCGTAGATGGGGCCAAATGGAAGGCATTGGGAATCCATACTATCTTTGCTGAAACCCTTTTTGCGTTGTTGGAACAGCGCCTCCGCCCAAGGTTGGACGATGCCGGGAGGCAGATCGGCGGCGACGTTGTTGTCGTACTTGTCGGAAGCCTTGCTCCAGAGTCCTGAGAGATCGGGCTTGCCATCGGCGGTGCGGGGCGCGGGGGCTTTTAAATTTGGTTTGCCATCGGCAGTACGCGGGATGCCGGGCGTGGGCAAATGCAGCCACTGGGCGGACGCGTAGGCGGGCGCTAGAAGAAATAGGATGAAGGATAGTGCTTGGCGATACATGCGAAGGGCTCCGAGGGGACTGCTTCAGTTTAGCAGCGCATCACAACACGGTTCGCGACAACAACGCGTAAGATACGATTGGGGATATCGAGTGGTGACCATTTTAGACCAAATCTTCGCGTGGCCCGCCGGCGTCCGCATCTACGGACTAGGGGCTATCGCGCTAGGGCTTGTGGGCCTGGTTTGGGGAGACTTCGCGGTGGTCTGGCAACCGGGGCCGGGTGTTCCCCAAAGAACCGCCTTGGCATATGCCGTGGCGGTAGCCCCATTATTGGCCGGAATGGCCATGCAAAGGCAGCGCTTCGCGGGAAGCGGCGCTGTGGTGCTTGCCGTGCTTTACGCGCTTGCGGTGATACTCTTTGACATACCTCGTGCCCTTGCTCAGCCCTCCGTATTTGTGAATTGGTACGGCATCGCCGAACATCTGGCCCCGGCGGCGGCGGGATTAATCGCTTACGCATTTTGTGGACAACTGGAACCAACGGCTGGGGGGCGCCAATTCAAGATCGGCCGTTTAATCTTTGGGGCATGTCTCATCGTGTTTGGCCTATCCCACCTTGTCTACCTTGCCTACACGGCCAAGCTGGTTCCCGCGTGGCTTCCGCCCGGGCAAAATTTTTGGGTGTACTTTACCGCGGCGGGGTTCTTCGCGGCAGGAATCGCTAACCTTTCCGGATTCTGCGCGTGGATCGCGGGGCGGTGGTTAACCCTGATGTTGGTGGTGTTCGGCATTCTGGTACATGCTCCCACTTTATTCATCGCTCCCCATGCCCATGGCAACTGGGCGGAGAACGCGCTGAACCTCGCCATGATCGGATGCGCGTGGGTGAGCGCGGCCCCGGTGCCGAGCCCAAAAATCAAGACCTGACCCGCGATCCTGCGCGATGTAAGATAGGGCCGCCGCTTGCAGAAGAGCGCACGATTCCTCGGGCTACATTACGCACAGTTGAGCAATCCGGGCGCACAGTTGAGCAATGCGGGCGCTGGAACCCTGGTCTCGCGGTTCGGGAGTTGATTGCGGGGAGTTGGTCTGGCTGCCAGCGGCTACGCTAAAATGAAAGCCTATGAATCACTACGGTGGAAAAGAACTGGCGGCGAGTTTCCGCACGGTTCGGAACAACACGATCAAGATTGCGGAAGAGATTCCGGAAGACAAGTACAGTTTTCGGGCGGCCGAGGGCACGCGCACGGTGGGTGAACTGCTGACTCATATTGCCTGTGGTGTGAAATTCAACGAAGAAGTGAACCTGAGGGATAAACGCACCTCGATGGAAGGATTCGACTTCCCGACGTTCATGGGCGAGCTAATGGCCGAACAGAACAAGCCGCGGACCAAGGCGGAGATTGTGGCGCTGCTCCAAGAAAAAGGCGAGAAGTTCGCAGCGTCGATGGAAGGGTTGCCGGATGAATTTTTGGGCCAGAGTATTCACATGCCTCCCGGCGGCAGCCCGCCCAGCCGGACTCGTTTCGATATGTTGCTGGGCGCGAAGGAACACGAGATGCATCATCGCGGACAGTTGATGCTGATGGAACGCATGCTGGGAATCACGCCGCATTTGACGCGTGAGCAGCAGGCGCGCATGGCCAATATGCAAGCGGCGCAGGCTAGCGCGAAGAAGTAGTCTTTTCGTTGAGTATTTTGCCCCGTGGGCGACCCTTTGCGGGGCGGACTGCGGGGCGTTCTGTTTCTGGGTCTAGTGATGTGACGGTAGGCTATGCGTCTGCCGCATGGCTGCGGCGGTGGCTTCGAGTACGGTGGATTCAACGACGTCGATCAGTTTCACGGCATCGATGGGTTTGTTGACGAAGCGGTCCATGCCCGCGGCGATGCAGCGTTCGCGGTCGCCCTTCATGGCATGGGCGGTGAGGGCGATGATGGGCGTGTGGCGGGACGGTTCGCTATTGTGCTCCCAGCGGCGAATCTCCACGGTGGCTTCCAGGCCATCCATGTCGGGCATCTGGACGTCCATCACGACAATATCGAAGGCGTTTTGCATCAGCAGTTGCACGGCTTCGCGCCCCGTGCCGGCAACCAGTACACGATGGCCGCGTTTTTCGAGCACCCGTTTGGCCAAGCGCTGATTCACGGGATTGTCTTCGGCAACCAGGATGTTGAGTGGCGGCGGCGAGGCGGGGGAAGGGAAGTCCGCGCTTGCGAAAGGGCCGGTTTGGGGTGTGTTGGCGAGGGCGAACGACATTTGCTGCAAGTCATGCTGGAGGTAAGGCGAGTCTATCGAAATTGGCGCTTTGGTGTTGGTGATTTCGGGCTCCGGCGTAGCGAGGAACTGAGCGGGGGGTGCCCCGAAGCGGGCGGTGAAGTGAAACGTGCTGCCTTGGCCGGGTTTACTGAAAACGCCGATGGTGCCGCCCATCAGTTCGACTAAGCGCGCGCAGATGGTGAGGCCCAGGCCGGTGCCTCCATACTTGCGGGTGGTGGAGCCATCGGCCTGGCGGAAGGCTTCGAAAATCAGATCCTGTTTTTCGGCGGGAATGCCGATGCCGGTGTCGATGACGGAGAAACGGAGGCGGGTTGGCTGGGTTTGGTTTGTGTCTTCAGCGGGGCCGCCGTTAACAGGGTTGCTCTGGTCAACTGCAAATGCATCGGGTACCACTTGAAGGGTAACGCTGCCTTTTTCGGTGAATTTGATGGCGTTGCCCAGCAGGTTGGTCAGCACCTGACGAAGCCGATAAACGTCGCCAATTACTTGATCGGGGACAGCGGCGTCAACGGCCACGTTGAGCGAGAGGCCTTTGTCCTCCGCCATGCGGCGCAGCATACGGCCGGTATCTTCCATGCATTGGCGCACCGAAAACGCAGTGGCATTGATGTCCAGTTTGCCGGCTTCGATTTTGGAAAAGTCCAAAATGTCGTTCAGCAATTCCAGCAAGGAATGGGCCGAAAGGTTGGCGGTTTCCAGGTAATCGCGCTGTTCGGCGTCCAGGGTGGTTTCAAGGGCGAGTTCGGTCATGCCGATGACGCCGTTCATGGGCGTGCGGATTTCGTGGCTCATGTTGGCCAGGAATTCGCTTTTCAATTGATTGGCTTCCTGGGCTTGTTTCAGCAGGCGTTCGATTTCACCTTTCTGTTGTTGGACGATGACGTTTTCCTGTTCGGTGCGCGCCTTTTCGAGCAGTACGCGCTGCTTTTCCTGGGAAAGCTGCCGGGTGCGTTCGGTGACGGCCAGTTCCAGGCGCAGTTTTTCGTCTTCCACGCGAAAGGTGCGGCGCTGCCAAAGGGTCCATAGCAGCGCGACTGCCAATGCGCCGCAGCCGCCGCGAAACCACCAGCTTAGAAACCAGGGCGTAAGGATTTGGAAATCCAGTTCCGCCGGTTCGGCGCTCCAAGTGCCTTGTGCGTTGCGGGCTTGCAGTTCCAAATGATAGGGACCGGGTTGAAGCTGCGGAATGGTGAGTTCGCGATCCAGGGTTTCGGTCCAACTGGCGGAGCCCGGGGTCATGCGGTAGCGAAATAGGACCGCGGATTCGCGTTGAAACGTGAGGGCGGCAAAGCGCAGGCGCAAAGTGTTCCGTTCAAACGGAACGCTGGGATTGCTGGCGGCGTCCACATCGCTTTCGCCCAACTTCACGGACGCAAATACCACTGGCGGCGGAATATTCGGGGCTGGGACGGAGCTGGGGTGATAGCGCGAAAGGCCGCGGCTGGTACCGGCCCAAACGGTTTCGGCCCAGGGCGAACCCGCGGCATCGGCAAAGAAGGCGTTACTGTTGCAGTCATCCCAAATCAAACCATCGGAGCGGGCGTAGTGGCGGATGACAGAGTGATCGAATAGGTCAATGCCGTGATCGGTGCCGATCCACAACTTGCCGGCGGAATCGAAGCCCAGAAACAGGACCTTCTCTGAATGCAGGCCGTTGGCGGTTGTGAGGTGAGTAAAAGCGGGCTGGGTTTTCGCGGTCGCGTCAGTTTTGTGATTAAGCCGCGAGATGCCTAAGGCATCTTTGTTGCTAAGCCGCGAGATGCCTAAGGCATCTTTGTAGGCAATCCAGATGGAGCCATCCGGGTCTTGCGCCAGGTGGGCCACGTTGTTGGACCGGAGGCCGTCGTTGGTGGTGAAGCGGGTCCAAAGTTCGTCTTTTACTCCATCGCTTTCGCTGAATGCCGCTTCGCTTCCGCTGAAGCGAAACACACCCTCATCGCCGCCCGCCCAAATCTGGCCACGGCGATCCTCCATCAGGCTGAAGAAAGCGGCGGAGCCAGCGGGAACCTGCCGTTCCATTTGAACGGAGGCGGCGAACGGGGCGGGGCCCTTGCTGCGAAATAAGCCCCGGCTGCTGGCCACCCAGATGCGTTGTTGGCGATCCACTAAGAGGGCGCGGATTCCTGGCAGGGGTTTGCCATCGGCCAACGTGATGTTGCGGACTTGTCCGGTGGCTGGATTCATTTGCCGTAGACCGCTTGGTTGCGGCGCGGCAGCCTCCATGCCCATCCATATGGAACCGTCGCGGGCGGCGGTAAGGGCACGCACCATGGCCGAACCGGCGGCGTCACTCGCATGGACCACGCTTTCGCGGTCGGCGGGATCCAAATAGTTCAAACCGAATTGCGTGCCGATCCACAGGCGGCCGTTGTGAGCGTCTCTGGTAAGGGACCAGATGGACTCGCGGCTAAGGCCATCGCGGGCGCTCCAGCCTGTCCACTCGTCATAACCGATCCAGCGGGCAAGACCTGAGCCAAGTAAGCCCACCCAATATGGAGCCTTCGCGATCCTGAAAAACGGCGGAGATGTCGTTGGAGGTCAATCCGCGTTCAGCGTCGATGATCTCCCAGCCGGAAGACGTTTGTTTGGCCAGGCCGCGATAGGTGGGCGCCAGGACTTTACCGCTGGGGTCCAGTGCCAGGGTTGGAAAGGTATTCGGAGAACCGGGGAGACCGGAAACCGGCTGAAATAAGCGGGAACCGCCGGAGCGGACATAGAGCGCGGCGGAGCTGCGCACCCACAGATTGCCATCCAGATCGCCAATGATGGCGTCCCAGCGGTCCTTCGGTAAACCAGTTTCCGTGCTGATTTCCCGGGCGGTTTCGCCATTTTCCAGGACGCATAAACTATTCCCGCAACCGTACCAGATGCGATCGTCGGTATCGGTGTAGACGCTGGCAATGCTGGGGCCGGAAAGCAGGTGAAACTCCACCTTTTCCGGTTGGGCGTGCTTGGTTTTCGATAGCAGGGGACGGCCAACAACCAAGCCCTTTTCGGTGGCAAAGTACAGGTGGCCAGCGCGATCGGAGGAAAACCCTTGACGGCCGTTGACGCCATCGGCTAACTTTCGCCCGGCGCGGTCCTGCAGAGGAACGCCTTCGAAGCGGCCGCCCGTGATACTGCGGGCTAAGCCGTTGTCGGTACTGACCCACAAGGTGGCGTCGCTTGATTCATACAGAGATTCAATGCGGGTGCCGGGCAGGCCGCGATTCTTGTCGAACAACGTAAAGCGATTGCCATCATAGCGATAGAGGCCGTTTTGTGTGCCAGCCCAAAGGAAACCGGCGCGGTCCTGGAGAACTGCCTCCACCGCGAGGTTGTTGAGGCCGTCTTCTTCGCCAAAAAACTTGAAGTTATAGCGTTGGGCGGAGAGGCTGAGGGCCCCTGCGAAGATGGTGACTAGAACTAAGGCGCGCCTGGTCATAAGCGTTAACACGCTACCCCCTAGAAATCGGCGGATTACGGGGTTTCCGGTAGTGTTGGGAGCCCCGACAAAGACTCGAGGCGAAACCAGTGGCAATACGGGGTCTGGGTTGACATACAGGTTGACCCTCTTGACTTTCAGATTCATTAGCGAAGGATATAGAGCCCTGGCGGAGAAAGTTCTGGACATGTTGCGGCAAAACATGTCGCACAAGATAGTTAAATGCAAACGATGACGAAGCAAATGGGGAGATGGCAACAAGCAGGAAAGATTGTGGTGGCGGCGGGAATGCTTTTGGCGTGGGCCAACGCAATCAACTGGCGGCGGTATACTAATGCGGGAGGCCCGTCCATGAAAGTTAGACTGATGAGATTTGATTTGGGAACAGGCTTGGTACTGCCGCTGGCCGTCGCGGCGTTGTTCGCGCTCTCAGCAAGCGCGGCGTCGGTTCGGATTTATCAGACCAACAGCGCGGGCGACGATGTGGACGTGATCGATCCGGCGACCAACAAGGTCGTCATGAAGATCAAGGATATTGAAGTGCCGCACGGCGTGACGTTTTCGCCCGACGGTTTGCGCGCCTACATCACCTGCGAGGCCGAGAGCACGGTTTGGGCGGTGGAAACCAAGACCGGCAAGGTGATTGCCAAGGTGCCGCTGAGCGGGCATCCCAATAATTTGTCGACGGCGGCGGATGGCAAGCGCGTATTCGTTTCGATTGTGGCGGCTCCGGGCGCGGTGGATGTAATCGACACGGTGGCGCTGAAGAATATCAAAACCATTCCCATTCGCGGTGCGGCCCACAATACCTATGTGACGCCGGACGGCAAATTTGTGGTTGCGGGTTCGGTGGCGGGCAAGACCTTGACGGTGATTGACGAGCTGACGTTAGAGAAGTTGTGGGATATGGACATGACCGCGGGCGTGCGGCCGATTACGTTTGACAAGAACGCGGACGGCTCAACCAAGAACATGTACATTCAGTTGTCGAATTTCCATGGCTTTGCGGTGGTCGATTTCAAAACGCATAAGGAAGTGCAGCGCGTAACCTTGCCGGATAAGCCATCTCTCGGAGAGACGCATAGTGCCGCGCCGTCGCACGGAATTGCGGTGGCTCCGGATGGGAAATCGCTGTGGGTGAACAGCAGCCAGGCCAATGGCGTGTTCGCGTATTCGCTGCCGGATTTGAAATACATGGGCTACGTGGCGGCCGGTCCCACGCCCGATTGGCTGACGTTCACTCCGGATGGCAAACGCCTGTATGTGGCGGTGGCCGGGGCGAATTATGTTTCAGTGCTGGACACGAAGGCCATGAAAGAAATCAGCCGCATTCCGGTGGGTGAGGTGCCCAAGCGGAATGGGACGGTTGTGATTCCGTAGGATTTCGGTTTTTACAAATATCAGGGCGCGCCGGTAAGTTTCGCGGGCGCGCCCTTTTTGTTGCAATCTACTTATTTGCCGGCTTTGACCCAATCGGCAATCGTCTTCCAATCCGGGTCGTCCTTGGTGGCGAACTGGCGGCCACCGGAGTGAAACTCTTCGCCGCCGCCGGTGTGGGCCAGGGGCTGTTTCAATAAGTGACTGGCATCGGGATCCCCGGGCTTTACCAGGCGCGAAACCAACTCAAAATTTTTGCGCGATTGTTCTTCGGTCCAATCGGTGGCGCCTTTGTCGAGAGGCTGAAGACGGAACGCATTGTTGGCTCCTGCGTGGCAGACCACGCAGCGGGCGTGGGTGGGGCGCTTCTTCAGAAAGATGGGCTGGACTTGGTTTTTGTAGACGCCGTAGTCGAGCGATTGGGCGTCCAACGTTAAAGCCAGCGGAGCGATCACGAAAACAGCGGATAGAATGGCGATGCGGGCGATGGTCATTTTATAGTCCTTTTTGCCAGTTGTTTATCCTATCTGAGCCAGCTGTTTATCCTATCAGAGTCAAATCGCCATTGGCTTTACGTTATTCGCGATCAGCTTGGCGGAGGTAAGTTTCTGCACGTCTTCGATGGAAACGCCTTCGGCGATTTCTTCCAGCACCAGGCCTTCGCGTGTGACTTGAATCACCGCGAGTTCGGTGATGATGGTGTTGACCACGCCCAGGCCGGTGACAGGCAGCGTGCATTGTTCGAGTATTTTGGCGTCGCCTTTCTTGGTGGCGTGCTCCATGGCGATGATCACGCGGCGGGCGCTGGCTACCAGATCCATGGCGCCGCCCATGCCTTTCACCACTTTTCCCGGCACCATCCAATTTGCGAGATTGCCCACGCGATCCACCTGCATGGCGCCCAGGACGCTGAGGTCAATGTGCCCCCCGCGAATCATGGCAAACGATTCGGCGCTGGAGAAGTAGGAGCTGCCCAGATGTTCGCTGATGGTCTCTTTGCCCGCGTTAATCAGGTCGGCGTCTTCTTCGCCTACCCACGGATAGGGGCCGACGCCGAGCATGCCGTTTTCCGATTGCAGAACCACTTCAACGCCAGTGGGCACATAGTTGGGAACCAAGGTAGGAATGCCAATGCCCAGGTTGACGTAGAAGCCGTCTTTCATTTCCAGCGCGACGCGTTTGGCGATGCGTTCGCGCAGGGCTTGTTCGTTGGTGATGGTCATGCGATTTGCCCCACGTGTTTGGGGCGAACCGTTCGGCGTTCGATCTTCTTTTCGTAGGTCTCGCCGACGACCAGGCGCTTCACGTAAATGCCAGGCGTGTGGACGTGATCGGGATCGATGCTGCCTACCTCTACCAGTTCCTCCACTTCAGCGATGGTGATTTTTGCGGCGGTGGCCATCATGGGATTGAAGTTACGCGCGGTTTTGCGGTAGATGAGGTTGCCCATCCGATCTCCGCGCCAGGCCTTCACCAACGCAAAATCGGCATGCAGGGCGTGTTCCATCAAATACTGGCGGCCGTCGAATTCGCGTACCTCTTTGCCTTCGGCAACCAGCGTGCCCACGCCTGCGGGAGTGAAAAACGCAGGGATGCCGGCGCCGGCGGCGCGGATGCGTTCGGAGAGTGTGCCTTGGGGAAGCAACTGCAGATTCATTTGGCCGGCGATCACCATTTTCTCGAGCAAGTTATTTTCGCCGACATAACTTCCGATGTGCGATGCCAGCATGCCCGCTTCCAACAGTAGGCCCATACCCCAACCGTCCACGCCCATGCCGTTGCTGATGGTGTGGAGGTTTTGCGGTCCTTTTCTGACTAACGCGCGGAGGAGATTTTCGGGGACTCCGCTGAGGCCGAAGCCGCCCACCATCACTCTGGAGCCGGGCGAGATGTCAGCGATGGCGTCGTCGATATTGGCAACAACTTTATTCATGATGTTTTAGAGAAGACCGCTCCCTCCGGTCGCGGCTCGGTTGCACCGTGGCGCGAAGTGTGGCGCGGGGGCCTCAAGGTGTAAGATAGCATTTTCGGAAATGCTTACGCGCGTTCAGGGAGGCAAAGTCGCCAATGTCGAAATCAAGAACGAATGTAGGTCGCCGGGGATTTTTGCGCGGTGCAGGGACGCTTGCTGCTGGTGCTGCAGGAGCCATGAGCATGAAGCCGCCGGTGGCGTTCGCGCAACAAAGTACAGTTACCGCGAAGCCTGAAACTGCGCCTGCCGAAGTCACGGACAACGCTCGTTGCGGCGCAGATTTCATGGTGGACGTGATCAAGAGCCT
>JANXYJ010000072.1 GCA_025350105.1 Terriglobia bacterium | reverse complement strand
GACAGGTTTGAGCCGGTGCCGCTGCCCCACTTGAACAGCATGCCCTCGGTCTTGGCCAGATCGAGGATCGATTCCAGCGTGTCACCCACCGAATTAATAAAGCAAGCCGAACACTGCGGGCGATTCTCGCCCTGATTCAGCTTTTCAATGCGGTTGGTGATTTCGTCGTAGTACCAGCCGTAGCCGCGCGCTTCCTTCACACCCACGTTGAACCACACCGGCGAGTTGAAGCAGGCTTTCTGCGTCAACATGATGTGCGTGAGTTCGTCGCGGAAATTCGCAGCATCCTGCAGCGTTTTGAAATAGTGCTGATCGGCGCCCCATTCGGAAATGGTGTCCACCACGCGGCCAATCAGTTGGCGGATGCTGGTTTCGCGTTCGGGCGAGCCTGCTTTGCCGTAGAAATATTTGCTGACAACAATGTTGGTGGCCGTCTGCGACCAGTCAACCGGCACTTCCACGTCGCGCTGCTCGAAAATCACCGCGCCTTTGTCATTACCGATGGAGGCAGTGCGCAATTCCCATTGGACATCGTCATAGGGAGTCTTCCCGGGCTCCTGACGAGCGGTGAAGTAGCGTGAAAAATCCACGCCCACGCGCTCCATCACAGGAATAGGCCGTTTCGCTTCTTTTCGTTTCATAGCTACGCCTAGTCCTAATTGTCCCATGGGTTCCTCCGGAAGGTAATGCCCGCAATTCTTGCTACTGCACGATTACGGTACTGTCAATTCTGCCCCAACATAGGCCGTCTGTCAAGAAATAAGTACTATATCTGGTATGCCAAGCACAAAGTGGTATATCTAGATAGACATTGCCGTGATGCTGTGATAACGTTTTGAAATGGCATGGGAAATCAGCCACTTGCAGGCTCTAGAAGCGGAAAGCATCCACATTCTGCGTGAAGTTGCCGCGGAATTTCAGCGTCCGGTGATGCTGTATTCCATTGGTAAGGATTCTTCGGTAATGCTGAGGCTGGCCCAGAAGGCCTTTCATCCAGGATCGATCCCCTTCCCCTTTCTGCACGTGGACACCAGTTATAAGTTCAAGGAAATGATTGAGTTCCGCGACCACCAAGCCAAGGAGCTGGGCATTCGGCTGATTGTCAACACCAATCAAAAGGCTTTGGATGAAGGTGCGAACCCATTCAAACTGGGAACCGAGCGCTGCTGCGGGTTGTTGAAAACGCAAGCGCTGCTGGACGGCCTGAGGGCAGGAAATTTCGACGCGGCGTTTGGCGGGGCTCGCCGGGACGAGGAAAAATCGCGCGCGAAAGAGCGCATTTACTCCTTTCGCGACACCTTGGGGCAGTGGGACCCCAAAAATCAGCGCCCGGAGCTCTGGAACGTCTTTAATAGTCGAATCGAGCCGGGTGAAAGTATCCGCGTCTTTCCGCTTTCCAATTGGACGGAGATGGACGTGTGGCAGTACATCCATCTGGAAAAAATTCCCATCGTGCCGTTGTACTATGCGAAAGAACGGCCAGTGATTGTGCGCGGCAATTCCATCATTATTCCCGAACAACCTTTCATGGCCGCACGCGAGGGCGAAAAGCTTGAGCTGGTGAAATGCCGCATGCGTTCGCTGGGCTGCTCACCGTGCACCGGAGCGATCCGGTCGGACGCGGATACGATTCCGAAGATCATCGCGGAGCTGGTTGCGGTTCGGAACTCAGAGCGCGAGAATCGTGTGATCGACCATGACCGCGAAGGGTCCATGGAATTGAAGAAACGTGAAGGATATTTTTAGATGCCTGGCGCCCCGTTGCCTCCCGTGCTGAGTAAGCCCGTCACTCCCGGTGTTGTGCCGGCGCTCGATCTGGCTTTCAACATCGAAGAATTTTTGGCCCAGGAACAAGCCAAGGACCTGTTGCGCTTCACCACCGCCGGCAGCGTAGACGACGGCAAGTCTACTCTAATTGGCCGTTTGCTGCATGATGCGCGCGGTGCTTATGACGACCAACTGAAACAGGCCTTGCGCGGCGGCGAGATTGATTTTTCACTGCTCACGGATGGACTGCGGGCCGAGCGCGAACAGGGCATCACCATCGACGTGGCTTATCGTTACTTCGCCACGCCGAAACGCAAATTCATTCTGGCCGATACGCCTGGGCATGAGCAGTACACGCGCAACATGGCCACCGGCGCGTCGACGGCCGATCTGGCGATTATTCTTTTGGACGCCAAGCGCGGCATCACCACGCAATCGCTGCGGCACGCTTATATCGCCGCGTTGCTGGGCATTCCGCATTTCGTCATCACCGTAAATAAGATGGACCTGGTGGATTACGACGAGGAAGTTTTTTATCGCATCCGCGGTGAGTTCGCTCCGTTCCTCACGCGCCTGGGCGTGAAGGATGCTTACTTTTTGCCGGTCAGCGCGCTGAAGGGCGATAACGTGGTGGATTCCGGCGCCAAGAACATGCCTTGGTTTGACGGGCATACGCTGCTGGATCATCTGGAAACCGTCGACACCACGCCGATCACGGTGGAGGCACCGTTTCGGATGGCGGTGCAGCGCGTGGTGCGGCCGGATCATACTTTCAGAGGCTACGCCGGGCAGATCGCATCGGGCGTCATCCGCCCTGGTGACGAGGTGCTGGCGCAACCTTCAGGACGGCGTACGAAAGTGGAGCGCATCGTCACTTACGAAGGCGACTTGGAAGTGGGGCATGCGCCGCTTTCGGTGACGCTGACCCTGGCGCATGAAATCGACATCAGCCGCGGCGATATGATCAGCAGCGGACCCGATCCGATTGCGGCAAAAGCGATTGAAGCCACCATCGTTTGGTTTGACGGCAAGCCACTGGATTTGACGGGGCACTATCTAATCAAGCACACCACGCAAATAATTCCCGCGCGCGTGGAAGCGGTGGACTATCGCGTAAACGTAAACACGCTGCACGCCGAAGCTGTTTCGGGGCTCTCGATGAACGAAGTGGGAGTGGTGCGGATCGTGGCGGCGCGGCCTTTGTTTTTCGATCCCTATCGCGATAACCGCGGCACAGGCGCGTTCATTTTGATTGATAGCCAGACCAACGCAACCGCGGCGGTGGGAATGATTGTAGCAGCAGCGGAAGCGGGCGCGGAGACTCCGGCGGATAAACTGGCTCGTCTGGTGCGGGCGGCTGTGCCGGCCGGCGCGCATTTGGATTTGCCCGGCGACGAAGACGCGGCCATTGCCCTATTGCGCAAGGTGCTGCAGGGGCTGATCAAGGCGTAAGCTTTCTGAAGCGGTGCGGCACCCTTAGGCATCCAACAACTCGCAGCACGACACACGAGGCACGTATGACCGAAACCACGCTCGAACCAAAAATCACGCTCGAACCAAAAATCACGCTAGACCAAAAGATTCAAGACGCCCAGCAGTTGATTGCCGCCGAGCTGGCCAAGCCCGGCTTGGCATGCGTCACCAGCAGTTTTCAAACCGAGTGCGTGGTATTGGTGCACCTGGTGCGCGCAGTGCGCCCCAATATTCCCGTGCTGTTTCTGGAAACCGGTTATCATTTTCCAGAAACGATCGCGTACCGCGATCAGGTTTCGAAGGATTGGAACCTGAACCTGATCAACCTGGAAGCCAGGCAAAGTGTGGCGGATCAGGAAGCGCAGTTCGGCATTCTGAACAAAACCGAGCCGAACAAATGCTGCCAGTTACGTAAAGTGGAACCTTTGTTTGGAGGCCTGGCGAATTACGACATCTGGTTCACGGCGCTACGCCGCGAGCAATCACCCACGCGTGCGAATCTGCAACCGGTGGAAGCGTTCAAGTTGCCAATCGGTAAGTCTCTTGAAAAAGTAAGTCCGCTGGCCATGTGGACCAACCAAGACGTATGGGGCTATTTGAGCCGCCACAACATCGCGGCCCTGCCGCTTTACGATCAAGGCTACACCAGCATCGGTTGCCAGCCGTGTACGGCGCTGCCATTTGATCCTAACAATCCTCGCTCGGGCCGCTGGCAGGGCAAGGAAAAGCTGGAGTGCGGCATCCATATACAGGCGGAATAGCCGGAGGGTGTGGCGCTCCCTAACGGTCGCAGCCGGGTGCGTTTTTAATTTCGGACACTGAATTATGATCTATCTGCTGGGATTCGTCATTGCGATTGCCATTGGGCTCACCGGAGTGGGCGCGGGCACACTCACTACACCGCTATTAATTCTCGCCGTGGGCTTGCCCGCACGCATCGCGGTGGGCACCGCACTCATTTTCGGCGCCATTGTAAAGATCATCACCGCTCCGGTTTACATGGCACGACGGCAAGTGGACTGGCGGACGCTTCGCTTTATGCTGGCCGGCGGCGTACCCGGCGTGCTGATTGGCGTTTTTCTTTTGAAGGGGATCGACGGCAAGGCGATCACGGGTGTGATCGGGCTCACCATCGTCACGGTGGCGCTGTTCAATCTTCTGCGCCCAGCGCAAGTTCAGCGGCACGACCGCTCCGAATGGTTGGCGCTGATCTGCCTGCCCATCGGCACCGAAGTTGGGTTTTCGTCCGCGGGAGCGGGCGCGCTGGGCGCGCTTTCGTTGCTGAGCATGACCACGTTGGTGCCTGCGGCCGTGGTTGGAACCGATCTGGTGTTCGGCTTAGTCGTCTCTCTGATTGGCGGCGGAGTGAACGCTGCGCTCGGCAATTTGAATGGCCACGTGTTAGGCCAGTTGCTGGTTGGCGGAATCCCCGGGGCGATTTTAGGCGGAATTATGGCCGGAAAAGTCCCCTCCAAACAATTACGCCTGGGTTTGTCGGGAGCCATGGCTCTGCTGGGCGCGAGCTTGTTTTATCGGGGTTTCTTCTAAGCAGTTGGACGATATCGAAATATGATATCGTTCCTATATATGAATTCTTTGCTGCTTCAGATTGACGAAGCGACTCTAAAAGCCCTCAATCGTGTAGCGCCCGCCGCCAAACGTCAACGGGCAGAGTTCGTCCGCCAAGCCATCAAAACCGCCATCCGCGCGGCCGAAGAAGCCAACACCCGCGCCGCGTATCTCAAAACGCCGGACTCTGCAGCAGAGGCTGACGACTGGTCCACCGCTGGAGCCTGGGAAGGAAAAGTTCCCAATAAGAAATGAAGCAATATGAAGTGTGGTGGGCCATGCTCCCCGCCCCTGCCGGACGCCGACCCGTCCTGCTGATCAGCCGCGATAGCGCGTACGACTACTTGAACAAATTTCTCGCGATTGAAATCACCACTACGATACGCGAAATTGGTGTCGAAGTCGCCTTGGGCAAAGCGGAGGGTCTTCCGCAAAACTGCGTCGCCAACTGCGACAATGTTCGAACGATTGCCCGCTCGGCGCTGGTGAAACGGATCGGACAACTTACCCCGCGCAGACACGACGAAATGAAGCGAGCGCTGGGTCACGCACTTGGATGGGACGAACTGATCGAGATTTAAACGAAACACATTCCCCACCTGCCAGTTGACATCCACCGCCCTGCTGCAATATCACTGTAAGTGGCTTTGCGTACGGAGGTTCAGGCATGAAGACGAAGACATGGTTGCGATTCGGTTGGCTCTTATGGGCCGCGGCGCCGGCGTTCGCGCAGGTGGATTTTTCGGGTGAATGGGCTCCGCGTTTTTACGAGGATCAACTGGAGCGGGTGCCCGGCCCCGAAATCGGCGACTACCTGGGCTTGCCGCTCAGCGCCGCCGGCCGCATGCGCGCCGATAGCTGGGACGCCTCCATTCAAACGCTGCCGGAGTGGCAATGCCGGCCCCATTCGGCCGATTACATCTGGCGTGGGCCCTCGAATTTGCGCGTATCGAAAGAAGTGGATCCGGTTTCGCGGGAAATTACCGCATTTCACGCGGAATGGCTGCGGTCGATCGATCGGCCCATTTATTTGGATGGCCGCCCGCATCCGCCCGAGGAAGCGCTGCACAGCTGGGCGGGCTTTTCCACCGCAAAGTGGGACGGCGATGTGATGACCACCAAAGTGACGCATCTTAAAGAAGGTTACGTGCGGCGCAACGGAGTGCCGCGCAGCGAAAAGGCCACGCTCACCGAACATTGGATACGCCATGGCGATTGGCTGACCGTGGTGACCATCGTCAACGACCCGGTGAATTTGACGGAGCCGTTTGTGCGGTCGACCGATTACGAATTGGACCTGCATCAACAGATTCCGCCGTATCCGTGCGAAGTGGTGCGCGAAGTGGAACGCGGCAAAGGAGTGGTCCCGCATCATCTGCCGGGCACCAACATGTTTTTGCAGGAATACGGCCAGCGCTATGGAGTGCCGTACGATGCCACCCGCGGCGGCGCCGAAACCATGTACCCGGAATACCGCAAGAAGATGAAAGGCGTGATGGGCAAGAACCCGCCCCAGGCCGCCGGAGGAGCGTAGGTTGAAACATTTTTCGATTTTTGCGTGCGCCGCGGCGCTGCTGCTTTTGGGTTGGGCGCTTACGGGCCAGAACGCTAACAACGCTGAAGTGCCCCAGGTGAGAGTACTGCCGGTGCGCGGCAACATCTATATGTTGAGCGGCGCCGGCGGCAACATCACCGCTTCGGTGGGTACGGACGGCATTTTGCTGGTGGATACTGGCCTAGCCAACATGACCGACAAGGTGATGGCGGCCGTGAATCAACTGGGCCGCACCGTCGCCACCAAGGGACTGTCGGGAACCAACACCGCTCCGCCCAAGCCGGTGCGCTTCATCATCAACACGCACATGCACCCGGATCACGTGGGCGGGAACGAAAAGCTGGCGTCGGCGGGCCGCACCTATACGGGCGGCAACGTGGCCGGTAATATTTCCGACGCCGGCGAAGGCGCGGCGATTTACGCGCACGAAAATCTACTGAATGCCTTGACTGCGATGAAGCCTGCCCCGCCGTTTAAGGCATTGCCCACCGACACCTATCACGTGGAAAGCATGAACCTCAGCCACTTCTTCAACGGCGAAGGCGTGCGCATGATTCATCCGGAGCAAGCCCACACCGATGGCGATTCGATGGTGTACTTTCGCGGGTCCGATGTGCTGTCGACCGGCGATACTTTCGCACCGTCTAACTATCCGGTCATCGACCTGGCGCACGGCGGCAGCATCAACGGCATTCTCGATAACTTGAACACGATCTTAAACGACATCGCCGTGCCGGAGTTTCGCCTGGAAGGCGGCACGCTGATCATTCCTGGCCACGGCCACTTGTGCGATTCAGCGGATGTAGCTTATTACCGCGACATGGCCACCATCATTCGCGATCGTATTCAGGCCAGCATCAAAAAGGGCATGACCCTCGAACAGATTAAGGCCTCGAAACCCACCATGGATTATGACGGCGCGTACGGATCCACCACCGGCTTTTGGACCATCGACAACTTTGTGGAAGCCGTTTACAAAAGCCTGACACTAAAAAAATGAAAACATTTTTGACTATTTTCGTGTTGTCTGCGGTTCTGTTTGCGTCAACCATGTTCGCGCCAACCATGTTCGCGCAGGCCGGCAGAGGCGGCGTGCCACCCACACCCAAAGCAGCTGCGCCAATCGACCTCACCGGCTACTGGGTGGCACTGATTACAGAAGACTGGCGTTATCGCATGATCGTGCCCGCCAAGGGCGATTTTTCCAGCATTCCGTTGAACCCTGAAGGTCGCCGTGTGGCCAATCAATGGGATCCTGCGAAGGACGAAGTAGCGGGTAATCAGTGCGCTCCGTTTGGTGCTGGCGGGGTCACGCGCATGGCGGGCCGCCTGCACATCACCTGGCGCGACGACAACAACCTGCAAGTGGAAGCCGACATGGGGACGCAAACGCGCAACTTTCGCTTTGGCGGTTTCCCAACAGGTGGTGAAGCAACGTGGCAAGGCGATAGCCTTGCGCAGTGGCTATACGCGGGACCCGGCGGCCGCGCCGCGAACAAAGTGGGCGGATCATTGAAGGTAGTCACCACTCACGCCAAGGCCGGTTACCTGCAGCGCAACGGCGTGCCTTATAGCGCCAATGCGGTGATCACCGAACATTACGATCTATTGAAAGAAGACGACGGCACGCAGTATCTGTTGGTGACAACTCTGATCGACGATCCTGTTTACCTAGCGCGTCCGCATCAACGCAGCACGCACTTCCGCAAAGAAGCCGACGGCTCGAAATGGGACCCCACGCCTTGCACGGTGCGGTAAATAACCCCTATTTGTATTTCGCTTTCAGCCCTCGCAGCAGCGGCAAGAACGAATCTCGACGGACCCATTGTTCGCCGAACGCAACGTCATATTTGTCGCGAGGGAACGTCTTGATGCCCTTGGGCAGGATCAACCGATCTGCACTGATCCGGATTCCGTAATCGCAGTGTTCGCTGATTTCCTTCCCGTCGAACACGCACGCGTACGCCGACTCCAGCTCGTTGTGTTTGCAGGTTCGGTGATCGCAACGGTTTTGCTCTCTTGGCCTGCCGCTGCAAACGCCAAAGTCAGAATTCCGACCAAAAATCCGCGACGCGATTTCATCTGCCCGCAGCCTCAAATTTCTGCCACGGCCCTGCCGCGTAAACGATCTTTCCGCCCACCATCGTCAGCAGCGATTCGGTATCGCCCATCTGCTCCACTGGCACCGTCATGAAGTCCTTGGTGAGCACGGCCAGGTCCGCCCACTTGCCTACCTCGAGTGACCCGCGCTTGTCTTCGCCGTGCGCGAACCAAGCGCTACCTTGCGTGTACATGCGCAATGCATTCGCGCGGCTGGGAGTTTCCTCCGGCCCCCGCGTCTGCATTCCGCTTACGGTTTTTCCGTCCAACATCCATTGCAAGGCCGTAAACGGATTGTAAGACGCCACGCGATGCGCGTCGGTTCCCCCGCCCACTGGTATGCCCATTTCACGCGCGGTCTCCATCGGCGGCGCACGACGCGTAGCCGTTGTGCCTTGGCGCTTCAGAAATTGTTCTCCACCAAAATACATTTCGTCCTGCATGGTCCAACCCACGCCCAGCGCCTTCATCCGGCGCAACGTCGCCGGCGAAACATCATTTAGATGCGCCATCGACCAACGCAAATTTGTGATGGGCACCTCGCGATTCACCCGTTCAAACAAATCCAGCACGACGCTGCCCGCCGCATCGTTGCCCGCGTGCATGGTCAGCGACATGCCGTTCGCCGCCGCCCAGCGTGCAATTTCAAAATACTTTTCTTTCTCGTCGTCGGTCGGCTGGCTGTTGTTGTTCATGGCCCAGGTGATGCGCTCACCCAGGCCGTTGAAGCGCAACATGTCATCCCCAAAGCCCATCGGTAAAAGCTGCGTCAGGTTCTTGTATTCTTCCAATTCCTTGCCCGGCGTAAATCCACACAGCGCGTAGGCTACGCGCAAAGTCAACTCGCCCTTGCGCCAAACCTCCGCTAGCGCACGATAGCTTTCCGGCGTCACGTTGTTTCCACCCGGATCCACCACGCCGGTCAACCCCAAACGATTCAGTTCGCGAAAGAACTTTTTCGTCCCCGCCACTTGTTGTTCGTAATTGGGCAGCGGCAATCGGTCGAACAAAGCGATGATGGCGCCCTGCCCACCGCTCACCGCTCCGGTGGGCTTCCCGGTTATTTTAGCGGGGCCATCGCGCTCCAGTTTTCCGCCCGCGGGCACATCGGCGTCGCTCGCAATATGCAATAACTCCAGCGCTTTCGGCGTCAGCATCGCCCAGCCATAACCCAGTTGAACGTACACCGGATTGTCCGTTGCTGCAGCCGTGAGTTCCGCTTGCGTTGGTAAACGTCTCTCCTGAAACTGGTCCAACGTCCACCCGCCAGCGACAATCAACCACGAACCCGGCTTCATGTTCAGTGCGCCTTCGTGAATCCGCCGCAGGGCTTCTTTCAGCGATTTCGCGCCGATCCAATTCACCTCCGTCGCAAAGCTCAGCGCCGCTCGAATGGCGTGCATATGCGAATCGATCAGGCCGGGAATCACCGTGCGGCCTTGCAGATCGATTACTTGGGTCTTTTCCCCGGCCAGCTTTCGAACGTCAGTTGACTTACCCACCGCCGCGATTTTGCCATCGCGCACCGCAACGGCTTCCTGAATGCTGAAGCCCGCGTCCGCCGTCAACACTTTGCCGTTCCACAAGACCACGTCGGCGCTCTGCCCACGCAGGACCATCCCGCCCAAAACGAACCCAAGCCAAAATGCTTTTCTCATATGTCACCCTGTATGACATATGACATATAGCAGAAATCGCCCATGCCTGTGATAGCCTGTTCAGTGGCTTCGTAAATTTTCAGATAGAGGAGAACCACACGCATGCAAAAGAATGTTTTGGCGTTCGCCGTGATCACATTGGGTTCGACACTGCTCACGCAACCAGTGTTCGCCCAGCAAGGCAAACAGGAAAAAGGACCGCCCCCGCCCATGAGTTTCTTCGTCACCAGCGTGGGCAAAGGTGACGGTGCCAACCTGGGCGGCATTGCCGGCGCTGATGCCCACTGCCAAACGTTGGCCGCCGCGGCCGGCGCGGGTGACCGCACCTGGCACGCCTATATGAGTACCCAGGGTCCCAACGCTGTCAGCGCACGTGACCGCATCGGCGAGGGCCCCTGGTTCAACGCCAAGGGCGGGCGCGTGGCACAGAATTTGGGCGATCTGCACGGCGATACGCTGGACCAGGCTCGCGTTGGCAACACGCTGACCAAGGCCACGGCGCTCGATGAAAAAGGCAACCCGATCAAAGGCGTGGGCGATACGCCGAACCAACACGACATGTTGACGGGTTCCACGCCCGATGGCCGCGCCTACACCGATGGCATGGACCACACCTGCAACAACTGGACCAGCAACAGCATGGGCACCGCGCAGTTGGGTCACTTCGATCGCACCGGCGGCCCGAATGTTTCGTGGAATTCCACTCACCCCAGCGCCGGCTGCAGCCAGGACAACCTGGTGCGCACCGGTGGCGCGGGCTTGTTCTACTGCTTCGCTGTCACTCGGCGTTAAATCAGTGCCGCTAACGGAAAAGTGAGCGAAAGGCCGCATTCCCTTTGGGGATGCGGCTTTTTTGCATTATTCCTATCGACACCTGCTGGCGAGCCGATAAGGCCCTCATGACAGCCATCAGCAGTATCAGCAGCGCCAGTGCCGTAGCCGCCTACCAACCGCAAAGCAGCACTCCCGCCAGGTCCGCCCCCAGCCAGTCCAATCAAGATTCGGTTCAACTCAGCAAAACCGCGCAAGCAGCCTTGGCCTCCGCCGACGCCGATCACGACGGCGATAGTCACTAATGCCTGGGAAAGCTGCGTGCCGACCACCAGTTGCCACCAGCGCATCCTCACCCAAACATCCCACCCCGGACTAAAGTTGATCCCTAACTCCGCCGATGGACTCGCCGTAGGAGTAGGAGGCCCCAGCCGCCCTGCGCCTCTTCTTTCACATGAGCCTGTCCCCTATGAATCCAACCACGAACCAAACCACCAGCATCCAGAAAGTGATGGTCACCGGAGGCGCCGGTTATAAAGGTTGCGTCCTGGTCCCCAAGTTACTCCGGGCAGGCTATCAGGTCGTGGTCTACGATATGTTGCTGTTTGGCTCCACCGGCTTGCCCGCTCACCCAAGTCTTAGTCTGATCGACGGTGACATTCGCGATACCGCCAAATACACCCAAGCCGTGCAAGGCTGCGACGCGGTCATCCACCTGGCCTGCATTTCGAACGACCCCAGCTTTGAACTGGACCCCGAACTCAGCCGCACCATTAACTACGATTGCTTTGAGCCCCTGGTGGCCGCCAGCAAAAACGCAGGCGTGCGCCGGTTCCTTTACGTTTCGTCCAGTTCCGTTTATGGGGTGAGCGACGCGCCGGAGGTTACCGAGGAGCATCCCCTGGTCCCGCTCACCGACTACAACAAGTACAAGGGTATGTGTGAGCCCATCCTGCTGCGCTATCAAAGCCCCGAATTCACCACGGTGATTGTGCGGCCAGCCACCGTCTGCGGCTATTCGCCGCGTATGCGTTTCGATCTCACCGTGAATATTTTGACCAATCACGCGGTCAACCGCGGCGTCATCACCGTTTTCGGCGGTGCGCAAAAGCGGCCCAATATTCACATTGAAGACGTGACGGACCTGTACGTGAAGATGCTGGAATATCCGGCGGATCTAATCGCCGGGGACGTCTTCAACGCCGGTTACGAAAATCACACTGTGGCGCAGTTGGCGCAACTGGCCAAGGCGATTGTCAATGAGGAAACCACTCGCCCTGAACCCATTCGCATCGAGACCACCAGCACCAACGACAACCGGTCCTATCACGTCAGCTCGCGCAAAATCGCCGAAAAGCTGGGTTATCGGCCCACCCACACCATTGAAGACGCCGTGCGCGACCTATGTCACGCCTTTGCCACCAACAAGTTCCCCGACAGCATGACCAACGAGGATTACGTGAACGTCAAGACGGTGAAGAAACTGAATTTGCAAAGCACAGCGATCCAAAAATGAGCATCCGTGAAATCGCTGTCGTCACCGGCGGTGCCGGTTTCATCGGCAGTCACATGGTGGACCTTCTGGTCGAAGAAGGTTTCCGCGTCCACATTATCGACAACCTGGTGGGCGGCCATCCGCGCAACCTGGCCCACCATAACGCCAATCCGGAAGTGGTGTTAGACCAACGAGACATTCGTACGCTTGCGCCTGGCGATAGCCTTTTTCGCGATGCCCGCTTTGTGTTTCATTTCGCCGGCATCGGCGACATCGTTCCATCCATTGACCGCCCGCTCGACTATCTCTCCACCAACGTCCAGGGAACGGTGCACGTCCTGGAAGCCGCGCGGCATGCGGGAGTCCGCAAGCTGGTCTATGCGGCGTCATCGTCCTGCTACGGCTTGGCCGCAGAGTTGCCAACCACTGAAAACGCGCCTATTTCCACCGAATATCCTTATGCGCTCAGCAAATATCTGGGCGAACAAGCCGTTCGCCATTGGGGCCATGTCTATGCGCTGCCGGTAAACTGCATTCGCATCTTTAATGCCTACGGAACCCGTTCGCGAACCACGGGAGCCTACGGTGCCGTGTTCGGTGTGTTCCTGGCCCAAAAACTCGCCGGCAAACCGCTCACCATCGTCGGCGACGGCACGCAGAGCCGCGATTTTCTCTACGTCACGGACGTCGTCCGCGCGTTCTACGCAGCGGCGACAACCAATCTCACCGGACAAATCTACAATCTGGGAGCCGGGAATCCGCAGCCGGTCAATCGCTTGGCGGATCTACTCGGCGGGGAACGCGTCCATCTTCCCAAGCGGCCAGGCGAGCCCGATTGCACCTGGGCCGACATCGGTAAAATCAAATCCGAGCTCGGCTGGGAGCCTCGCGTCAGCTTCGAACAAGGTGTCGCCAATATGTTGGCGGTGATCGACTACTGGCGCGAAGCACCGGTCTGGGACGAAGCGTCCATCGCCGAGGCGACTAAAAGCTGGTTTGCTTTCTTAACCAAAACCGCCGCAGGCGCTGTAGAACCAGATTCAGTGGAAACGGGTTCGCTGGAGTCCATCGCATGACCTCCGCCGAACAATCGCTGTTCGATCGTAAGATCAAGACCGCCGCCCAGTTGCGCGAAATTCTGGGCCCGGCTCCGCGGGAACGCAAAGTCATCATGTGCCACGGCACTTTCGACCTGGTGCACCCCGGCCACATCCGGCACTTGATCTACGCCAAAAGCAAAGCCCATATTCTGGTGGCCAGCCTCACCGCCGATACTCATATCGAAAAGGCCAACAACCGCCCGTTTGTGCCCGAAGAATTGCGGGCCATGAATCTGGCGGCGCTGGAGGTGGTTGATTACGTGGTGGTTGATCCCGACGCCAAGCCTTTGCGGAATCTGGCCATCATTCAACCGGACTATTTCGCCAAAGGTTACGAATACGGCCAGGGTGGGATTCACCCCAGAACGCTGGAGGAAAAGGACGTTGTTGAAAGCTACGGCGGTGAATTGCTGTTTACCCCGGGCGATATCGTTTACTCCTCCTCCGCCATCATCGAATCGGCGCGGCCCAATCTGGCGCAGCATAAACTGGCCTCGCTGATGGACGCCGAAGGCCTCAACTTTCAGCATTTACGCGACACGGTTCGCTCCTTCGCCGGCGTAAGAGTGCATATTCTGGGCGATACCATTGTCGATTCCTACACCTATTGCACACTGATTGGCGGCAACACCAAAACGCCGACTTTCAGCATGAAATTCGAACACCAGGCCAACTTCGTGGGCGGCGCTGGCATCGTCGCCAAACACATGAAGCGGGCCCGGGCCGATGTCACCTTCACGACGGTTTTAGGGGGCGACGCCGCGCAACAGTTTGTGTTGAAGGACCTGGACAACTACGGCGTCCGTTGCCAGGCCGTCATCGATGAAACCCGTCCCACCACGCAGAAAAACGTCTTTATCGCCGGCGGCTACCGGATGTTGAAAGTGGATTCGGTGGACAACCGCAGCATTTCAGAGAAGATCGTCAATACCTTTTGCCGTGATCTGCAAAAGACCACCGCTGACGTGGCCGTCTTTAGCGATTTCCGCCACGGCATTTTCAACGCTTCCACCATTCCCCAATTGACCGATGCCATTCCCGCGGGCCCGCTGCGTGTGGCTGACAGCCAGGTGGCGACCCGTTGGGGCAACATTCTAGATTTTCAGGGCTTCGATCTGATCACTCCCAACGAACGCGAAGCGCGTTTTGCTTTGGGTGATCAGGATTCCATCGTGCGTCCGCTGGCGCTGGACTTGTACCGCCGCGCGCATTGTAAATATCTGATCCTGAAATTGGGCGAACGCGGCCTGATCACCTATCGCACGCCAGACCCCAACGTGCGTTCGTTCTTCACGCTGGATTCATTCGCCGGCAGTGATGGCGCTCACGTGGTGGACGCCGTGGGTGCGGGAGACGCCCTGCTGGCCTACGCAACGCTGGCGCTGAAAGTCTCCGGCAATCCCGTGATCGCCTCCATTCTGGGTTCGGTGGCCGCCGCCATGGCCTGCGAGTGCGACGGCAACAAACCGATTGACCCGGAAGCGCTGATCAAGCGATTGGATCAACTGGAGCGCCAAGCCCTCATGGAACCGGCCAAGGTAGAACCGGCGCCAACTTCGGTCCAGGCGCTACAGGAGGCGGTACTCGGTTGAAAGCCGTCATCGTGGGTCTGGGCATCCAGGGCAAGAAGCGCCTGGCCATTGCCGGTGCGGACGCCGTCGCCACCGTGGATCCATATAAGAACACAGCAAAGAACACAGCAAAGAACGCGGAGGAAGACAAGCCGCATTTCGAGCAACTGGAGGAGGTTCCGCTTGCCAGCTACGATGCCGCGCTGGTGTGCACGCCCGATCAAGCCAAAATGCCGCTGCTGCGTTACTTATTGACCAATGGCAAACATGTTTTGGTGGAAAAACCCCTCATGAGCGACGATCAGGGTGAGCTATCCGAACTCTGCGCATTGTCGTGCCAACACCGCGCCGTCTGTTACACCGCTTACAACCATCGTTTTGAACCGCACTTCGTCCGCATGAAGCAGACGCTGGATGGCGGAACCCTGGGCCGCATCTACACTGTGCGTTTCTTCTACGGGAACGGCACGGCCCGCGACGTCCGCAACTCGGCTTGGCGCGACCAGGGATGTGGCGTGTTGCCCGATCTAGGCTCGCATTTGCTGGACACCATCGCCTACTGGTTCGGCCCAGTCGAGGGCGCCTGCAAACCCTGGCGCGCAGACCGTTTTGAGAATCGCAGCTACGATCATTTTGTGTTTGGCCTGCATGGCGCGCAAATAGACTCGCCCGCCATCGATTGCGAAATGAGCATGCTCTCCTGGCGCAACTCGTTCAGCGCCGACGTTTATGGCGAAAAGGGCAGTGCGCACATTTCGTGCCTGTGCAAGTGGGGACCCAGCACCTTCACGCTCCGCGGCCGCGTTTTACCGAGCGGGCGGCCCGATGAAGAATCGACCACGCTGGTTTGCGGCGACCCCACCTGGGCCGCCGAGTATGCGCACTTCAAGAAACTGTGCGCGGATTCGATGCGATGCGAATCGCAAAACGCAAGCCTAAGCAACGACATTTGGATAGAGAGCAAACTGCAGGAACTGGCAGCGGCACTCAACACCTAAAACAACGACATGAACAAGCAAACCATCGGCTTCGCGGGACTCTCGCACCTTGGCATTATCTATAGCGCCGCCAGTGCCGCGCGCGGTTTTTCCGTCGTCGCCTTCGATCCCCGCACGGACCTGACGGCCGATCTCGCACATGGCCGCTTCCCGGTAGCCGAGCCCGGCCTGGACGATCTCTACCGCGAGCACTCCGCGCGGTTGACCTATACTTCCGACGCCAGCCGTCTGGCGCATTGCCAGCTGGTCTTCGTCGCCTTGGACGTTACCACGAACGATTCCAATCAAAGTGACCTGGGGCCGCTCGAGAAACTGCTGGCTGAAGTCACGCCGCAGTTGGCCCACGGCGCCACGCTGGTCATCATGAGCCAGTTGCCGCCTGGCTACTCGCGGAAACTGTCCGCCAAGCTGGCTGACAACAAGCTCCGTGACAACCAGCTGTTTTATCAGGTGGAGACGTTGGTGTTCGGCAACGCTGTCGATCGCGCCGTGCATCCGGAACGCATCATTATTGGTTCTGACAAAGTTGGTGCTGACAAAGTTGGTTCTGACAAGACTGGTTCTGATAAGCCAGGCGAGGCTTTGCCCGCCCACTATGCTGCTTATCTCAAGGCCTTCGAATGTCCCACCGTACTGATGCGCTACGAGAGTGCCGAGCTGTGCAAGATCGCCATTAACTGTTTTCTGGTTTCCTCCATCGCCACTTCCAATACGCTGGCCGAAGTCTGCGAACGCATTGGCGCGGATTGGCGCGAGATCGTTCCCGCCTTGCGGCTGGACCAACGCATTGGGACGAAAGCTTATCTCACCCCGGGACTCGGTATTGCCGGCGGAAATCTGGAACGCGACTTGGTTACCGTGCAGCGCCTGGCCGAGGAAAACGGCTGTGACGCCAGCGTGGTCACCGCCTGGCAGCGCAACAGTATGTATCGCAAGGATTGGGTTTTGGGCCGCTTGTTCGCCTCCGGTTTGCTGCAAAATACAGAACAAACCCGCATTGGCGTTTGGGGCCTGGCGTACAAGCAGGACACGCATTCCACCAAGAATTCGCCGTCGCTGGCGCTGCTGCGGGCGCTGAACGCATACTCGTGCCAGGCGTACGATCCGGTGGCGAAAATCGATGCCGGACAATTTCCGCACGTCCGTGTTTGCGATGCAGCGGAAGAAGCGGCGCAGGACTCCGACGTTTTGCTGGTGATGACACCGTGGCGCGAATTCGCATCCGCTCCGCTGGAACGGCTGTTGCCGCGCATGCGCGGCCGTAAGGTGATCGACCCCTACGGCGTACTTGCCGAAGCCCGGTGCCGCCAGTTGGGTTATCAATACGAACGCCTGGGAGCCTAAAGGACCCTAAACATGTTGCAACATCATCGTTCCCCGCACAGTCCTTTGCCGCGCACCGTGATCCTGGGCGCGGGCGGATTTCTTTCGCCGGTCTTGCAGCGGAATTTGCAAGCCCATGGCGCCACCATGATGGCGCTGGGCCGTTCGACCATCGATCTCACCAAACCGGGCGCAAGTGCGGAACTCGCGGCCCACATCCAACCCGATGACGCCGTGGTGATGGCCGCCGGCCTCACTCCCGACAAAGGGAAAGACACAGCCACGCTGATGGCCAACCTGCGTATGGCGGAGGCGGTTGCGCTGGCACTCCAGCATTCGCGTCCCGCGCATTTCCTCTACATCAGTTCCGATGCCGTTTACGACGCGCGCTGGTCTTCGTTATTGAACGAAGAATCCGCCTGCGAACCGTCCGATCTCTACGCCTTGATGCATGTCGCGCGGGAAAAAATTTTGGGCCAGGCGTGCCAACAGGCGCGCATTCCATTCGCCATCGTTCGCCCGTGCGCCATTTACGGACCCGGCGATACCCACAACAGTTACGGGCCCAATCGTTTTTTGCGTAGCGCCCTGAATAGCCGAACCATTGCTCTCTTCGGAGCAGGTCAGGAGCGCCGCCATCATGTCTTTGTCGATGACGTCGCCGAACTGGTCCGCCAGTGCATCGGTCACGCCAGCACCGGAGTCATCAACGCCGTCACCGGCCACGCGGCTTCTTTTGGCGAGGTGGCGGAAATGATCGCAGCATTGGCTGCGGACAACATCATGATCGATCATCTTCCACAAAGCGCACCCGTCACCCATCGCCATTTCGATACGCGCGCGCTGGCGCTGGCCTTCCCCTCGTTGCAAGCAACGGAGCTTGCTGACGGCCTTCGGCAATCCTATGCCGCATTGCAGCCTGCATCGGGTTTAGCGGCGCTATCCAGTGCCAGTCCGGCCAGTCAAAAACCCGCCACAAAGAAAGAAGAGGCCGTATGTCCATAACGCTAACCGCCGCGCATGTCTGCGGTGTGGTTCTGTTGCGCGAAGATGGCGCGGCCCTGCTGCAGCACCGCGACGATATTCCCGGAATCGCCGACCCCGGCCTATGGGTCTTCCCCGGCGGCCATCGCGAAGCGGACGAAACTCCCGAAGATGCCGCGCGCCGCGAATTTGTGGAAGAGACGCGCTACCGCTGTGGTGACCTGAAGCCCCTCACCTCGATTCAAGGCGCCGATTGGGGCTACGGCCAGGATTTTCAACTGGAGTTTTTCTGGAGCCGCTTCGATGGCGTCCAGTCGTATGAATGCCTGGAAGGGCAGGCCGTCCGCTTCGTCACCCGTGTGGAGGCCGAACAGCTGCCCCGTTGCCCATACCTGACTACGGTGTGGGATCAGGCGCTGGCAAGAGCCTCCGCGCCTGGCCTAAGCCGCGTGCCCTACACCAACCTGCCAGCGCAAATCAGCGAACTGCAGCCTGCCTTGCGCGCGGCCTTCGATCGCGTGATCGCCAGCGGGCAGTACATCATGGGTCCGCGCCTGGCTGAGTTTGAGGAACGCTTCGCCGCCTTGTGCCAAACAGATTTTGCGATTGGTGTTGCCGACGGTACAAGCGCCTTGCAGCTGGTATGGCAAGCCTACGGACTGGGTCCGGGCGATGAAGTCATCACCGCGCCCAACTCGTTTGTGGCCACGGCCTCCTCCATCGCCATGAGCGGGGCGAAACCGGTGTTCGCCGACGTCGGCGCCGATCTGAATCTGGATCCGGAGGCGGTGGCCGCCGCCATCACACCGCGCACCAAAGGAATTGTTCCGGTGCATTTGGCGGGGCGGCCCGCACGCATGGATGAAATCCGTCGGATCGCGGAAAAGCACAATCTGTTCGTATTGGAGGACGCCGCGCAAGCCGTCGGTGCCCGCCTGCACGGCAAGCCCGCCGGGTCCTGGGGAAACGCCGCGGCATTCAGTTTGCACCCGCTGAAGAATCTGTTTGCTTACGGCGATGGAGGTGCCATCGCCACCAGCAGCCCTTCACTCAAAGACACCCTCCGGCAGGCCCGCAATCACGGTTTGCGGAACCGCGAACAATGCGATTATTGGTCCGGCAACAACCGTCTGGATGAACTGCAAGCCGCTCTGCTGCTGGTGAACCTGGGGGCGTTCGAGCAGTGGACCGAACGACGCCGCGCGCTGGCCGAACGCTATCACCAATTGCTTTCTGATGTGGTCGAAGTCCCGCTGCAGGGCCCGGGCGAATACTGCGTCTATCAGACCTACGTGATTCAAGCCGACCATCGCGACGAGCTGCAAAACCATTTGCAAGCGCATGGGGTGGAGGCGCTGATTCACTATCGCACCCCCCTGCATCTGCAGCCGGCGGCGGCGAACCTCGGCTATCGCGCCGGTGATTTTCCGGTGGCCGAGCGGGCGGCACAGCGCATTTTGAGCCTGCCCTTGTTTCCCGCAATGACGCATGCGCAACAGGACCGCGTCGGAGAGCTAATCCACCAGTTCTATCAACGGCGCTGTTAATAAGGCAGGAGAAATCGTGAAAGTCCCTTTCAATTACTTACCCCAACAATTCGCCGACGTGGAGCCGTTTCTCGCCGGTTGGCGGGAGCTTGCCGCCAGCGGGGAATTCACCCTGGGGCCCTTCGTCGAACGCTTTGAAGCCAAGTTCGCCGGTTACGTCGGAGCGCGCCACTGCATCAGCACCAACAACGGCACGGACGCCCTGATTCTGGCGTTGAAGGCCGCTGGAGTAGGCCCGGGAGACGAGGCCATCACAGCCGTCAACACCTTCTACGCCACCGCCGGTGCGATTGTCGCCGTGGGCGCCCGTCCGGTGTTTGTGGATTGCGACCACCGGTATCAGATAGACGCAGCCCAGATCGCCGCGGCCATCACCCCTAAAACCAAGGTAATTTTGCCGGTGCATTGGGCTGGCGCCTCGCCCGATTTGCCGCGCATTGTCCAGCTGGGGAAGGCCCACGGTCTCAAGGTGATCGAAGACGCCTGTCCGGCGGTGGGGGCCAGGCTCGGCGGCCGGCATGCGGGCACCTTCGGCACACTGGGGGCCTTCAGCATGCATCCTTTGAAACCCCTGAACGTGATGGGCGACGGCGGCATGGTGGTTACCGACGACGACGCCCTGGCCGATTGGATGCGCCAGTACCGCAATCACGGCATGGCGGACCGCGACCACATCGACATATGGGGCGTGAACATGCGGCTGCAGCCGTTGCAAGCCGTGGTGGCTAGCCGGGTGCTTGATACCGTTGCCGATCTGGTTCGCCAGCGCAATGGCAACGCCCTCTATCTGGACCAAGGCTTGCGCCAATGGCCTGACTTCGTGACGGTGGTGGAGCGTTGCGCCAACCACATCGAAGCCCAACAACTCTACATGGCGGCATTCCAGCGCCGCGACGCGCTGCTTGGCTTCCTGATCAGCCGCGGCATCGAAGCCAAAGTGCATTACCCGGTCCCGTTGCATCTGCAAAAAGCCGCGGCCAGTTTGGGCTACCGGCGCGGCGATTTCCCGGTGGCGGAACGTCAAGCCGCGGAGTTGATTACCCTTCCCGCGCATCAGTTCATTTCCACCCAACAGCTGGACTACATGCTCGAAACCATTGGCGAGTTCTATACCGGCAAAAGGAGCTTGACCAGAATGGCCGAAAGCGTAGCGGAACACAAGACTGCCGAAACTCTCAGGGTGAATCGCTAGGCCAAAGCTATGCAGACTACGCTTGCAACAACTTCTGTATCGGATGAAATCAGGTTCGGCGCCGCCGCTTTCGATGTAAGCGCTGCGCAACGCCGCTGCCGGGCCATGCGGCGGCGGATTCTGGAACTCTCCCAAAGGCTTCCGGCTTTGCACATTGCACCCGCCTTCAGCTGCCTGGAAATCGTCGATACCATCTATCATGGCTTGATGCGGCAAGCGCCAGACGGCCGAGCCCTCGATACGTTTATCCTTTCCAAGGGCCATGGCGCGCTGGCCCAATTTGCCGTACTCGAACAACTTGGCGTGATGAGCCGCGCCGATCTGGACACCTGCTGTCATCCGGATGGCCACCTGGGCGGGCATCCGGACTATGGCTCGCCCGGCATCGAAGCCTCCACTGGCTCCTTGGGCCATGGATTGCCGATGGCACTGGGCATTTGCCTCGCCGAAAGTGAACGGAGCCGTGCTGCTTCAGGCCAAGCTGCTACCGTGTATGTGGTCACCAGCGATGGCGAACTGATGGAGGGCTCAACATGGGAGGCGGTTCTGCTGGCCCCCACGCTCAAGATCCACAACCTGGTGGTGTTTGTGGATTTGAACGGCTACATCTCCGGCGGTAAAACCAGCGTGTATCATCCCAATCTCTACCCCGTCGCCGACAAGTTCCGCGCCTTTGGCTGGCAGGCCATCGATTGCGACGGCCACGATCAAACCAGTCTGACGAAGGCAGTTGACAGCAAAGATCCACTGCGTCCGCTGGCGGTGGTCGCCAAAACCGTAAAGGGCCAGGGCGTCAGCTACATGCAGGATAAACCGATGTGGCATTACCGCTCTCCCAATCCAAGCGAGTATCAGCAGGCACTGGAGGAGTTGGCGGAACCGGACAGCAATGCCCTCGACCCAAATACAGGACGGAGTTCGGCTTCACCAGAACGGGGTTCACAAATATGAGAGACGCCTTCGCCCGCGCCTTCTACGACGCGTCGCAGCTAAATTCCAAGCTCTTCATGGTGGTGGCCGATATTTCCCCGGCTTCGAAAATCGCCAATTTCAAGACCGAATGCCCCAGCCGCTTCATCGATGTCGGCATCGCCGAGCAAACCCTCATCGGTTTGTCCGCGGGACTGGCTCTGCGCGGGTTCAAGCCCTTTGCCTACACCATCGCGAACTTCGCCATCTACCGGCCCTTTGAGCAAGTCCGCGACGACGTCTGTTACCAGAACCTGCCGGTTACCATCGTCGGCATGGGTGCGGGCATCGCCTATTCGCCGCTGGGAGCCACCCATCATACACTCGAAGACGTCGCCGTGATGAGCTCGATTCCCAACATGACTGTCCTCGCCCCCTGCGACCCCGCGGAAACCGAAGCCGCGGTGCATTTTGCAGCCGGGCATACCGGGCCGCTCTACCTGCGCCTGGGGAAAGCCGGTGAACCAAACCTGACCGCGCAGGCCCAGCCGTTTGAGTTTGGAAAAATACGCCAGCTCCGTCCGGGTTCGGGTGCGTGCGTGCTTAGCTACGGCCCCATCACCAAAATGGCTTGCGACTTAGCCGATAAGCTGCAAGCCGAGCGCGGGATTCCCGCCGCGGTCTATTCGGTGCACACGCTGAAACCGCTTGATACCACAGGCATCGCTGCTGTGCTGAAGCAATTCCCGCTGGTGGTGACACTGGAGGAGCATGTGGAGCGCGGTGGTTTGGGCGCGCAAGTGAAACAGCTTGCCTGGGAAACGGCGGCGCCGTGCCGGCTGCATACCTTTGCGCTGCAGGACCGCTTCATTCATCTTTACGGGTCCCACCAGCAACTGCAGCAGGCCCACGGACTGAGCGTGGATCAGTTATACCCGCAGATTTCCAATCCTTTTCAAGGGACATCCCTTCATGGCTGAAGTGAACCTGATGCAGCACTATCCGGCCGGTAAGGGCCGTGCCGCCGACCGGCCGGCGATCACTGCCGAAGACCAACGCATCTCCAAACAGTTTGGCCGCGACTATTTTGACGGAGACCGCCGCCACGGCTATGGCGGATTCAACTATCACCCGCGGTTCTGGACCGACACCGTCCGCAATATGCGCGACCACTATCAGTTGCCTGAGCACGCCGCTGTTTTAGACATAGGCTGCGCCAAGGGGTTCATGCTGCATGACTTTCAGCTTCTGATGCCCCAGGCCCGGCTTGCCGGGATCGATGTTTCCCGCTACGCCATCGAAAATGCCCTCGACGCTGTCAAACCGTTTTTGCAGGTGGGGAACGCCAAAGCGCTCCCCTTCCCGGACCAGAGTTTCGACTTGGTGGTGGCCATCAACACCATCCATAACCTGCCTTATGCGGAATGCAAACAAAGCCTGCGTGAGATGCAACGGGTTTCGCGCAAACATGCCTTTGTGATGGTGGACGCGTTTCGCAACGAAGCCCAGCGCCAGGCTATGTTGCGTTGGGTGCTGACTGCCGAAACTATGTTGAGTACCAGTGATTGGCAGAAGCTGTTCGCCGAGGCGGGCTATACCGGCGACTATACCTGGTGGACAGTGGAATAAAACCGGCAGGGGAATAAAGCCGGCAGTAATCGTTCCGACAACGGACAAGGTGGACCAGCCGGCAGTGAGAAACCGGCCGGCTGCGCAACCAAACCGGCCCTAAGAAAACGCTATAGAAAACCATGCAGACCAGCGAACTCGCCCCTCCAAGCGCCACCACCGCCTTGCCGGATCTGCAGCGGGCAACCACCCCAGCCAACACCCCCGTAAATGCCCGGCGCCGCGTGGACGATGACGAGTTGGACCTTACCATCGTCGTACCTTGCTTCAATGAGGAGCACAACATCGCGGCGACTCTCGCAACCATCGTGGCGGCCATGGGTGAGCTGCCCTGGAGCTACGAAGTTCTGGTGATCGACGACGGTTCCTCGGACCAAACGGTGGCGGTGGCCGAAGGCTATCTACAGGCGCATCCCGACTTACCCATTCGGCTGCACAAAAATCCGCGCAACCGCGGCCTTACCCGCACCTACGTCGACGGGGCCTTTTTGGGGCGCGGCAGATACTACCGGATGGTGTGCGGCGACAGCACCGAACCCAAGGAAACCCTGCTGAAGATCTTCGGCAAATTGGGTGGCGCCGATATCATCCTGCCGTTCCACGAAACCGTCCCCGGTAAACCCGCTTTCCGCCGCAAATTGTCCCAGGTATACACCGGAATGGTGAATACGCTCAGCGGTTACCACCTGCGGTATTACAATGGGTCTGCCATCCATTTCCGCTACAACGTCATGCGCTGGGGCCCGTACTCGTTCGGTTTTGGGTTTCAGGCGGAACTGATCACCCGCCTGCTGGATGAGGGCGCAACGTTTATCGAGATTCCCGTGGTGGCCACCCACGTCGAAAAAGGCGGGCCCAATTCCGCGTTGAATTTCCGCAACTATCTCTCGGTGGGACATACCTTGCTTGAGGTGTTGATCCGGCGCATCCGGCGTGAGGCGTTTCAGCGCTAACGCCAAGAAAATGGAAAGCACACTCGAACTACAGACGCCGACAGCGCCGCTGGTGCAATCGTGCCGCATCTGCGGCGGGAGCATGGAAGAGTTGGCCGCTTATCGCCAGTTGCCCCGCGTTACCTCCGATTGTCTTCCGTTTCGCGCTGGCGGGCGGCTGTACCTTTGCGAAACCTGTGGCGCGGCGCAATCCCCGGCAGACGCCCAGTGGTTTGGCGAAATCGGAGAGATCTATCGCGACTATGCCGCCTTTCACCAGGCTGGCGGGGCCGAACAATGCGTGTTTGATGCGGCCACGGGAACGCTGCGCCGGCGCAGCGACGTTTTGGCCGATCACCTTGCCGTCACTCCTGGTTTTCCGCGCGGCGGAAAGATGGTGGATATCGGTTGCGGCAGCGGTGTGACTCTTCGCGTGTTCTCCGAACGCGGCGGATGGCAATTGCATGGACTCGATCAGGATCAGAGGAGTCTGCCGGTGCTCGCGCAGTTGCCTGGGTTCGCCGCGCTCCATACTGGCACTCCTGCTGAACTTCCCGAAGGCTTTGATCTGATCACCATGGTCCATTCGCTGGAACATTTTCCAGAGCCCGCCGCCGTGCTTTGCGATCTCCGCAAAAAACTCGGCCGCAGCAAACTCGCCAAAGACGCCGGACGCCTGTTCATCCAGGTCCCCAACGCCGAGGCGAATCCGTTTGAATACCTGGTGGCCGATCATATGATTCATTTCAGTGCCAGCGTGCTGTCACTGTTGGCGGCCGGCGCGGGATTCGAAACTCCCGGTGCACACGAAGATCCCGCCTCCCCTGCCCTGCTTTCGAAGAATTGGGTAGCCAAGGAGCTGTCGTTTTTAACCAAGCCTGCCTTGACTGAGCCTGCCTCGATTAAGCCTGCCTCGATTAAGCCAACGACAATCCAAGCGGCACCGCTGCCATCGCAAAATGGCCGCAGTGCATCCCACGGCGCTGTATGCAAAGTTCGGGCGCAAATCGATTGGCTTGGACAATTTAGCCACACAGCCCAGCAAGCATCGGCCAAAGCTCCGTTCGGACTATTTGGCTCCTCCATCGCCGCCACCTGGCTGGCCGGCATTCTGGGAGACCGGGTTTCGTTTTTCGTGGAGGAAGACGCCAAGCGGATCGGGCGCGAACACTTGGGCCGGCCGATTCTGGCGGTGGAACAGGTGCCTGCCGGTGCTCAGGTTTTTATCGCCCTGGTCCCGGCGATCGCCGCCCAGATTGCGCAGCGCGTCGGTCCGCGCCTGGCGGCCCGGGGCGCCACCATGGTTGTTCCCCCGACGGTTGTTCCCCCGACCGAAATCCTGGTCTAAGCGGCTAGGGTTTCACCAAATACGCCGCCGGAACATTGTTCCAGGACAGAGTTTTCAAGCGCAGCCCGGGCCGCTCCGCAAGAAATTCGTCCACGGCTTTGGTTTCTCCCGGCCAATCCGGAATCCCGTATTCGTCGAACAGAAACAAGCCGCCGCGCGACAATAGTGGCCAGAAGGCTTCCAGCGCAGCTTTGGTTGGTGCGTACATATCGCAATCGAAATGCACCAGGGAAAAGCGTACGCCGGGGTTCTCGGTTGCAAACACGGGCGCGGTGCGCTCAATATCCCCTTCCACCAGTTTTATGCGCGGCTTCCAAGGAATGAAGCGGTCGCGATCGAAGATGTCAATCGCACTGCTCAATTCAGCAAAGAACCGGTTGGGCGAAAATCCGCCCGCCACTTTTTGGATATCGGGTAAGGCGGCGCCATCCTGCTGGCTCACTTCGGTAAAGCCGCGCCAATTGTCAAAGCCCCACACCGTTTTGGTCCGGTCGCCGATGCAAAACGACTCCAACAGATTCGCCCAGGTGAATAGCCCTGCCCCGCGGAAAACGCCCAGTTCGGCAATGTCGCCTGGCACCTCCAGCGTTTGCTGAAATAGCTCTACGTGCGCCAAAAAACGCTTCAGCCACTGCCGCCGGACCAGAATCGGGAAGGTCTTCAGCGCCGTCAGCGCGTCAATCCCGTACTGGTCGCAGTGCTGCTGAATCTGTTCCTCAATGGGGAGATCCAGGCCTGTCTTCTTGATTCCGTCAAACACCAAAGCCATTGCGCGCTCCTGTACTCTCTGCTCACTCAAACCAGAAACGTGCCGCCCTAATCCAGCCGGGTCACCCGGTCTTCGAACGGATCGTAGTACGATTTCCCCGTATCGGAGGGCTCGCGAAATACGCGGAAATCAATACTCAAGCGGGGTGTGGTGCGGCTCAACTGCGCCGCCGATTCGTGAATCAGCGTGGGTGGAAAGATCAGGGCATCCCCCACCTTCATCTGAATGGCCCGCCGGGCGTACTTCTTCAGCAGCGCGCCGTCGCTTAACCCATGCGCCCAAGGACCGTTGGCCGCGTGATCCATTTTTCCGTCCAGATGGCTCCCCGGGTACAGGATCAGCCCTCCCACTTCCTGGTCGATATCCACCAGCGGCACCCACACGGTAAGGAAATCCCGAAGATGCGTGTTGTAGGGAAAGTCCTGATGCGCGGGAAGAATACTTCCCGGCGCCTCGGCCACTTTCAGCCGGATCATGGGTGGGAAATGAACATAGTATCTGGGGCTATCTAGTAACCGTGCAAGGCACTTTCGGGCCGAAGGAGAACCCAGAATGCGGCAAATACGAGGGTCCAGCCGGGTTTGCAGATCGAACTCACCCACCAGGTAATGCCGCAAGTCTTTAGGAATCCCGCGCAGTTCATATTCGGCCAGCCGCGCCTGGTGGCGGGCGAACGCCGCGTCGTCTGCTACGGCTTCGCCCAGCCACTCCTCTAGCCGCCGGTTCAAATTCACCTGGCTGGCCCACAGCAGGTCTTTCGCCTCCTCCACCACCGCCAGGTTGAGTAGAGAACGTTCCCAAACGTATCCATCCGCCGCGTGCGCGCCCGATCCTTCAAACGCACTGTGGTTACAAGGCCAATCTTCTTTTTTGGGATCGGCGATTTTTGCGGATTCTTCTATTGAGGCCGGATTTGTCATGGTTCGGAGTTCGGCGGCTCCCCGCCACTTGGGCCATCGGCAGAGCGCCCTCGTGGCTTTAGCGTCTTGTCATTGTTCAGACATTCATTGTTGAGACATTGTGACACTCAGAGCATCACGCCATTCAGATCATTACGCCCGCTCATTGCCGAAGTGTCCGGGCTCACCGCGCATCCTCATGGCATCCTCACGGCATCCTCAACGCATCCTCACGGCATCCTCAATGCCGGGCTGGGTTGGTCAGCTCTGCCAGCTCCAGCCTGTTCTGGGCGCCCGCCACCAGGCGCCAGAACTTGCGGCCGCTGTAGTAATCGATCAGTTCCTGATTTCGCTCCGGCCCCATGTCGTGGGCCCATACAATATCCGACCGGTCGATGTCGGCGTGGTTATAAATCCACTCGTCGTCAATGTTGTAGCCGGGCACGTATTGCACCAGAACCACTTTCTTGCCGGGTGCAAGATTCAGCTTTTCAAGCACCGCTTTGCGTTGTGCGCTGTAGTCGCGCTTGTCCCACATCCAGTGATTGGCCGGATCCTGATACAACCAGACCATGCTCAGCAGCATGCCCGCCAGCAGCCACTGCGCGACCGTGGCCGAATCGTGGAACCACCTCCGCAGCACGATCACAATCACAATGTAAAAAGCTGCCGTCGCCGGCGCCACATAGTGCGGCGAAATCCAAACGTAGGTCATCAGCCACAAAATCATAGGGAGGCACGCCATGAGGATGGGCCAGGACCTCTGGCCCCACCATTTTACAAACCCAAATCCGAACAGGATGCAAAACGACAAGGGCAAACCCATAAACTGCCGGCACAGATAATAGAAGTCTTTCAGCCGAATCAAAGGCGCCATCATTTCCGCCCTGGAATCGAACTCCCGCTGGTGCACCGCGCGCACATGCGCATTCTCCACGTAGGCTTGCGGATGTGGTTTGGTATCCCAGAAGAAAGGCGTGCTGATGTCGTACTGGCGATAGTGGCTGCCATAGGGGGTGTCGAATCCGTTTCCGGTCACCCGGTAGTTGAAATACAGCATCCAGCCAGCCGTAGGAATCAGCACCAACGCCAGCGGAGCCCAGAATTGGCGCCAGGAAATCACGCTGAAGATGATCCTTGAACCGGCCATGCTGTGAACCAGCAAACCCATCACGCCCAAGCCCAACAGCGCCCCTTCCATCGGGCGCGAATTGGCCAGCACCGCCAAGCCAACCGCCAAAACCAGCGCCCTGCGAAATGACAGCCGCTGGCGCAAGCGCGCCGCCGCGCCAATCACCATCGCCCCCGCGCAAGCTGCGACAGCGCCGCCCCAATAGCTGGTGCTCCAATACGTCACCAGGCCGGTCTTCAACAGCGCGATCACTCCCGCCAGCAGTGCCCACCGCGGCGGCAGCCATCCGGCGCAGGCCCAGTACAGCGCCCCCACCATGGCCCCTACGCTCAACCAGACCCCGTACCAGGGATGCCCAAACACCACCTGTCCCAGCGCCAGCACCATCCCCTGTGCCGGAGGGTACTTGCTTTGATAGCTGGGCCGCATGATCTCATGAATCGTCTCGAAATGCCGCCACAACGGATGCGTGGGATTGGTTAGGCGGCCCGCGGCAAAAGTCTCCCCAGCCAGCAGATAGCTAAACTCGTCCTGAATGGCCGGCTCGGGAATCGGTGCGATCGGCAGCAGCGCAATTCTGCCCGCCAGCGACAAGCTCACTAACAAAAACAAAATCAGCGTCTGCCGGGTGGCAAACGCGCTCACCGCGCGGCTGCACATCCACCAACAGCGCTGTCGGCGGCGGGTTCTTGGTTTTCTGGCGCTGACCGGCAATGCGGAGGAATCTACTCCACCTGTCTCTGTGCTGACGGTCTCCATCCCTCCTGGTTTATCGGCAGATGGGGGGAGTGGGTTTAGCGGTGGGTTTGGCGTTGGGTTTGGCGGTGGGTTTGGCGTTG